>NZ_JBAKAS010000009.1:0-164824 GCF_038155025.1 Marinomonas sp. TI.3.20 | reverse complement strand
AATCCCTTGCTCTCTGTCTATCTATAACCTTAGATCCACTTGTCGTTTTACGCCACTCAGAAATGAAAAAAAGTAATAGATAATAATTTGAGCTTGCCTAGGTGGTGATGCCCGGACGCTCACGTTTTAAGTACTGTTGCTGCGTTAGCTGCGGTTGCTGCTAATAGTAAAGGCGCGGCAAGAGTGAAAATAATTTTTTTCATGTATTACGTTCCTTATTTAAGTAGAGGAGTGCATGTATTTATTTGTATCGCACGTTGTTGTTAAATTTAAGTTTCTCTATTTTGTATTGTTTTTCCTTCTTTACTGCCTAGTTACTGATTAGATGTCTTAATCGATAAACTTATTTCTTGAGATTTTTTAGTATTTTTTACCTTCTTTGCACATTCGGCCGGTATTTATAAAATCCAACTAAAAGTGCAAGATCTTGACGTTTTACCTTTGTAAAAAATACCTTTATTACATTAAAAATTAATAAAAAAGATAACTAAAACAATGACTAAAATTTATTAGTGTTTTGTATTGATTTGTCGCCAAGTCAGCTTCTAGCAAAGCTATTAGCAATCAATACGCTCGTTTTGCACATCATCACTTTTAGAATGCTTTGTGATAACCTGTAAGTAAAGGTAAGTTTTTGTAATGAAATGTCATTTTTTATGATTTATTTTGTTTTTATTTGATTCTCATTTTGTGTCTTCTTTAAAGATATTGCGTAAATTAAGTCGGACCGTAGTCTTTATTTTTTTGATGATTTTTTGGTGTGCGGCTAAAAACTGGTATATCTTGATAGTGTAAGGCTGCACTGGTCTTCGCCTTGGGTGTGCAAGGTTTTATGTTTTCTTTTGAATAGTGAGTGTGAGTTTTTATGCTAAAAGTCATCCAGCTTCTATCCATACTAATCGTCCCTTTTTATTTACTAGGTTGCGCGTCTGGCTCCTATGAATTAACGGGAAACAAGCGTCCCGCTATTAAACCTGAGCAGGTCACTATTTTTTCTCATAAACCTGATTTTACTTACGAAAGATTGGGTAAAGTGAAGGCGTCGAGTGAAAAGGGCTTTTCTGATGCCGGACGGCTGGAAAAGGCTAAAGAAGAGTTAAAAGATCAAGCCGCCAAAATTGGTGCTAATGGCATTATTTTAGACAGTATTTCAGAAGGTTCTTTTCAAAGCTTAGGGACTGGCTTGGGACTTTCACTTGGGACGGGTGGGCTAGGAGCCTCAATTGGTTCTGGTTTTTCTTTGCCAAAAGCGAAAGTATCAGGCGAAGCCATTTTTTATAGCGAGCCAGTCGAGAAAAGCCAAGAGCTTGTTCAATAAATAGGTGCTTACTTCTTTTACACATGGGTTTTCTAATGATATGGGTTATTAGTTGAACGGCTGGAACATCACCCGCTCAAAGTGGTTGATGTTCAGTGTATTTTGTTTTGATAGGTGCGTGAGAGACGGAGTCTTATATGAGAGTCAGTGAATGCATTCACCTTCCTGATATTTTAGAGTTGATGCTCGATGCTGTCTGCGTGGTTGATCGTGCGGGCAATTTTGTTTTTGTCAGTGCCGCGTTTGAAGATATGTTTGGCTATACGCCGGATGAAGTAATTGGTAAACCGATGGATATCATGCTGTTTTCAGAAGATGTAGAAAAAACTCATGAGGTGGTTGAGCATCTTTTAAAGGGAGAATTAAAGCCTCGCTTTGAGAATCGTTGGGTGCATAAAAGTGGTCGTGTTGTTCATGTTTTATGGTCTGCTCGATGGTCGGAAAAACACCAGTATCGCATTGCAGTTGCCCATGATATTACCGAGCGTAAGCAAATGGAGGCGCGTTTAGAGCGTATGGCGCGTCATGATCCTTTAACCGATTTGCCTAATCGTTCGTTGTTTTTAGATCGTTTACAAAATGGATTAAATCGAGCCCGTCGCGAAAAGACCCTGCTGTCTTTGCTGTTTATCGACATAGATGGTTTTAAAGAAATTAATGATGATTATAGCCATGCAATGGGTGACAAACTCTTGCAAGCGATTGCCGGTCGCTTGGCTTTGAGTGTGCGCGAATCGGACAGTGTTGCTAGGCAAGGCGGGGATGAGTTTCTGGTATTGCTAAATGGTATTAGCGTAACGAACGACAGCGATAAGGTAGCAGAGAAAATTCGTAAGGAAATTGCCGCTCCGTATTTCTTAGAGGGTTTTGAATTCAATGTAACGGCAAGTATTGGTATTGCTCATTATCCTGAGCATTCCAATGATGTGTTGGCTTTGATTCAACATGCGGATCATGCTATGTATCAATCCAAGCATGCCGGAGGTAATCAAATTTCTGTGTTTACCTTGTAACGCTCGTTGGGTTGTTAGTTCCCATGTTGTTTGTCACTCGTGCTTCATTCTTTTTATATCTCGCCTTTTGAGCTCTCTTAAATTGTTCAAATACGCAAAAATACTGAAAATAATTCATTTACGGGCAATGCTCTTTCTGATTCGCTTTCTTGCGGCACTAATCTGATTTACTATCGTTCATCATCGGGTGGGCTTTTTATACTAGGAGAGCTTTTTACCCGTTTATCAAGGCGATATTAGATCGTATTCATCTTACTTAATAGGACACAATAATGGCGGCTTTTGGTAGCGTGTTTTTGCCTAAGATGGCAATGACAACATTTGAAAATAATCAGTGGAGTAAAGCTGAGCTTGTTTCTGCAGAGAGTATTCAGTTACACCCAGGTGCTCATGTTCTACATTACTCAAGTACTTGTTTTGAAGGCTTAAAAGCATTTCGTCATGCAGATGGAAGTATTCATGTTTTCCGTATGGATCAAAACATCAATCGTTTTGCTCAAAGTAGTGAGTTATTGGCTTTGCCAGCGGTCGATAAAGAACAAGTCTCTCAAATGATTTTAGATGTCGTGGCCGAATACGCTGATGAAGTGCCTGAGCCACCAGGGTCTTTGTACATTCGCCCAACCCACATTGGGACTGAAGCCGCCATTGGTAAAGCTGCGACTCCTAGTATTGCTTCTATGATGTACGTTTTGTTGTCGCCAGTAGGAGACTATTTCACCGGTGGTGTTAAAGCCTTACGTTTGCTTTTGGAAGAAAATGGTATGCGTTGTGCACCACATATGGGCATGATTAAGAGTGGTGGTAACTACGCCAGTGCATTGGGCCCAACGATGAACGCCAAAGCAGAAGTGCAAGCGGACCAAATCTTGTTCTGCCCAAATGGCGACGTACAAGAAACAGGCGCGGCGAATTTCTTGCTAATCGATGGCAATGAAATCATCACCAAAGCACTGGATTCTAGCTTCCTTCATGGCGTAACACGTTCTTCTGTATTGACCTTGGCAGCGGATCTAGGGATGACGGTTACTGAGCGTGATATTACGGTTACTGAATTGCTTGAGCGTGCGGCAAAACCGGGTGTTGAAGCGGCATTGTCTGGTACGGCGGCCGTACTAACGTCTGTTGGCACTTTTATTCATAATGGCGAAGACATCAAGGTGGGTTCTGGTGAACCTGGGCCGGTTGTTGAAAAATTGCGTAAAGCATTGAATGACATTCAATGGGGCAATGCGCCAGATACGCATAACTGGTTAACAAAAATCGCTTAACTTGCGTGCATAAAATCGTGTTATAAAAAAGGCTAGAGGTTGTGTTCTCTGGCCTTTTTTTATGTTTTTTTAACCGTCGTAATCAACATCAGAAAAAAGGTGTGATATATGGGTAAAACCGCCGTGGTAATTGGCGCGACTGGTTTAGTAGGGCGTGCGCTGGTGGATCAGCTCGCGCGCATTGAATCGATTGATAGAATCGTAACCTTAACGCGCCGAGCTGTGTCTCATCCAGCGGCTAAGGTGGATAATCTACTGGTGGATTTTGATCGGCTGGAAGAGTATGAAGCGTATTTTAAAGCGGATATCTTGTTCTCTTGTTTGGGTACCACATTGAAACAAGCGGGATCGCTTCAGGCGCAGAGAAAAGTCGACCTTGATTATCAGCTGAATGCCGCGAAGCTCGCCTTTAAGCAAGGTGTATCACATTATCTTTTGGTGTCTTCAAGTGGTGCAAATGCCAGCAGCAGAAGTGCTTATTTATGTATGAAAGGTGAGCTTGAAGATCAAATTAAAGCGTTGTCTTTTCCTCGTGTCAGTGTCTTTCAACCATCTTTGTTGTTGGGGGAACGTGCGGATTTTCGTTTGGCTGAGACACTGGCAAGTTGGTTGACTCCGGTGATTGCAGGGTTGCCTTGGTTGCGCCGTTATCGTCCAATACTAGGCTCGGAGGTGGCGATGAAAATGGTTCAAGTGAGTCAATCCTCAGGGAGTAAGTTCGAATTATTAACGTTGAGCGACGTTTTTGTCGATTAGAGTATTTGTTTTTGAGTATCGGCATTTTTCTTGCTTGGTATTATGGTTACTTACTGTATTAACTATTCTAAGGTTATTATGAAAGCGTTATTAAAAAAATTATGTTCACCGCTGTTGGTGTCTTTTGAGAAAGGTGAAGGCGAGTATGTTTATAAGGACTCGCATAGAAAAATATTAATCATAATGGGACTGTTATTTCTTGCTATCTCGCTCGCCTCTTTGTTTTTAGCGATTAAATTTACGGAAGCAGGTGGGATTATTCCAATCGTTGTTTTTTTAGGTGTTGGTTTAGTTTGTGAAATAGTGGGCTTTCTAGGCAGTGATCGCGCTGTTTCTAAAATTTGGAAAAATAAGTAGCAGACTCGAATCTATTAAAAGCAAAAACTCGTTGGGATTAACGCTTAACACAAACAAAAATGGCATTACCTGAAACCTTGTTCCATGGTGTTATGCTCTCGTAATTATGCTCGAAAACATGGACGTCGAAATACGGCGTTAATAATGCTTCTAATTCATCAAAGTTGAGCGCCACCATGGGGTGTTCGTCTTGCCAGGTGAGTGTTTGTTGGTCAGTGGTTTTGTCGATCCGCACATTGAGTGTTTGTTTTTCGCTATCACCGACATAGTGCCAAGCGGAGCTAAAATGAAATAGATCTTGATCTTGTTGCACGCTGTGTTTGGCAAACAGGGTATTATCAATCTGACGTTTGTCCACTACGTTAAAATAAAATACTCCGCCGCTGGCGAGCGCTTGATGTGCGCTGGTTATGCAGCCTTTTAAGTTATTTAAATCCCCGCTGTAATGAATCGAATACAAGAAGCAGGTGATTAAATCAAACGTTTCTTCCGTATAAAAATCACACATATTGCCTTGCGCAAAATTAGCATCAGGACAACGTTGTTTGGCGATGTCTAACATGGGCTGATTAATGTCTAAACCACGACAAGTGAAGCCGTTTTGCGCTAGGTGAGCGATGTGAGGGCCAGTGCCGCAAGCTAAATCTAAATGCTGTTTTCCACCATTGCCAAAAATCTGATGAAGGCGCTGAGCGCTGCTACTTTGACCTTGATAGTCAATGTCGGCACACATGAGGTCGTAATAACCAGACAAGTCAGTGTATAACGCGTTATAAGACATAATTACCTTGCTAGGTGCCATGTAACCTATAGTGACAACGGCGATGAAAAAACAGTGGCGCATAATATATCAATCGCCGCCCTTTGCGAAGTCAAAATACGAGGAGTGAATGAATGGACGAGTTACTGGAAAGGGACATTTCTTGTCCTTACTGTGGTGAGGTTATTAGCGTGATGGTAGAAGTGCTAGAGGAAGAGCAGGAATATATAGAAGATTGTCAGGTCTGTTGTCGCCCAATAGTTTTTCATGTGGGTATCGGGTTTGATGGTTTGCCGATTGTGTCTGTGCATACAGAAAACGAGACTTTTTAGTCTCGTTGATTAAATGTAAAAAAGCGTCGCGGATTAAAGTTTTTCGATTTGATAACCGCTGGCGGCTAATTTGGCCAAGAGTCCATCTGGACCGGCAAGGTGCATGGTACCCACCATAATAAATTCAGTACCGTTGTCGTTGAGCATGGTTTTAATTTGCGGCAACCAATGATTATTTCGTTCTACCAAAAGCGTTTGGTAGATCTCTGGATAGTCTTCTTTGAAGTCGGTAATGGTGGCATCTGCCATGGCGGTCATATTGCCATCGCGCCAAATCTTTCGTAACTCATTAACTGTACTAGGCATGTCTTTTATGTCTTGCAGAGAATAGTCGATCATCTTACTTTCATCACCAGCGCCTAAGCTTTCTAATACATTGATTTGATCTTGTGGGGCTTCTAACCAAGCTTGGTTTTTATCATCCATAACGGCTTTGGCTGAATAGAATTGATCTACGCCTTCACTGGTAAAGCCAAGAGATTGCAGTTCTATCATGCTGAGTGTCATGGCGATAAGGCTGGGCTTCAATGTCGCCATTTTATCCATAGGGATATGGCGCTCTTCCAGAAACCGAGCCAGCGCCTGATAAGTGTCTGGCTTTAGTACTTGATCAATAGTGGTGCCGTCGGAGTAAGACAGCTGATTGACCAGTTTTTGCTGAAATTCACGGGAGTTAAGTGCTTGAATGTCCGTTTCGAATACCACTTTATCTGAGGCGCGATAGGCCTCATCGTACGCTTGTGGAAGAGGGTAGTCTTCTGGCGCTAAAATGTGAATGGTACCACCAAGATACAGGGTATGAGTGCCTGACATGACTTTCCAAACCGACGCTGCTTGAGTTTGAAACGCCGCGGCTGCAAACAATGTCAAACCACATTTTTTAATAAATGACATGTTGTGTACTCGTAATAGTGGCATAAAGATAAGCAGCATAGCGTGAATTGAATGGCCGGAGCAATTTTCATCTAGTGCTTGCGAGGTGTTGCCTTATTGATAGGAATTGATCAAAAGAATGATATGATTTGTCCTTTTTCATAGCGCCTTTTTTGTGGTGCTTCGTTATCTTAAGGTCTATTTACCCCACATGAATACTGATTTTGTTGCGATTGGATTAACAAACCCGAAAAGTACGTCTAATGTCGGTTCGGTGATGCGTGCGGCTGGCTGTTATCAGGTGGATCAAGTTTTGTATTCAGGGCAACGCTATGATCGCGCGGCTAAATTATCGACGGATACTAAAAAAGCCCATGCCTCGATCCCTTTAATTAATATTGAGTCGTTGGGTGCGCATGAATTGATTGATGCTGTGGATGCTGAGACAAAAATTGTCTGTGTGGATTTGATTCAAGGTGCAACACCACTGCCTGCCTTCGAGCACCCAGAAAAAGCCTTGTATGTGTTTGGACCTGAAGACGGCACTATCAGCCAAAAAGTCGTTGATCGTGCTGATTATGTGGTGTTTGTGCCAACGATAGGTTGCATGAACTTAGCGGCCTCGGTGAATGTTTTATTGTATGATCGCTTGGCGAAATCCGCTCGAGCAGTCGCCGATGATGAACTGATCAAACGCAGTAAAGATGTGAATAATAATGTCAAAGTGCGCACAACACGAGCGTAGTGTTTTGTTGTTTTTGTAGGAGTAAAAATGCGATATCAAGGTATTAAAGTTACCCTAATTACTGGGTTTTTAGGCGCGGGTAAAACCACCTTGATTCGTGACTTATTGGCTCAGGCGCCCCCTTATGAACGGTGGGCGGTGCTGGTTAATGAGTTTGGTGATATTGGTCTAGATGGGGCTTTACTTTCTGATACGGGTGTTGCCATCAAAGAAGTTCCAGGCGGTTGCGTTTGCTGTACGACGTCGGCGGCGTTTGCGCAGGGATTAAACCAATTGATACGGCAACAAAACCCAGATCGAATTATTATTGAGCCCTCTGGGTTGGGTCATCCTAAGCAAATTATTGACTCTTTAAAAGCGCAACAGTACCAAGATGTACTTTTGGTTACTGGTGTGTTTTGTGTGCTTGATGCGCGTAATTTGTCGGATAATCGTTATACACAGCATGTCACTTTTAACGATCAAATTGATTGCGCTGACACCATTGTTGCCAGCCATGTATCGTCATATCAACGGGCTGATATTGATAATTTAAAAGACTATTGTCAGTTGCGTTCGATTGATTCTGAACGAGTTCTAATCACAGACCCTATGTCGTTATTAAGTGTGAATTTAGACCCTCATCTCCATCGAAATGTCTCGTCTTCAGAAGTAAATAATGTCGAGACGAAGTCTCATACTCACGAACACCACGAACACCACGAACATCACGAACACCACGAACACCACGAACATCACGAACACCACGAACACCACGAACATCACGAACATCACGAACAAGCAGATATTCTCACTGCACATTATTTAAAACAGCAAGATGGTATGAAAGTCATCGGATGGCAGTGGCAACGGGAATGTGTATTTGATGAGTCCTTATTGCGTGTCGGTTTAAATGCTCTGATTTCTCTGTGTGATATTTATCGAATGAAGGGGGTTTTTGTCTTAGATTCTGGGCAAGCGCTTTTTATAAATGGATCTCGTGGTGAATTGTCTGTGAAAGTGTCAGTTTGGCAGCAAGATAGTCGCTTTGAGGTGATCGGTCTTGATGATGAACTTTGGGTGCAGAATGTGTTAGATTTTGTTTCTAAAATCGATTAATTTCTTCTAATATGCCGGTAAATCTTCTTTTAATGTCTTTGGTTTTTTATGCTTAATATTAAGCGGAAAATGCTAGTGATTAATTTTGTCATTAATCTTGGTGCCTTTTGTTATTGAGAGAAACTCGCTTATGGACGACTCTTTCAACCATAGAACTGGGTTTGTTTCATAAACCGAGGCAAGATAAAAACAAGAAGAGGTCAATAGGTTATGCCTGAGTATAAAGCACCCTTACGCGATATTAAATTTGTCACCGAAGAGCTGTTGGATATCCATAGTCATTATTCGACATTGCCTGGTGGAGAAGAAGCGACGCCAGATATGGTGTCTGCCATTCTAGAAGAAGGCGCCAAATTTTCAGAGCGAGTGCTGTCTCCTCTTAATAGAGTTGGAGATCAACAAGGTTGTCAGTTTAACGATGGTGTTGTTACGACACCTGATGGCTTTAAAGAAGCTTACCAACAGTATGTCGAAGGCGGCTGGCCTTCTTTGTCTCATCCTGAAGCGGTAGGTGGTCAAGGTCTTCCTGACTCTCTGGGTATGATGGTTACTGAAATGGTTGCGACAGCAAATTGGTCTTGGGGTATGTACCCAGGTTTGAGCCATGGTGCGATGAATACCATCGAGCAACATGGGACTGATGAACAAAAGCAAACGTATCTAACTAAGCTTGTCTCTGGTGAGTGGACTGGTACCATGTGCCTTACAGAATCTCATTGCGGTACGGATTTGGGTATGCTGAAAACCAAAGCCGAGCCACAAGCGGATGGCAGTTATTCATTAACTGGTACAAAGATTTTCATTTCTGCGGGTGAACATGATATGGCGGAAAATATCGTCCATATCGTATTGGCTCGACTTCCTGATGCGCCAGCAGGCACTAAAGGTATTTCTCTTTTCATCGTTCCAAAATTCAATGTAACAGAAGCCGGAGACATGGGTGATCGTAACCAAGTGGCTTGTGGTTCCATTGAACATAAAATGGGTATTCACGGTAATGCTACCTGTGTGATGAACTTCGACGGTGCTAAGGGTTTCCTAATCGGACAGCCAAACCGCGGCCTGAACTGTATGTTTACTTTTATGAATACGGCGCGTCTCGGTACGGCATTACAAGGTCTTGCTCATTCTGAATGGGCATTGCAAAACTCAGTCGCTTACGCGAAAGATCGTTTACAAATGCGTTCTTTATCTGGTGCAAAAACGCCTGATAAAGCCGCCGATGCGATTATCGTTCATCCTGATGTGCGTCGTATGCTACTGACACAAAAAGCCTTTGCTGAAGGCGGCCGTGCCATGATCCATTATTGTTCGTTATTGGTGGATAAAACCAAGCACGGTAATGATGATGAAAAAGCAGAAGCCGATGAATTAATGTCTCTCCTTACACCAATCGCTAAAGCTTTCTTAACCGAAACAGGTTTTGAAGCAGCCAACCAAGGTCTTCAAGTGTTTGGTGGTCATGGTTATATTGCAGAATGGGGAATGGAGCAAAACGTTCGAGATTGTCGTATTGCTATGTTGTATGAAGGTACGACTGGTATTCAAGCTTTGGACTTATTAGGCCGAAAAGTACTAATGACGCAAGGGGCGACACTACGACGCTTTACTAAAATTATTCATAAATTCTGTAAAGAGAATAAAGGGGATAAACGCTTTAAATCGTACATTTCTGCTTTAGATAAAGTAAATGGCGAATGGGGTGACCTCACCATGAAAATTGGTATGAAGGCGATGCGTAATAAAGATGAAGTTGGTGCTGCATCTGTCGATTATCTGATGTTTTCAGGTTATGTTGTGTTGGCTTATTTCTGGGCACGCATGGCGGTTACCGCACAAACAAAACTGGATGAAGGTTCTGACGAGAAAGGTTTTTATACGGCGAAACTGCAAACAGCGACTTTCTATTATGAGCGTTTGTTGCCACGTACCCGAGCTCATGCAGAAGCTATGCTGTCAGGTGCAGGTAATTTACTAGCAATGGATGAAGATGATTTTCTTTTTCTGAATGCTTAAATTACTGATGATAAGTAACGAATAAATAAGAAAGGTGCCCACCGTCTTTTGGGTGGGCATCTTGAAATAGACAAGATTAGAATGAATGAAAGGATGGATTTATGAGCGAAGCTAAAGCTGTTTTTGATGATATGGTAGCGCGTTTTGATGCAGATCAGGCAGATGGTCTGGACGCCGTTTTTCAATTTGATATGGAAGAAGGGGCTGGCTATCATCTGACCATTGATGATGGTACGTGCACGTTAGGCGAAGGTGATCATGACGATCCAACCGTTACACTGAATATGGATTTAGATACGTTAAAAAGTGTAATGTCTGGGGAATTAGATGGCATGGCTGCTTTTATGCAGGGTAAAATTCGTGCTGAAGGAGATATTATGTTGGCCACTAAATTGACGGAAATATTCCCTCAATAACAATATAAAATGAGCACTTCAAGATAGTCATAGCCCGAGCGTCGTTTTTGCGCTCGGGTGTTTTAGATGATGCTTAATTCTCCTAACAAAAAAAATAACTGGAGTAATCAATGCTGACGGACAATGTATCAACTACGTCTAATGAGTCTGGAGCAGAGTCTCTAGAGTCCAAGCAACCTGGAACTTACATTCCAGAGTCTCTTAACCCTAATCACTACAGATCTGTAATGAATGTGTTAGATGCTTCATGTAAAAAATACGCGGATAAGCCTGCTTTCACTAGTGTGGGTTGTACTATTTCTTACCGTGATTTGGCGAGTAAATCTGATCAGTTCGCTTCATATTTGCAAAATCATACAGACTTAAAGCCAGGTGATCGTATTGCTGTGCAATTACCCAACGTGGTTCAGTATCCCGTGGTGGTTTTTGGTGCAATAAAAGCCGGTATGATAGTGGTTAATACCAATCCACTTTACACCTCTCATGAACTTGAACATCAGTTTAACGATGCGGGTGCGAAAGCGCTTGTCGTGTTTGCCAATATGGCGAGCGAAGTCGAAAAAATCATTCATAAAACGTCTGTCAAGCATCTTATCATTACGGAAATTGCAGATTTTCACAGCGCGCCAAAGCGTTTGTTGATTAATGGTATTGTTAAGTATGTAAAAAAATTAGTCCCAGCCTATCATTTGCCACAAGCTATTTCTTTGAATCAAGCCTTAGCAAAAGGGGCGAGTAAAGCGGCGATCCCTTTTAAATCAAACCCTGTAGATATTGCTGTTTTACAATACACCGGTGGCACCACCGGAGTGGCGAAAGGGGCTATGTTGACGCATGCGAACTTGTTGTCAAATATGCATCAACTTAGTTTCAGGTTGAGCGATGTTTTGGAAAAGGGCTCCGAGGTTTTTGTTGCTCCTTTACCTCTCTATCATATTTACGGTTTTTTAATACATGGATTAACCATGATCGAGGCGGGAGGACATTCTGTTTTGATCCCAAATCCACGGGATATTCCAGGGTTTATTAAAGAATTGAAAAAGTGGAAGTTCACCGGTTTTGTTGGTTTGAATACGCTTTTTGTTGGTTTATGTAACAACCCTGAATTTTCCAAATTGGACTTTTCTGCTCTTAAAATAACGTGTTCCGGTGGTATGCCATTGACACACGCCGCGGCCAATCGTTGGAAAGACGTTACCGGCTGTACAGTTGTAGAAGGTTATGGTTTAACCGAGACATCTCCTGTTGTGTCGTTTAATCCATATGGAAAAGAGCGTATTGGAACGATTGGTTTGCCTGTAGCCGAAACAGATATCAAAATCCAAGACGAAGCAGGTAATGAATTGCCACAAGGAGAGTCTGGCATGTTGTGTGTTCGAGGCCCACAAGTCATGAAAGGCTATTGGCAGCGACCAGAAGCCACGGCAGAAGTCATGACACCGGACGGGTTTTTGATGACGGGTGATATTGCGATGCAGCATCCTGATGGCTATTTGCAGATTGTAGATCGTGCTAAAGATATGATTATTGTATCTGGTTTTAATGTTTATCCAACGGAAGTGGAAGAGTGTTTATCTGGTCATCTAGATATTTTAGAGTCGGCTGCGATTGGCGTACCTGACGATAAAACCGGAGAGGCTGTAAAAGCCTTTATTGTATTGAAAGGAACACTAAATACTTTAGACATAAAAGAGCTTCGACTCTACTGCAAAGAAAATTTAGCCGCTTATAAAGTGCCAAAATACGTTGAAATTCGTCAAGAATTGCCGAAAACCAATGTGGGTAAAGTGTTGCGTCGAGCTTTACGAGATGAGCGAGCTTAATCAAAGGGGCAGATCATGTCGCAGTCAAATCGAAAGCTAATGCACCGGCGTCGAATAGAGTCAGATGCCTATTTGCGTGATGATGGGCTTTGGGATATCGAAGCTCACATGAAAGATTTGAAACCTTATGATGTTTATCGAGAATATGATGGGAGCCTAGTGCCAGAAGGTACTTCATTTCATGATATCAGCGTTAAGCTCACAGTAGATGATCGTTTTTTAATTCACGCCATTGAGGTGGAGATGGCCGCTTTTCCATTTCCATCTTGTAGTGGGGCAGTTCCGAGTTTCGAAAAAATAAAGGGGACGCGTATTGGACCAGGCTGGAGCCGTTGGCTAAAGAAAACATTTGAAGGTAATGTTGGTTGCACTCATGTCTTAGAGTTGCTTCCTGTTGCCGCGACAACCGCCTTCCAAGCCATGTGGCAGCCACTTGGGAAAAAGTATCCAGAGCAGGTGCCTGCAACACTACTAACCTTAGTGAATACTTGTCATGGTTGGTCAGAAGATGGCCCTATGGTACAAAAATTAGTTAAAGAGCAAATTATTCAACTGCCTGATAAGGAGTAAGTTGTGAGCGAATTTGTTAGAGAACATATTGAGTCTGGTATACAGGTATTATGTCTAAACCGATCGAATAAGAAGAATGCAGTCACCATCGATATGTATCAAACTTTATGTGATGCATTGCATAAAGCTGAGTTGGATGATTCGATTAAGGTGACTTTGATTCATGGGGAAGGTTTAAATTTTTCGTCTGGTAATGATATTAACGAATTTGTACAAATAGCTCAGAATCCAGAGAAAATGTCATCCGTTATGGCTTTTTTACAAATACTCAGTAGCTATAAAAAACCTTTAGTTGCTGGTGTTGAAGGGCAAGCGATCGGCATTGGCGCTACTTTATTACTGCATTGCGATATGGTGTTGGCTGCTCGTAATAGTCGCTTCCAATTCCCTTTTGTGCAATTAGGCTTAGTACCAGAAGCGGCCTCAAGTCACTTATTACCTCTTCTCGTAGGGCACCAAAAAGCTTTTGAAAAACTCATCTTAGGAGAAGGTTTTTATGGGCAAGAAGCGCTAGATATAGGCATGGTTAATCATCTTTGTGAGCCTGGTGAAGCATTTGATTTGGCTTTGCTTTATGCCAACAAAATTGCGGCATTGCCTGTAGAGGCGGTAACTTTAAGCAAAGACTTATTGAAGTATCGGGCCCAAGACGATGTACAAATGGCACTGATGCGTGAAGGCCGAATTTTTAAAGATAGATTGCGATCTCAAGAGGCTCGAGATGCTTTTATGGCTTTCTTATCACGAGGTAAAAGTTAGCATTTAATTGATGTCCTCACTGGAATTTTTTTTTAAAAGCCTTATCTATTTTGATAGGGCTTTTTTGTTTGGTTTGTCCCGTCCTTAAAGCTCTGTGTTGAAATTGTAATGTTGTCTTTAAATGAATGCCTTATTCCTAACAAGACGTTAAGTCTGTTTAGCTTAAAGATTGTGTCAGTTATGTCGAAGAATTAACCATTTTTCTTTTTTGTGATTTTTTTTGTTAGTTAACTGAGGCTTTTTTGTTATTGATGAAAATCGCCTGCAAACTAGTATTAGGGTATTGGTAAACAAGTGACGTACCGCGTTTGTTCAGAAAGGTACGTAAACAGAATTAAACTGATGATTAGAATCAGTTGAACTTAAATGACAGAGCTTAATTAAGAAACATGAGGAGCTTATGAAAATATTAGTATCCGTAAAACGGGTTATTGACTACAACGTTAAAGTCCGTGTCAAAGCTGATCATTCAGCCGTTGATCTTACCAATGTAAAAATGTCTATGAACCCTTTCTGTGAAATCGCAGTAGAAGAAGCGATTCGTCTAAAAGAGAAAGGTGTTGCTGATGAAGTCGTGGTGGTTTCTGTTGGCTCTAAATCTTGCCAAGAAACATTGCGTACCGCATTAGCGTTAGGTGCAGATCGAGCGATTCAAGTAGAAGCAGAAGACGGTCTTGATTCCCTATCCGTGGCTAAGTTATTAGCGGCAGTAGCAAAAGAAGAAGCTGCAGATCTTATCATTCTTGGTAAGCAATCTATTGATTCAGATAATAATCAAACGGGTCAAATGGTAGCGGCTTTACTAGATTATCCACAAGCAACGTTTGCCTCTGAAGTGATTATTGAAAATGGCGAAGCGAAAGTGACTCGTGAAACAGATGGTGGCTTACAAACCTTGTGCGTGACATTGCCAGCGGTTGTGACTACGGATCTACGTTTGAATGAACCACGCTTTGCCTCTTTACCAAACATCATGAAAGCAAAAAGAAAACCATTAGATGTGAAAACACTGAGTGATCTTGGTGTAGAAGTGGGTTGTAACGTGAGTGTTGTTTCTGTGACACCACCGCCAGAGCGAGCAGGTGGTATTAAAGTTGGTTCAGTTGCGGAACTGGTTGAAAAACTTAAAAACGAAGCGAAGGTGATCTCATGAGCGTTTTAGTTATAGCGGAACATGATAATAAGTCATTAAAGCCAGCGACGTTAAATACAGTGATGGCAGCCACACAAATTGATGCTGATGTACATGTATTAATAGCAGGCTTTGAATGTCAGACCGTGGTTGAACAAGCTGCAAAAGTAGCGGGTGTGACTAAGGTATTGATTGCAGATAATGAAGTGTATGAGCACCAGCTTGCTGAGAATATTTCTAAGCTGATCGTTGATGTGGCCGCTGAGTATAGCCATATTGCGGCGCCAGCAACCACTACAGGCAAAAACACCATGCCTCGCGTTGCTGCCTTGTTGAATGTTTCTCAGCTATCCGATGTGATTAAAGTTGAGTCACCTGATACGTTCGTTCGCCCTATTTACGCAGGTAATGCCATTGCTACCGTCAAAACCACGGATGCAGTGAAAGTATTAACGGTCCGTATTACTGGTTTCGATGCAGTAGCAGCAGAAGGTGGCAGCGCAGAACGCCAAGTGCTTTCACAGGTTATTTCAGCAGATAAAAGTCGTTTTGTGAGTGAGCAATTAGCTGAATCAGATCGACCAGAATTGACGTCAGCCAGTGTGATTATTTCTGGCGGCCGTGGTATGGGAAGTGGCGACAATTTCAAATTACTTGAAGGTGTAGCGGATAAGCTAGGGGCGGCAATTGGTGCTTCTCGAGCGGCGGTCGACGCAGGTTTTGTACCAAATGATTTGCAAGTCGGTCAAACCGGTAAAACGGTAGCACCGGATTTATATATTGCCGTAGGCATTTCTGGGGCTATCCAGCATTTGGCAGGAATGAAGGGATCAAAAGTCATTGTCGCAATTAATAAAGACGAAGACGCTCCTATTTTTCAAGTTGCCGACTATGGGTTGGTTGCAGATTTATTCGATGCTATCCCAGAGTTAGAAAGTAGTCTTTAAACTGTCAGCTCAACTGTGAAGAGCATGATTCTTAGTACTGGTTTGCAGTGGCTTTTTAAATGCCACTGCAATCACAATAAAAACAAATGGAGACCAGCATGATATTCGAAGGGCAAGCCGTAAAAGTCGCAATGGACGACACCGGTGTAGCAACAGTTACACTGGATTTGGTGGGCGAATCGGTCAATAAGTTTAACAGTTTGACGTTGAATGAATTGGCTGAAGCCATTTCTATTCTTAAACATACTGATGATTTACAAGGGGTTATCTTTGCCAGCGCAAAAAATGTTTTTGTGGTGGGGGCAGATATTACTGAGTTTACATCTTGGTTTAAACTGGAGAATGAAGAACTAACCGACAAGCTACGCCATGCGCATAGTATTTTTAATGACATATCAAACTTATGTTGCCCAACGGTAGCGGCCATTAATGGTATCGCTCTTGGTGGTGGAATGGAGCTTTGTTTGGCATGTGATTACCGTGTTATGGCGGAGACCGCCAAAATAGGTCTTCCTGAAACTCAGCTTGGTATTTATCCAGGTTGGGGCGGTACGGTACGCCTTCCTCGATTAATTGGTCCTGATAATGCTTGTGAATGGATCTGTAGCGGTGCGCAAAAACGCAGTGCCGATGCGTTAAAAGACGGTGCAGTTGATGCCGTCGTTCCAGCGGATAAAGTGCAAGAATCAGCTCGTCATTTAATGCAGCAAGTGTTAGATGGAAAACTGAATTATCGCCAGCGTCGACAAGAATTGCGCGCGCCAATGCAATTTTCACCAATCGAAAAAATGATGGTGTTTGAATCCGTTCGTGGTGTGGTGGGTGCGAAAGCAGGCAAACATTATCCAGCGCCAATGGCGGCCATTAAAACTATCGAAAAAGGCATTAGCCAAGAGATAGACAAGGCGATCGAAACAGAGATTAAAGGTTTTGTTAAACTGGCAAAAGGTCCAGTGGCAGAATCCTTGGTTAACTTATTCTTGAGCGATCAAGCCATTAAGAAAAGTGCCAGTAAATACGCTAAAAACGCGACGCCAGTGAAACAAGCGGCGGTATTAGGTGCGGGTATTATGGGCGGCGGTGTGGCGTATCAATCAGCGTCGAAAGGCACGCCTATTATTATGAAAGATATTCGCCAAGAAGCCTTAGAGCTTGGCTTGAGCGAAGCGAATAAACTGCTGAACGGACAAATCGAACGTGGTCGTTTGACGCCGGCGAAAGCATTGAAAGCCATGAATGGCATTACGCCAGCCTTGAGTTACGGTGAATTCGGTCATGTAGACCTTATTGTTGAAGCCGTCGTAGAGAACGTCAATGTCAAAAAAGCCGTGTTAGCAGAAACGGAAAAACACATTTCAGAAGACGCTATTTTAGCATCTAACACCTCGACTATTTCGATTACTGAATTGGCAAAAGATCTAAAACGCCCAGAAAACTTCTGTGGTATGCACTTCTTTAACCCTGTGCATCGTATGCCTTTGGTTGAAGTTATTCGTGGCGAGAAATCCAGCGATGCAGCAATTGCCAAAACCGTTGCGTACGCACAAGCAATGGGTAAAACGCCAATCGTGGTCAATGATTGCCCTGGTTTCTTGGTCAACCGTGTCTTGTTCCCATATTTTGCTGGCTTCTCTTTGATGATGAAAGAAGGCGCAGATTTCCAACTCGTGGATAAAACCATGGAGCGTTTTGGCTGGCCAATGGGTCCAGCTTACTTGTTGGATGTTGTGGGTGTTGATACGGCCTTTCATGCGGATCAGGTGATGGCAGAAGGCTTCCCAGATCGTATGAAGCATGACGGTGTGAACGCGGTTGATTGCTTGTTTAAGTTAGAGCGTTTTGGTCAGAAAAATGGCAAAGGCTTCTATGCTTACGAGCCAGATCGCAGAGGCAAACCGAAAAAAGTTTTTGATGCCGACATAGTGGATATTTTAGCACCAACAGTAGAGTCTCATTCTGAGTTATCAGAAGAAGACATTATTGCTCGTATGATGATTCCGTTGTGCATCGAAACAGCGCGTTGCTTGGAAGAAAACATAGTCGCGTCTGCGGCAGAAGCCGACATGGGATTGATCTACGGTATTGGTTTCCCTCCATACCTTGGCGGTGCATTGCACTACCTAGACCAAATGGGACTGCAGGCATTTTGTGAGCTTGCAGATAAATACAGCCAGTTAGGTAAGTTGTACGAGCCAACCGCAAGAATGCGTGAAATGGCGACCAACAACGAAACTTACTACGGCAATTAATTACCCTAGGTCAGAATAGGATAGAGGAGAAAATCGATGAAATTGAATCCAAATGATGTCGTGATTATCGACGCAGTTCGCTCACCAATGGGTAAAACAAAAAATGGTGTGTTTCGTAATGTTCGTGCCGAAAATTTGTCTGCCGAACTAGTGAAAGCGTTATTTAAGCGTAACCCTGATGTGGACCCTAAAGATGTAGAAGACCTAATTTGGGGTTGTGTAAACCAAACCCTAGAGCAAGGTTTTAACATGGCGCGTGCGGTGTCTTTGTTGGCAGGTTTGCCGATCACCACAGCGGCGCAAACCGTGAACCGTCTGTGTGGCTCGTCCATGTCAGCGATTCATACTGCGGCACAAGCGATTATGACGGGCCAAGGTGATGTGTTTGTTGTCGGCGGCGTTGAACACATGGGCCATGTTGGCATGATGCATGGTGTCGACGTGAACCCTGCGTTGTCAAAGCACATGGCGAAAGCGTCCATGATGATGGGTGTAACCGCTGAGATGCTGGGCAAAATGCACGGTGTGAGTCGTGAAGCGCAAGACGCCTTTGCGGTGCGTTCTCATCGCTTGGCACACGAAGCGACTTTACAAGGTCGTTTTGATAACGAGTTGGTGGCCATCGAAGGGCACGATGCCGTGGGCAATAAAATCTTGGTAGAAGTGGATGAAGTGATTCGTCCAGAAACCTCGATGGAATCGCTTGCTGCCTTGAAACCTGTGTTTATGCCAAAGGTCGGTACGGTAACAGCAGGTACGTCTTCTGCGTTATCCGATGGCGCGTCTGCGATGTTGATGATGTCTGCTAAGAAAGCCGAAGAACTTGGCCTGACGCCGATTGCCCGTGTACGCAGCATGGCGGTGGCAGGTTGTGATCCAGCGATTATGGGTTACGGACCAGTACCGGCAACGAAGAAAGCGCTTAAACGTGCCGGTTTAACCATTGACGATATTGATATTGTTGAATTAAACGAAGCCTTTGCCGCGCAATCTATTCCAGTGTTGAATGATCTGAAACTGATTGATCTGGTTGATCAAAAAGTGAATTTGAACGGTGGTGCGATTGCTCTTGGTCACCCTCTGGGTTGTTCAGGTACGCGTATTTCTACTACCTTGCTTAACGTCATGCGTGACAAAGACGCCACCATGGGGCTGGCGACTATGTGTATCGGCATGGGGCAGGGTATCGCCACTGTGTTTGAACGTATCTAATGTGTTATAGAGTGCCCCCGCGCTCTAGAATTCTCTTTTCTTAGCCTCACTTTTGTGGGGCTTTTTTGTGAGGCCTTTTTATGCGTTTTTTCTTTCTTTTGACAGTCAGTCGCTGCCTCATCCACTATGCTTAGGTGAAGTCTGACAGCCTGGCTATTGGCTTGTTAGTTTTTATTTATTAGATATAGAGAAAAGATAAGGATATAACTATAGCTACAAGATGCGAGGCAGGGTAAGTGCTTTGTTTCAACAAACATTATAGAAAAACTAAAATACACAAGTAGGAGAGCGTTATGTCTAACGAAGGTAAATGTCCATTTGGTCACACAGCGGCAGGGTCTAACCAAGCTGCGAGTCGTGGTACTACCAACAAAGAGTGGTGGCCAAACCAATTAAACATCAACATTCTTCACCAGCATTCGGCAAAATCGAATCCAATGGGTGACGATTTTGATTACCCTAAAGCCTTTAACAGTCTTGATTTAGCCGCTCTTAAAAAAGATTTAACAGACCTAATGACTGATTCACAAGATTGGTGGCCAGCTGATTACGGTCATTATGGTCCGCAATTTATTCGCATGGCATGGCACAGCGCAGGCACGTATAGAACGTCTGATGGTCGTGGTGGTGCAGGTTCTGGTTCGCAGCGTTTTGCTCCGTTAAACAGCTGGCCAGATAACGTGAACATCGATAAATCACGTCGTTTACTTTGGCCAATCAAGCAAAAATACGGCAGTAAAATTTCGTGGGCGGATTTGCTCATCCTAACAGGCAACGTTGCGCTTGAATCTATGGGCTTTAAAACCCTTGGATTTGCTGGTGGCCGTGTTGATGTATGGCAGCCAGAAGAAGATATTTACTGGGGCGCTGAGAAAGAGTGGCTAGAAGAAAGTGGCGGTAAAGAAAGCCGTTATTCTGGCGAGCGTGATTTGGAAAACCCTCTTGCCGCCGTGCAAATGGGCTTGATCTACGTTAACCCTGAAGGCCCAGATGGTAAGCCTGATCCATTAGCGTCGGCGTTGGATATTCGCGACACTTTTGGTCGTATGGCGATGAACGACGAAGAGACAGTGGCTTTGATTGCTGGTGGTCACACCTTTGGTAAAGCTCACGGCGCTGGCGATGCCGCTCAAGTGGGTCCAGATCCTGAGGCGTCAGACATTACTCAGCAAGGTTTAGGCTGGGCAAACAGCCAAGGCACAGGCAACGGTGTGGATACCATTAGTAGTGGCCTTGAAGGCGCTTGGACGAAAAATCCGATTAAATGGGATAACGGCTTCTTTGAAAACTTGTTCGACTACGAATGGGAATTGACTAAGAGCCCTGCAGGCGCTTGGCAATGGTCGCCAAAAGGCACCGCAGGTTCTAACAGCGTGCCAGACGCTCATGATGCGACAAAACGCCACGCACCTATGATGTTTACGTCTGATATGGCGTTGCGCTTAGATCCGATCTACGGGCCTATCTCAAAACGTTTTTATGAGAATCCAGATCAATTAGCAGAAGCGTTTGCTAAAGCTTGGTTTAAACTGACACACCGTGATATGGGTCCTGTAGCGCGCTACTTAGGTGACGAAGTCCCTGCTGAAGAGATGATTTGGCAAGACCCGATTCCAGCAGTGACGCATGAACTTGTTAATGAGCAAGATGTAGCGGATTTGAAAGCGACGGTATTGGCGTCTGATCTAACGGTTGCTCAGTTAGTGGCAACGGCTTGGACCTCGGCGGCTACCTTCCGTGGCTCAGACATGCGAGGCGGAGCAAATGGCGCTCGTATTCGTCTAGCACCACAAAAAGATTGGGCCGCGAATGAGCCTAAGCAACTTGCTAGCGTGCTTAGCGTATTGGAAACCATCCGCAGTGAATTCAATGCGGAACAAGGCAATGGTAAGCAAATTTCGTTGGCTGATTTGATTGTATTGGCAGGTAGCGCAGCGGTTGAGAAAGCAGCAAAAGACGCTGGTCAAGATGTGACTGTACCATTCACTCCCGGTCGTGCTGATGCGACACAAGAGCAAACGGATGTTGAATCATTTGATGTCATGGAGCCAGAAGCAGATGGTTTCCGTAACTACAAACGTGGAAATTACACCGTAACGGCTGAAGAGATGTTGGTGGATAGAGCGCAATTACTAACGCTTTCTGCACCAGAAATGACGGTTCTTGTCGGTGGTATGCGAGCATTGAATGCCAACTTTGAACAAACAAAACACGGTGTGTTAACCAATCGTCCAGGAGTATTAAGCAATGATTTCTTTGTTAATATACTGGATATAGACACCAAATGGTTTGCTCAATCCGATGACCAAAACGTGTTCGATGGACGTGATCGCAAGACTGGGAAAATTAAAGCCACAGCGACTCGAGTGGACTTAATTTTTGGATCAAATTCACAGCTTCGCGCTTTGGCAGAAGTCTACGCAAGCGCGGATGCACAAGATCGTTTCGTCAATGAGTTCATTGCAGCTTGGACGAAAGTGATGGAGTTGGATCGTTTCGATCTAGCGTAACCAACCTACGTAACTCCTCAAAACCCCACTTTCAGGTCTGAAAGTGGGGTTTTCTTTTTAATTCCACTTTATTGACCCTATAGTCTCTTCCGCTGTTATTCTTTATACCAATAATACCACTGACTCGTAGAACAAAATGTTTTGCTAGCGAGTGTGTTGATGTTGGCATACATAACAATGGCCTGCTTCGTTCATTGATCCTGTCTAAAAAAGAGCCTTTTATGAATATGTCTGGTTTGGGTGCTATTGCGGTATTAGAAGCCTGTAAAGGGGTACTGGCTTTATTGGTTGCGGTCGCCGTGCATGTATTGGCGGGAACCAATCTTCATCAAGAGGCTTTGAATCTATTTGCCTATTTTCATCTCGCGTCGAACAATCATTATGTTGAAATGTCATTAGGAGGCATAGATAAGATTACCCACTCTGGATTAACCGTAGTGACAGCCATTGCTATAGGGTATGCCTTGATTCGGTTTATTGAATCCTATGGATTGTGGCATCGCATGCGTTGGACTGAATGGTTTGCTTTTTTGAGTGGCGCTGTGTATTTGCCGTTTGAGATTTATGAGGTGATTAAAGATCAAAATGCGATCACGATTGGTGTATTGGCTATCAACCTAGTCGTTGTGGGCTATATGTATTTTGTCTTGAAGACAGGCTCACGTAAGCATAAGCCAAAAGAAGACGAGTCAGTCGTATCTGCCTCAGTGTAATGCTGGGGTCTCGTCATTGGCTTTACTGATTTTTTGTTTTTCTGCTTTATTGTTTTTCTGCTAAATAGTCCTATCGAGAATTAGCCTTAA
Source organism: Marinomonas sp. TI.3.20 (assembly GCF_038155025.1). Classification (NCBI taxonomy): domain Bacteria; kingdom Pseudomonadati; phylum Pseudomonadota; class Gammaproteobacteria; order Oceanospirillales; family Oceanospirillaceae; genus Marinomonas; species Marinomonas sp. TI.3.20. The sequence continues at coordinate 141,864 of NZ_JBAKAS010000009.1, read as the reverse complement.
CTTCTTATCGAAAACTTACCCTAATCCATGACTTGAGTACCAATGCGAAGAATAAAAGGTGGTTATTTAACCCTTATATTCGTAGGTGTTTTAGGGTATCTTGAATAACATTAGAAACATACGTTTCATATTTATATTAATGAAATTATTGTGTCTTTTGATTCAGGTAGCCTATGAAGCAAATTGCGCAACATCGATTTATATTGTGATAGAGGATAACTAGCTATGAAAGCATTGATCATAGGCGCAGGTATTGGTGGCATGGCCGCCGCCGCGGCATTAAAGCAGCAAGGCATTGAGTGTGAGATTTTTGAAGCGGTGAAAGAGATTAAACCCGTTGGTGCAGCGATTTCTGTTTGGTCGAATGGGGTGAAGTGTATGAATCACCTTGGTATGGGGCACATCATGGATGAGCTTGGTGGCCCTATGCTTAACATGGCATATCAAGACGGTAAGAGCGGTGACATCATGACGCAGTTCAGTCTTAAGCCGTTAATTGATGCAGTGGGCGAACGACCTTGCCCTGTGTCTCGTGCTGGTTTGCAATCAATGATGGTCGATTGCTGGAGCCGAGAAAAGGTTCAGTTTGGTAAGCGAGTTGAGCGAGTAGAAGAGACAGATCAAGGCGTCAGTGCGTATTTTACTGATGGCAGCGTGGTTCATGGAGATTTCATGATTGCCGCTGACGGCGCACGCTCTGTAGTACGAGGTTATGTGCTTGGTATCGAGCTTGAGCGCCGTTATGCAGGCTATGTAAATTGGAATGGCTTGGTGGGCGCGGATGCGACCATTGCACCGCTTGACCAGTGGACGACATTTGTTGGTGATGGCAAACGCGTGTCTGTGATGCCGATTTCAGACAACCGCTTTTATTTCTTTTTTGATGTGCCGCTACCTGTAGGCTTAGAAGAAAATCGGGCGACCTTAAAAGACGATCTGAAAGGTTATTTCAGTGGTTGGGCTGACCCTGTTCAAACGCTCATTGACGCGTTGGACCCTGAGACCACCAATCGTATTGAAATTCATGACGTGGAACCCTTTGATACTTTTGTAAAAGGGCATATTGCGCTGCTGGGAGATTCGGCTCATTCCACCACCCCAGATATTGGACAAGGTGGCTGTTCTGCGATGGAAGATGCCGTTGTACTGGGCATGTCTTTTGCGGACAACCAAGATATTGACACTGCGTTATTAGCCTATCAATCTAGGCGTCATGAGCGAGCCAAAGATTTGGTGCTCAAAGCTCGTAAGCGTTGTGATGTGACCCATGGGAAAGATATGAAGGTGACGCAAGCGTGGTACGACGAGCTAAAACAAGAACAAGGCGATAACATTATGGCTGGTCTAAAAGACACTATTATAGGAGGGCCGTTAGGCTAACGTCATAATACGTTATTTAATTCAAAGCGTTTAAGGCGATACCTTAACGAGAGCTAATACAATGAGCACCTATTTGGCTTTGTGTTGAATAGGTGCTTTGTGCTAAATAGATGCTTTGTGTTTAATAGAGGCTTTGTGTTGGTAGGTGATTTGAATAAAATTTTGATATCTTCAGTGTCACACTATTCATTATTTCATCGGGGGTAGACTGATATGGCGAGCGGTTGGGCACATGATGGCGCAGTGCAAGAGCAAATTGATGCAACAGTAGATTCAGCTGTAGAACAAGCCAAACAACGCATGCCGAAAGGTGAGAGCCTAACGCATTGTAGTGAATGCGATAACCCTATTCCGAAGCGTCGACGACAGGCCATTCCCGGTGTACATTTATGTATTCAATGTCAAACCCAATTAGAAAAAGAAGACCAAGGAACCGCTTTGTATAATCGCAGTGGTAGTAAAGATAGCCAACTAAGGTAAAGTATTTCTAACCATCTGTTTCGAATAGAAAAAGGTGTATTATTTAATCCATTGGTACTGGTTTACGCTGAAATGGCTCTACATTTTATCCAGCGAGATCAAAGAGGGTTGTTCTTTAGCGTAAAGATGTTTTTAGTTCTCATTTACTACGTTTAATTTCTCTCTATTTTTTGTATGCTATGCGCAAAGTTTGAGCTGTAGGGTAAGTATGAATTTTCGTTATTTCATTATCGCACTATTTTTTATGGCAAGCGTTGCTTGGGGGGCACCTGATTGCGAATCGCAAAAAAGTAATCAAGCATTTAACGCTTGTTTGATCAAATCGTTGTCATCTGATTTCTTCTCTCCAAAAGTGGATAATGGCCAATGGGTTTACAGTTTGCACCCAAATTCAAAAAATCAAAAACGCTCTACGTTTGTTGCGACGTTACTTTCTTCTTCTAAAATTCATTACCTCGATAAACCTGTCGCAATGACCATTCGCTGTAATGAGAAAAAGACGGAATTAGCCATTCATTGGGACGGCGTTAAAATAAAAGAAGGTAGCGCTGAAATTACCTATCATCTTGATAACGGCGCAGTGTTGCCCGCTAGCTGGCCATTATCCGTTGCTCAGCAGTCTGTATTTGTAACGAATCCAGGACCCTTCATTCAACAATTAGCGACGAAAAGTGCTTTTCGTGTTCAGGTATCTTCTCTTAGTGCGCCGACGATAAGTGCAACCTTTTATTTAAAAGGCTTGGCAAATTTATTACCCGATATGAAAGGTATTTGTTTTTAACGCATTTTTGATTCGTGACACTAGAATCGGAAAGGGCTTATTTACAGGCTAAAGCACCAAAAATTAATACTGTAAGGACTGACTAGATCCAGTTTCGATAATGTTGGAAAATCCTTTAGCTTAATTTTTCCACCGTTGAATTTAGGTTTAACACCGTTAATACGTACTTCTGCATCGAGCAAATTATTAGCGGTTATTTCAAATCGTTTCTTTTTGATGCCAAAACCTTGGTTGTGAATACGCTTAGGAAATGGGCTCATATTAATAATTAGCAGGGTGCATTTCCCCATTTTTTTAGCACTGTGACAGTAGGTTAATACCTGGTTGTCATTACTTGTCACCTGAAAAACGCAATCTCCCATTAATTTATTCCATAACCAACTTACCCAGTAATCAGGATTTGGCTTCAAGGTGTTTTTATTGATTAAGGCATAGTCGCCACCAATGAGACTTTGTCGAATCATCACTTTTTGTCCCAGACGTGCCCCTCTACCTAATTGATCAGCCCACCAAAATGATGAGACAAAACGATCGGAGAGATTGGCTTCTCCGCCACATTGAGCGGAGCCTGTTTCTCCTGTCCATATTTCGGCATCTGGTTGAAAACGCTCACGATACCGAATCAGCTGAGATAGGTATTTTTCATAATCTAAAAATGATCGCACCGACAATAAGTTTTTTAATGTCGCAGAGCGCGTTTTTAGCGGAGAGCGACGACTCTGAAAAGGGTAATAATGCCAATCAACAATGTCTAATTTCTCTTCAATTGCCGCTAAAAATTTTGGTGTGATATTACTAATAGGTTTGATTGTTTCTCCTAATCTTGGCCAAAATGCACTACCAGGGCCGGCGATTTTACTTTCGGGGCTGAGATCTCTAACGACTCGAATAAAGGTGTCATAGTCTTTGGCGAGCTTACTCGCAACGGGTTGTGAATTTAGACCATGAAACGCCCAGTATGCGTTTAGTTCGTTGCCTAACTCACAGATAGCAATTTTTTGTTGATTGGCATTGCTGTACTTCAGCAATTTTTGTACTTGGTCCGTTTGCCAACTACCGTGTAGAGACTTACGAAATAGCCCATATTTAAAGGTAAACATTAAGTCTAACTGGTTTTTTTGACAAAAATGATGAAGATTATTCCAAATTTCATGAGTTAAAACGAGAGCGTTAGGTTGCTCAGGAGGGGGCGTAAAATAGTGAAGGTTATCCGCTTCAGAGCCACCAACACGCAGGTATGCAGGGCCAAGGGCATTTACTAATTTGTTTAATTTTCGTTGTTGTAAATCCAATGGGGTGGTTTTTTCGGTTCCAAGCCCTCTTTGAGTACCTTGGCTGCCTTCCCACCAATAACCACCGGCTAAAACGGAAATGTCGATTGAAAATGAAAGATATTTTTCATCCACTTTATGCGTGTATTTTGTTTTTTTTAGGCAGATAGATACATGCCTTTGATTTCTGATCACGCCACGTTTGTAGACGCGAAATTTATCTGAGTTTGGTGTAAGCAAGGCAACATTCTCCCACAGTGATGACCGTAAGCATGCTAGAGAATGATGACACTTATATTATTGGGCTGTCAGTCAGCGAAAATAGGATATGTATTTTGGTTAGAAGGTTTTGATGACGCTAGGGTAAATAGCCTAAAAGGAGCAGGTTGTTGTCTTTTTTAGACTAGAAGAGGAGCAAACTCGGCTATAAGCATTTGAGTCTTGGAGCAGCTGGTAGTGAGTGTTCGAATCTCGGCATATTGCAATGAATTGAGCATAGACTTCATCATAATGCTGTTTCTTGAAAAAAAGTTTATGGGGTTTTATACCATTATCTTTTCTCTCTCTTCGGTCTATTTTTTCTTCTGCGCGGTCGGTTAATGCAATGAGTCTATTATAGCGAATCCGAATCTCATGACAGTAGGCGCTATTAGGCGCAACTTCTTGGCAATCTTTTAAATCTGATGCAAGTTCATTGATCTGTCTGTTATAGGATTCTAGGTTTTTGCGCGCGCCATTGTAAAAGTATTTAGAGCCATTTTCGGTGAATTCTGCATCATCTATTTGTTGTTTTAATGTCCCCAAATAGCCTTCTTGTTTCAGGCAGTTTTGACCGAAGGCGACTAAGTCCATGGCATGTGCTTGGCTGGCCGCACCAATTAACGCACCGATAAAAATAACGGTAAACAATGTTTCTGTCTGACAAGGAAAATAACGATTCATAACTTATTCTGCATCCGACTGAAGTTCCTTTAAGTTTATCTCAATATGGTGTCCATTTAATACTGCCATTTTATTTTATAAAAAAAGCGATAAATCTGCCTAAGTTACTCTGTTTTAGAGACAGCTGTGTTTAATAACATGAAGTTACCTACCTTTATGGTGTTGCAATTTATTGCTTTTCATCGAATGATTCACAGCCCTCTTGAAAAATACTGTCTGGATAATAATGTGAACACAGAATCAAATGCTTATGGACTGTCAATACACCCTATGCGTGAGGTGCTTTATGCAGAATTGCATTCGCGACCATTTCAGGTGCTTCCTAGTCCTGCGAGAATTAGTTATTTAGCCGTCATGGTTGGCCCTGATCATAAACAAAAAGAGTTTGATCATTTTTGTGATTTATATGAACAGTTTCAGCAGCTACCTCCTAGTGAAGACGGTGTTTGCTATGAAGTAGACTTTGGGACATTACGGGTGCGTCGAGAAAAGCATTTAGAATTCACTTCCTATATGTTCATTAACGTTGAGACAAATGCACTTATTAGCCCTTTTGATGACAATGCGTTGTCATCTCTACCACAAGATTGGTTAGCGACGTTGCCGGGTACCGTTATCGCCGCCTTTCATGTAGCGGTTGAGGATGCCCGAACACAACCAGAGCCTGATTTATTATCCGTAAAAAGTGGTTTTGAAAGCATGCGTTTAGTTGGTAGTCGGCCACAAAATGGTGATGCTCAGGTGTGGACTACATTCCAACTGCACAGCGATGGCTGTGGTCGTTTTTTGATATATAACAAGAACATGAGTGACAGCCAGCTGGGTCGTATGGTGCAGCGTGTGGTGGAGATTGAAACCTACCGTCTAATGGCCTTATTAGGTCTGCCCATAGCCCGTAAATACAACTCACAACTGGCTAAGATGGATGAACAGCTTGCCACGACGACTGCGCGTTTAGCGGATGCAAATGAGAAGCTTGATGAGCAAGTATTATTAGCCGAGCTGATTGATATGGCCGCTTGGGTAGAAGCGGCAAGAGCGCAAACAACCTTTCGATTCAGTGCGACGAATGCGTATCATGATTTGGTACTAAAGCGCCTAACAGAGCTCAAAGAAGACGAAGTGTCTGGTCATTTAACCATCACCGAATTTATGACGCGTCGTCTTACCCCCGCAGTGAGAACCTGTAAAGCAACAGGGGAGCACTTAGAAAACTTGTCACGACGCATTGATCGCGTCTCTGATATGATGCGAACCCGTGTGGAAATGACGATTCAGTCTCAAAACCAACATCTATTAGCCTCTATGGACCGGCGTTCAAAAATACAATTAGCCATGCAACATACTGTAGAAGGGCTCTCTGTTGCTGCGATCAGTTATTACTCAGTTGGCCTGCTCAAATTTATGATTGAAGCGGTTTATGACAAAGGAGTACAGTTTGATAAAAGCCTCGCCATAGGTATTTCTGTACCACTGGTCGTTGGTGGTGTTTGGTTTACCACACGGAAAATACACCAGCGCTTTTTGTTGCTTGCCAAAGCAAAAGAAGAACAAGAAAAGCGCAATAAAGAAGAGTAACTCGGCTCGAAAATGACTTCTAGAGGCCAGTTACTTTACTCTAGAAGATCAACGAATCGCATGCAGGCTTCTTATGTACATATTCTTATTTTGTTTGATCATTGATATCGGGATTTATGCGTTTAGCCATCCTCCATTATTAGTCACCTCGATCATTAGATTTTTATTTGGTTCTACGGGGATGATTGTTTTTAGTGCGGGCATTTGGTGGGTGCTAACCATCGTTGGTGTGGGCGCCATGATTCGTTTAAAAACCAGAATCGGTGGGATGATAGTTGTCGCTGTATCACTAGTGTTGTGGTTGTTTAATATTTTAAGCCCACTGGGCTCTATGACCATAGCACTTGAATATCCTAACTTCGTGTGGGGCGTGTTAGAGCTGTTTTATGTGTTGATATTGGTTGCTATAGAGTTGATGGTTTTCAAGCGATGACGTGCTGTATCAAGATTATTTCTTCTAGGTCGATTGCAAAAAAATGCCGTTCACAGTGAACGGCATTTTTAGTAGCGCTATTAATGACAAAAACGCTTTGTTTCCTATGAAATGATTTTCACCTACATAATAGGGAAAGTCTGATCATAAATTTTACCCTGACCTTTTTCAGCATGAAACTCACTTAAGTATTTATCGTCCTTAAGTTTAATAATGCCTTGTTGAAGAAGGGTGTCGATGAGCCTTGTTGATTGTTGCTGAACTTCTGGAGACTCAACGGGAGCAAACATTTTTTTCGCGACGTATTGCTTCATAAGCGTATCAAGCAAGGGTTTATCTGCTTCAATATTTGCGTTGATAATAGCGTTATAAAGCCAAAATCTAGGGTCATTTAATTCCGCGAATGTTGGTGCTTCTACGTCCGCCAATTTGCTGTTTAGGCTAGAGGTAAAGTGACCATCTTTTGTTGAACCACTAAATTCCACGATATTAAATTCAGGTTTGCTAGAAAGAATAGGTTCAATATTATCCTGCAAGAAGCCAAATTGTTGTCTTGGTGTCAAATTAGTCGTGCTTTTTACTAGCTGTCCATAATCAAGAAAAACTTGGTTATTTAGATTGTCCAATTCTGTTACGAGATTGAGATCGTTCGCTTGGAATCCTGCCATGGTGAGTTTTTTGATGGCGTAGCCAATCTGCATGCTGCCAAGTTGAGTTTTATCATCAAGTTTGGTTTTTAAAGTGACCGTCAAGCCATCTAATTCGCCCTTAGGCTCAGTAGAAACCTTGCCTACTTTAAGACTCATGTCGCCATTGTAAAAACCTTCACTACGAATAGTCGCCCAATTAGCGTCAAGGTTTAACGCTAATTTAACATCTTTAATAGTCGTAGGGATTTGATCATTTGATGTTGCTTCTTTAAAGCCGCCATCATAAGTAAGTTTTTTAGCTGTTAATTTACCGTGACCAGAATATTGACTCACCATCAGTGTTTTCATTTTATTACTGAAAGCAGGCACGTTATCAGCAAATTTTAGGTCGCCGAATAAGCCACTCACGATAGATGCGTTATACAGTGGTGATTTTGCATCCCAGTCTAAGTACTGGCGTTGCTTTTCTCCTTGAAGTTGGATATCCGTTGCGAATAAACCAATGATACCTTGGCTAGAGAATAAAAGAGGGCCGTAATGGGTGTTTAAAACCAGTTCCGTTTCAATGTTTTTACCTTGAAAAGACGGATCAAAATTCGTCATGTCGAAACTAAGAAGTACTTTCGTTTTGGAGCCGAACCAGCTTGATTCGGTAGATTCGATCGTCGCACTGTATCCGGTTTCATTGTCTATGTTCTTAACAATATCAGTGACTTTTTCTTGGTATTTACTGGCAATAAACTTAGGGGCAACTAAGCAAGCAGCGACTAGCGCAAAAACGAGCGCGATCAGTACTTTTTTCACAGGAACTTCCTTTTCATTTGATTAATTAAATTGCGTGCATCATACAAGGAAGTACGTATAAATAGTGTAAAGATCAGCTCTCATGGAAATAAAAAATTCTAAAACAAGATATTTGATCAACTAAGGTGTCGATCAAGTCTAAATACACCCTGTTGCCAGGTCGAGTCATGGCAGGCTCTGGTTCTATGTTAAGAGGGGCTTCTGAGTTATTTCCTCTAGCTAACGTACTCCATATTCTCTTTCGAATTTAAGACAGCATGGATGGCTGTACCAACTATCTGTCTTATCGGGAAAATATTCTCTATGGTTCGTGCGTACAAAGACAATTAATGCGCATAAAAAAGTCACCATCTACTTTTTGACATCATATTGTCAATATACTGATGTAGTCTCTATAGCAGCTATCATCCAATTGCCGTGCAATTGTTCTTTTTTATTCGACATTTTTTTCGCGGAAAACATGGGATGATAAAAGGGAGGATCTTTAGGCCTAATCGGCAATCAATTATTGTAACGGAGTATCTATGGTACCTTTTTTATCGGTTGTTCTGCCCGCCAAAAACGAGCAGGGTAACATTGGGGTATTGATTAAAGAAATTCATGCGAGTTTATCGTCTGAATATGAATTTGAAGTAGTGTTGACGGATGACGGCAGCGACGATAATACCGCGCAGGTGGCTATCGACACGGCGAAAGAAATAGGGTGTCAGTTACAAGTGGTCTATCACGCCAAGAGTTGTGGTCAAAGTACGGCATTGTCTTCAGGAGTTCGTCATGCAAAAGGAGAGTGGATCATCACCTCTGACGCAGATGGTCAGAATGATCCTATAGACTATCCGAAACTGATTAACGAAGCTCAGAGGCTTACTAGTCAGCATTTTTGTGTGGCAGGCTATCGTAAAAAACGTCTTGATACCGCATGGGTGCGTTTTCAGTCCCGTGTCGCGAATAAAATTCGTCAAAGCTTATTAGATGATGGCGTGCCAGACTCTGGTTGTGGCCTAAAATTGTTCCCCAAAGAAACCTTTCTAAGGTTGCCTTACTTTGACCACATGCATCGATTTTTACCTGCACTAATCAAACGTATTGATGGCGATATTGTAGTTTGCCAAGTAAACCATCGTGATCGTAATGCGGGCGTGTCTAATTACAATGCGTGGAACCGTGCTTGGGTAGGGATTATCGATATCGTAGGGGTTATCTGGCTGAAAAAACGCGCGAAACACCCAACGATTGCGAATGTCTATTCTAATCAGGACGAATGAATGAAGTGGGTCAAATTGGCGTTGTTGTGTGCATTCGCTGGTCTGTTATTTTCAGGCGTTCTTAATCCTATTCTTGGTAACCTTTCAGATAAAAATTGGTTGTCTATGTATCTGGCAAAAAATGGCTATTTAGGGCAATCACTTATTGCTCTCTCAGCGTTTTTTCTGGTTGCGATCGGTGGGCCAAAGCAAGTTGTTGCGTTCCTTTTTGGTTACTTATACGGTTATGTATTAGGGACATTTGTTACCTTGCTGATTTGTTTGCTGGCTGCTTTAGTGAATTATATGGCCGCGAGAATGCTATTGGCTCATACCTTAGCTCGATATTTCCCCGTTAGAATGAATAAGTTTAACCAGTTTGCGAGCAGAGCGCCTTTCATGAAAATACTCATGCTTCGCTTATTACCCGTTGGTAGTAACTTAGTGACGAATTTGTTGTCTGGCAGTGTTGGAGTGCCGTTATTGGCGTTTATCTCGGCCAGCTTGATTGGTTATTTTCCGCAAACGTTGATTTTTACTCTCGTTGGACACGGTATAAACGGCGCCAATCACGCGATGATTTATCTCAGTGTTGGTTTGGCTGTATTAAGCTTTATTTTGACGGCGTTGATCTACCGAGATCATCTCAAACATAAACTCTCTACCTTACATGTTGAAGGCAAGACATCATGACGACCCCGAAAATGTTCGACAATGACGACTATACAAAAACACTTTGGCTTCTGTTGCTCATTGCGGCGGTGGTTATTTTAGCGGGCACCGGTTTACGTGACCCTTGGCCAGCGGATGAACCTCGCTTCGTAGAAGTCGCAAAAGAAATGGTAAACTCAGGAAACTGGTTTTTCCCGATGCGTGGTGGAGAGTTATACCCTGATAAACCCCCTGTGTTTATGTGGGCTATCGCTGCACTTTATTGGCTGACTGGAAATTTATCCGCTACCTTTTTGATTCCTAACGCGCTAGCGAGTTTACTGTCTGTCTTTTGTGTATTTGATATCGCGGCTAAGCTATGGAATGTGAAAACAGCTCGAAATGCGGCTTTGTTATTACTAATTGCACCGCAGTTCATTGTACAGGCGAAAACCGCTCAGATAGATGCCATGGTAGCCTGTTGGATTACGGTGGCCATGTACGGTTTATTGCGGCATTTTTTTTATAGAGCGAGCTTAGGCTGGTATTTAGTCAGTTGGGCCTTCATGGGCTTAGGGATTATTACCAAAGGCGTAGGTTTTCTGCCGTTATTTTTTCTTTTCCCTGTGCTTATTATGCATTTTACGGGTAAGCACCGTTTTACAAAAGAGCAAGTCAATTGGCGCTTATTACTCGGCCCTATTGCCATGTTATTGGTATTGGCTGCTTGGTTGTTACCAATGCTTTATATCGCTGATAGCAGTAATAATCCTGATTTTATTGCTTACCGAGATAACATTTTATTTAAACAAACAGGGCAGCGATATGCGCATTCTTGGGGGCATATAAACCCTTGGTACTACTTTGTTGTTAGTGTTATCCCTGCTTTTTGGTTTCCTTTATATGCTTTCTTGTTCAGCAAGCCCTTTTGGCGAGACCTTAAAGCCTCTCCAGTAATGATTAGCCTGCTGACGTGGATTGTGCTGGTGGTTTTGTTCTTTAGTATCAGCCCCGGTAAGCGTGGTCTTTATGTTTTGCCAGCGTTACCTATGATGGCATTGTTGATGGGAGCTCATATAACCAATGTAGGTATTCGACCTTGGTTTAGGCGTGTACTCATTGCTGGAAGCATCGCTTTTGGTTTGTTGTTTTTAGTGGCGGCAGGGTTGTGTTTTGCACATTCTCATGTGGTTGCGAAGGAGCTTGGCAACGATACTATTAAGTTTGCTTGGCTGTTTTTAGTGACTGGAGTTTCGTGGTTAGGGATTTTAATTTGGAAGTGGAAGTCTATGGACTTGTTCGCTTTTGGAGCATCTTTTGCCATTACATGGGTAATCTACAGTACAGCGGGTTATATTCTATTAAACCCAATTAGAACCCCTGCTAAAGAAATCATGAGTACAGTTCAAAAAGACATAGGGCCAACAGGGGAGCTTGGCTTAACGCGCTTTAAAGAGCAGTTTTTATTATTCAGTCATATTCCATTAACGCATTTTAGTTACTTAAGTTCGACGCAAGAACAAGATAGAAATGCTTGGTTGTGGATGAGTGAAAAAGCAAATCGTTTTGTGATGACAGAAGATGATTCGTCTATTCAGTGTTTTGATACCAGTAAAGCAATTCAACTGGGTGAGGCTCATGGTCGCGATTGGATACTATTAAGCGAAAGCGATATGTCGCCAACGTGCGCTGCGCCAAAAACGATTAAACGCTATCATTTGCCAATGAAAACGACGTATCAGTAACGGCGTCTAAAAGCGTTAATATACATGGCTAAAAAAGCCGTTGTACTTTTGGTACAGCGGCTTTTTTATTGGGTTTAAGGGCGTTTTAGTTTGTTTAAAAGCACTTACTTTTTGGGAAATAAAGTGTTCAGCAAGGCGATGCCAGCGTCTTCACCACCTTGGTTATAGGCATCCAATAAAGCTGAACCTAAAATAGCGATGTCTGCTTTGCCGATTAAGGCTTCAATCTGATGACGTTCACGAAGCCCAAATCCCACGCCCATTGGTGCCTTTGCATGGGCTTTAATATGTGCCAAATATTCGTCCATCGGGGTCAGGTTGCTGGTGCCTTCATGGCTCGAATGACCGGTTACACCTGAGCGCGCCACACAATACAGAAAGCCAGACGCTTTGCTTGCCAGCATTTCTAGGCGTTCTTTGGGTGTCACAGGCGTAACGAGCCAAATGGGATCAATCTGGTTGGCTTCACAAGCGGCGATGTAATCCGCAGACAATTCAATCGGCAAATCTGGAATGATCAACCCCGGCATATTGATCTCAGCGGCACGTTTTGCAAGCTTGTCCAAACCGTAGCGATACATAGGGTTTAAGTAGCTCATTAAGACGATGCGGCTGTCTGGGAAATCACGAGCGAGCACGCCCATGTCGGTTAAAAAGTCTTCTACCGTGAGCGTTTGCTCTAGCGCTTTATGACAAGCCGCGACGATACTTGGGCCATCGGCAACCGGATCAGAAAACGGAAACTGGACCTCAATAAAGTCCACGCCCTCAGTTAATAAGCGCGTCATCCAAGCCAAGCTTTGTTGGCGTGTCGGATAGCCATAGACGACGTGAGTCATCGATAAAATGGGTTTTACTTGGCGTTTTTGTTGAATAAAGTCGGCAAGTTGGCTCATGCTTTTTTCTCCATATCCGCGTGGTAAGTGGCAAGGTAGCTGCTTAAGAATTGTGGGAAGGTCTCGTCTTCAACGGCTTTTGCCACGTTGAATATGTCCTTGTCACCACGCCCTGATAGGTTGATTACAATATGGCTGTCTTTCGGCAGATTTGGCGCATCTTTAAAGGCGCCTGCTAAGGCATGAGACGATTCCAATGCGGGAATAATGCCTTCTTTTTTCAGCAATAAGGTACAAGCTTTAATCACTTCATCGTCCATTGCGTAGGTCATTTCGATGCGACCGGTGTCTGCAAGGTGCGCGATAATAGGTGACACACCCACGTAATCTAGCCCTGCGGCAATGGAGTGCGTGTCTTGCAATTGGCCATTACTGTCTTGGATGAATTTGGTCGCGAAACCTTGTGCAATGCCTTTGGAACCAAGGTCATGGGACAATCTCACTGAATGATCACCTAGCTTGATGCCACGACCGCCAGCTTCTACGCCAACCATGGCGACATTTTTTTCATCAAGGAAGGGCAAGAACAAACCACAAGCGTTTGAGCCACCGCCAACACAGGCGTACAAGCGATCTGGAAATTGGCCAAACTGTTTAACACTTTGTTCGCGAACTTCGTCACCAATCACAGATTGAAAGAAGGCGACCATTTCAGGGAAGGGCGCGCAACCACAAGCTGTACCGATTAAGTAATGGCTTTCTTCATGGCTCGATGACCAGTCACGTAGGGCTTCGTCTAGGGCGTCTTTTAGGGTTTGTGAGCCTGTGGTAACGGGCACAACGGTGGCGCCAAGTTGACGCATCCAGAACACATTTGGGTATTGGCGTTCTACGTCTTTGGCACCCATATAGATGGTGCATTCCAGACCTAAACGCGCTGCCACAAGTGCTGTGGCGATACCATGTTGACCCGCGCCAGTTTCGGCAATAACGCGTTTTTTACCCATGCGTTTGACCAATAAACCTTGTCCAATCACGTTGTTCATCTTGTGCGCGCCGCTGTGGTTTAAGTCTTCACGTTTTAGGTAAATTTGCGCACCACCAAAGTGTTCGGTTAGGTTAGCGCAGTAGGTCAGTGGCGTGGGTCGGCCAGAGTATTGTTGCCATTGTTTGTGCAGCTCAGCGAGAAACTCAGGGTCTTTTTTGGCTTCTTCATAAGCCGTCAGTATTTGCTGTTGGCTGGCATAAAGTATCTCTGGGATGTAGCTACCACCGTATTCCCCGTAGAAACCGTTCTCGCTTTGCATGGTGTTCTCCATTTAATTATTTAACTATACCGTTTAGTTAATATAATGGAGGTTAACGGTTCACGTCAAGGGTGTTTTGTTACATTTAGTGAGAGTGTTTCGTTGGCTACGGTCGCTCTCATGAATAACACCTCCGCTCCCCGCGTAAGCGCGAAGAATCGCTCTGGTGTTATTCGTGAGAGCTTCTGCGTTTAGCTGAGCAGTTTACTGATTTCTTATCAGGACAGGCACGTTTAAATCCTTATCTATGAGAGAGCTTTTGATAGGTCATTTGTGAATCAACAGAAGAGGGTGATTTGTTGGTTACTGTCGCTCTCATGAACAACACCTCCGCTCCCCGCGCAAGCGCGAAGAATCGCTCTGGTGTTATTCGTAAGAGCTTATGTGTTTGGCAGAGGAGCAGTTTACTAGGACAGGCATGTTTAAATCCCAGTCGTGGCGGGTGTTAGAGCTATTGTTGAAGGATGTTATTTATCAGGACAGGCATGTTTAACTGTCGATCTCATGAACAACTCCTCCGCTCCCCGCGCAAGCGCGAAGAATCGCTCTGGTGTTATTCGTGAGAGCTTATGTGTTTGGCAGAGGAACAGTTTACTAGGACAGGCATGTTTAAATCCCAGTCGTGGCGGGCGTTAGCGCTATTGTTGAAGAATATTTATCAGTGCTATTTATCAGGACAGGCATGTTTAACTGTCGCTCTCATGAATAACACCTCTGCTCCCCGCGCAGGCGCGAAGAATCGCTCTGGTGTTATTCATGAGAGCTTAGGCGATTAGCGGTGCTCCCCGCATGTTTGCTAAGGTATGTTGGTATTTTCTGAACATACTCTATGAATATAGGCAAATCCGAGATTGTAAAATCAAATATGACTCCAAGAAAGTATCTTCTTATTGTTGATTCCTAACGCCTCAAACACTGGCGCAGCCTTGCTGCGTCCGAGTGCTTTGACTTGTTAAAGTTTGATTGGCAACTCTTTCTTCCTTCATTTTTTATGAAGGCATCATTAAGGCTCTGGCACATCAGGATCACGCTCTTCAAAGCTCAGGGCTGGTCTTCTTGATTTTTTAAGAAGCTTAAAGAACGTAGGTTTTTCGCGTAATTTAACCTGCTCCGTATACACCATATGTGTCGTCTTTAGCTTATCCTCTCCAATATCTTCTTGCCCTAAGTGAAGGCTTTTTCGAGAGTAGACTTTCTTCCCATAGAAAGATGCACGTAATTTTTTCAGATAACTCGCCATATAAATTGATTTGAAAGCTATAAATGAACGAGCATTTCGCATTTGCAGCTGATTTAACCAATACACATCGCCTTTTTCTTTCAACTCGGAAATATTAGACGATCTCTGCCCATATTTATAAACTTTCGAGTCATATGCGCACAGGCAAATCTTGTCCGAAAGTGGAAGGAATAGTTGAACACCTTTCGCAAGCATGCTTCCAATACGCGGATCATTCACACCACGATAGAGCCAGTTATATCTGGTTATCGCATGATCTGAAAGAACAAACTCCTCATTGGTTTTATTTATTAAGATATGAAAATCAAGATCCTCCATGCCTTTTGAATAGATGACTCCCTTTAAAGCTTGAACAGCGTTAAAATACCGCATCGAATCTTTATCTGACGGCCTTACCTTAAAGCTTCCTGGATCTGTGATTCCTAAATCGTTAAGCTTGTTTAAATCTGAAAATATTGGCTCGAAGTAAGCGTTCATAAAATTCAAGGCATCTTCTCTTCCTTCAACTGTTCTTGTGTTTTGGCAACACATGAATTTTATTAATTCAGTTCCGCCGTTGCCTAGAATGCTGAAGTCATTATTCCTTATTCTGTTAATTATATCTGATGCAGGCCCTTCGATATTCAATGACAGAAAATTCTCAATTTCATTATTTTTGTCGTAAAAATAATTTTGAGAAAAAACCTCTTTAACCGTCTGGTTTTGGCGAACAACATTCCTCTCTACATCAAAAATATGTACTTTGGGTTTCACCGCTCCAATCGAGTCAAACCCTCCGAGCAAAAATTGGGGGACATAATGTTGGTTTTTTGTAGTTTGATCAGCCAATGAACTCTCCGTGCAGCCGTAGGAGCTTTAAAGAGGCTGTAGAATTTATCATTCTCAGCCTATTTTATTAATATAAAACCACAATATTTCACATACGCCTAGGATTCAATAGGCCATTCGATTTTCAATCGTAGATTGCTGATATCGAGCCGTAAAGGAAGTGTGTGCTTAAGGATCGAACAGTGAGTAGCTACATGGTGTGAGAGGCTTACTTTTTGCTTAATGAAGGCTGTTCCTAAGCTTTTCGATGTTATGAACGAGGCAATACATTTGCCATTGGGTGTTCACTTTTTCTTGGCCGCGTAAAGTAAATTTATTCATGCCTTTATTAACAGTAATGTTACCAAACACTGGTTCGATGGCGCCTAGCCTTTTACTGTATTGTCGCCGTCCTATTGGACTATCGATCTTAACTTTCATTTTGTCGCCATAGCTTAGTTTTTTCCGTGATTCATCGTGTTTAAATTGGACTTGCCTTCCTCTATCCTTCGGTGGTTTGCGCATGCATTGCTGTTGTAGAGGGCATATCTTACAGTCTTTTAAGTAACCACAGAATCGAGTGTATTGTTGCTTGTGACTATTTACATTTATCCCACTTCGCCACATTTCATTACCTGCTCATCCTAGCCTTGGAAGAAAAAAGGGGAAGGGACAAGTCATCGTATCGATTCCAATCTGTGGCAGGCCTAAACTGTTGATGACGGTCTACGAAGGCTTTGCGAAAGGTTTCACTGATTTTGCTTTGTAAATCCATCATCGCAATTCCTATCTTGAAGATTAGTTTTTTTTTACTTTTGATTAACCCCAATGCCTTCTTAACACCCTTTGAATGCATCTCTTCTAAATAAAGATGACAAAATACTGACAAACTGTCATTTAAATGTCACTTCGTAAGTTTATTGTGATGATTCTTTATGTCTACGATAATTCAAAGGTATCTCCAATGTTCATGCTACAAAGTACTCACATGTTGAAAGCGCTTACTCTGTCTATCGGTGCTGCTTTGCTGACAACTACGGCTTACGCTACACCGATTCAGGTGATTAACGGTAAAGACAGTGGCGAAGGGTCAATGCGTGCGGCACTGGAGGCCGTCGCCTCAGGTAAAGCAAATAATATCATCGTGATGACTAAGGAAGAGATCGAGATTAATTCAACTCTTGTCTATAACGGTCAAGCCCCAATCTCTATTTACGGTAGCGGACAGACGATTGAAACTGACAAAAATATTAACCTGCTGTCTATCACGGAAGGTGCTGATGTCAATATCAGTGGATTGAAATTCGAAGGCCCAGGTGGTTTTAGCATTGAAAACCGTGGCGACCTTGATGGTGAAGCTGGTAAAGGTATCTTCGTAAACGTTCGAAACGATCAAACTGGCACTCTGACAGTAACGCTAAATGATGTTGAGGTAAGCGGTGTTGCGGGTCACGGTATCCACGTGTCTGATTGTGATATCGCCGAGAACTGTGGTGCTGGCGCTGGCGGCGAAGGCGGTGGTTCACCAGCTTCGATCGCGGTGAATGCATACAATGTTCATGTTCACGACATTGGTTATGGCCGAGTCGATGGCGATGGTCTACGTGTAGACGAGCGTAATACAGGTGATATCCACTTCACTGCACATCAATCTAGGTTCGTTAAAGTAGGTGCGGATGGTGTTGAGCTTGATGAAGGGCAGGACGGTAGTGTCATTGTTAACGTCAGCAACGTCGACTTTTCTAATAATGGCGGATACTGCCAGAAAGACCTATTAGAAAACTTACTACCATCACCGGCCGAAGCTGAATTTAAGCAAGGCGTAATGATGGCCAGCAATGTGCCTGTAGCCATTACGGGTTCTCCTGATGACAAATGTTTTGAGCGTGAAGTAGAGCTATACAAAGACGGTTCTGTAGAAGCCTATGAGTTCGGTATCGACTTCGATGATGGCTTTGATATTGATGAAGCTGGAAATGGTGGTATTCAAGCGGTGATCTACGCTTCCACTATTCGCAACAATTTGGATGAAGGTCTGGATTTTGATGAAGAAGGTGACGGCAGCATCGATATCACTATTGTAGGAACTGACGCAAGCGGCAATACCGATGATGGCTTTAAAGTAACGGAAGAAAACAACGGCAATCTAAACGCTCTGATTTCTTCTGTTAACTCTAAAAAGAACCACGGTAAAGGTATTACTTTGGAATCAAAAGATGACGGTACTGTCACCGCATTAATTGAAAATAGTGAAACGGAAGGAAACGACACTGGTAAAAAATCTGGGCTTAAGGTCAAAGGTCAAGGTGTCATCACGTTGAAAGGCTCTGAAATCAAAGACGGCTTCAAAGCGAAAAATGCAGAGATAGTCCAGCGCTAAACGGCATAGCTTAAAATTCTGTTCGCTTAAGGGCCGAATTTAATTAAGTCGCCACAGAAATCCGATTAAGCTTTCTTAATCGGATTTTTTGTATCTATCAACCGTTAATTCTCAGAATTAATGAGCTTCATTTGTTCTCAAGCCACTCGGCTTTCACCCAGAATATTTCTGCTGAATGGATGAATACACGTTAACCCTTTTTCTAGAAACTAGCGCCAGACGGTAACACTCACCGAATAATTACTTTCGTGTTATTCATGAGAGCTTATGGTCGTTAAATTTTATTAGCCGACTCAATGGTAATCTTCGCTGGCGACTTCTCCCCAGAGGCTTTCGATTTTGTTGTCGCGGCCACAGCTGCTGCGGTAGAAGCGGTAGCGGTATGAGTTCTTTTTGTAGTAATCCTGATGGTAATCTTCCGCTAAGTAGAAGGTTTTGGCAGGTAGGATTTCGGTGACTATTTTGGCGCTAAAGGGCTTGTTGGCTTCTACTTTTGCTAATGAAGTACTTATCAGGACAACCATGTTTGAATTGGGGGGCAGAGGCAGCACCTGCGCTCCCGGCGAAGAATCGCTTTGGTGTTATTCGTGAGAGCTTCTGATAGGTCATTTGTGAATCATCAGAAGAAGGTGATTTGTTAGTTAGGGAATATGCCCGAATAAATCATATTTCTAACTTCTGTGGGCAAATAATCACATAAAATATGAATTAAATATATTCGTATCTAAATAGTGAAAACGACTTATGAGTAGCCTCCTTAGGGTGTTTCGCTGACCATGGTCGGTTTCATAACTACGTGCGCAACAAAAGGCTAATGCTAAACTCTGTTTAATTATAGCGGATAACCTATCATCTTTTATGATTATTTTATATATATTTTTTAGTTAAAAGTGATTTTATTTATATGATATGTAGTTTATTTTTCAATATAATTGTATTATTATTTTTGATTTTAATTAGGGAAATAACATGAAAATGGGACGAGTTTTATTAGTTTTTTTATCTGTTTTGTATCTTTCTGGTTGTGTATCAAGTACTAATGTTGAGAGTGTTGCTTATAAAGGTGTAGAGATAACATACGCAAAGGAGTTGAAAAACAATATAGTTTTATCCTCTGTTACTGGTGGAGAAGATGCTAATCCTTTTAAGATTAGTAATGAAGAGTTTTTAGATGCATTAAGACTGAGCCTTATTAATCAAAAATTATTTTCTGGGGAAGGTGTATATAGGCTCTCTGTTAAATTGATTAAAATAGATCAGCCTGTATTTGGTTCGAGCTTTGAGGTTAAAACATATGTCCAATATACATTAAAAAACACATTAACTCATTCTACGGTTTTTAATGATACGATTTCTGCTCCATATACTGCGACATTCGGTGATGCCTTTTTGGGTTTTAAACGCCTTCGTTTAGCAAATGAAGGATCAGCAAATAAAAATATTGAGATGTTTCTAAGTGAGTTGGCAGATTTAAAAATAACTCCTACTCAAATATTATTGTAATTTTAATATATAATTAATGGAGAAGTAACAAAGTTGGCTGAAAATTCACCTTTTTTAAAAGTTATCACGGAATATCAATTTATTATCGAATAGCTCTAGTTTTTCGGATAGTGTCTAACATTAGAAATAGTAGGATAGACCTATTCTGGTTTTTGGCTTGCTATTTTTACTTTTAGATATTCTAAACTCATAGCCAAAGTTATTGTTTTCTCTTTTGTAAAAAGTTAAAGAGTTTTCTTTTAAATCTTTTGTTTCATACTTGATTAATAGTGATTTACTTTTAAAGTAAATTCCAGAATAGACAGGAAAGTTTAAAGATGATTTTAATTCAACACTTGGTAATGTATAAAATATAAAATCTGATAATGAAAATGATGCTCCAACACCAAAGCTAGTAAGTGCTCTTAATTTGTTTTCATTATCACGCTCAGCTCCTATTCTTAACCTCCATGAAGGCTCTTTGGTTACAAAGTCAATTGGTATTAATGTTCTTATATTTAAAAAAGACAGAGATTCTATATGTACTCCTTCCCTTTTTTTAATTAACTCAATAGTTCCAGCTGAAAGTTTAGAAAACATAAAATGTTTCGGACGCTGTTCTAGATGGTTGAAATCAATGGCTGATAGTTTTAAGTTTAAGGAATCTTTTTCTTTATATATTTTTATTGATGAATAGTTTAAATTATCAGATGTTGTTTTTTTATTTTTTTCGAAATAAGGTATACGTCTTAGTAATGAACTATCTTTTCCGTATTCATCTAATATTTTTTTATATCCAATATTAGGTGTTTTATAACTTTCAAAGCTTAATCTTGATGCGAGTGCTGCAACTACTCCTGCATTATAATTTTTTTGTAAGTGTTTTTTGTTATTTGAAAATATTTTTTTAGTTGTGTTTTTTTCATTTTTATTTAGTTTTTCAAATTTAATATTGAATTCATAGTACAGCGAGTTTATTTCAAACTCACGGTTTTCTTGTTCTAATGCTTGTATTCTCGTTTCTAATAAAGAAGGGGTTATGATCATAGGTTTTTCTTTAAAGCAATTACATGAATAGTTTAATGCTTCATAAAGATAGGTAGAGCAATTTTGGTAAAAGAAGTTATAGCTAAGATTTTTAGATGATTCCATCTTAAAGTATTGTATTAATTTTTCTCTATTGAATATGTGATCGGATAAGTGAATAAATTTTAATTTTCGTGATTCCTTGTGACCATAATAGTCAATTATTTGATGAAGTGGAGTTATATTTATGTTCGCTTCTATATGGGAAAATCCGCCTTTTGTTATTTGTTCAAATGCAGTTAGGTTGTCTGTAGGTGCTGAAATTGAGACAACGGGAGAAAAATAAAAATCTTTCTCATCTAAAAACAAAATAAGCGAATGCCCGAAATATGACATTGGAGATTTTAAGCTTTCTTCAGAAATTATTAAATAAGCTTCTTTGTTTTTTAATAATGACTCTATATCTTTACTTTTACTTTTACTTTTACTTTTACTTTTGCATTTTTCTATTTCTTTCGAGAATTTTTTGCTAAATAAATAAGGGTTTTTTTCATTTAACAGATTTTTTGAAAATATATTTTTTGGTTTGCAATCAAGTAGAATAATTTGGTTTTTTAAGCTGATGTAGCCTAAACCTTTTTTTTCTTTAATTTGATAAGCCAATGAAGAAGTGTTTTTTAGAATGAATTCTGTTATTTCAGGGTTGAAGGTTTTGTTTTTTGCTGACACATATGAAGTGAATGTTAAAATGACCAATATAATTGTCCCAATAAAAAGAGTCTTATATTGGTCATTTTTAAACATATTTTTATTCTTTTATTGGCATTTCTACATAAATAGAGTTTGGTTCATATTCATATACTGCACCAGTAATAAAATCAGTGGTGGATAGATCCCAGAAAATGTCTAGTAAAGCGACAGGATCAAATTTCTTTGTGATACTTCTTATAACCGTTTCATAGCCTTTCTTCTTAAACATAACGGTTTGGGCTTTATTCTTTTTAAATGAAACACTGACGGGAGTCTTACCTATCAAAGCACCATCGACATAGACATTTACACCCTCAACATTAGAGTTAAAAGTTAGAGTCTGATTTGTACCAGAGATAATTGATGCACAGCCAGACAATAGTATGGTTACGCAAGCAAGTGCCGTAAGAATGATTTTTTTCATCTTAATTCCGTTTAGATTGTTAGTAATAAGGATTTTAGGTCCTTATTGTACCTATTTGATCACTCTTTTGTAACTATCTGCATCTTTTTTGTTAATTTATTTTGTTTCTGTATCAGTGTTTATTTATTTGTGACATTCGTTTTTCTTAGCCGGCTCAATGGTAATCTTCGCTGGCGACTTCTCCCCAGAGGCTTTCGATCTTGTTGTCGCGGCCACAGCTGCTGCGGTAGAAGCGGTAGCGGTATGAGTTCTTTTTGTAGTAATCCTGATGGTAATCTTCCGCTAAGTAGAAGGTTTTGGCAGGTAGGATTTCGGTGACTATTTTGGCGCTAAAGGGCTTGTTGGCTTCTACTTTTGCTAATGAAGCATCGAAAACGGCTTTTTGTTTTTCGTTTTGATAAAACATGGCGGTTTTGTATGGAGCGCCTTTGTCACAGAATTGACCGTTTGGGTCGGTTGGGTCGATGGTTTTCCAATAGTAGTCTGATAAGGCCGCTAGGGAGGTTTTTGTGTCGTCGTATTTGATTATGACGGCTTCAAAATGACCTGTGTGTTTGCCTGATACTTGACCGTAAGTTGGGTTTTTAGTGTGGCCGCCAATATATCCGGACTCTACGTCTAATACGCCTGGTACTTTTTCAAAGTCAGATTCGACACACCAAAAACAGCCACCGGCGACTATCATGCTTTGTGTTTCTGCTTTCGCGGCGCTCATATAAAAAGTGATGCCGGCGAGTACGCCGAGCCCGATCGCTGTTTTTAGTCGTTTTGTTATTGGCATAATGAAGGCCTTGTTTGTCTTAAGATGATACTTTGACGTAGGGGAGGGGATGTTTATTACAGTTGAAGTCAGATAAAAATTCCCCCCGTTGGTTTTGATCGCTTGTTGGCTTCTAAGGTTCGTTGTTTCGGTCGCTCTCATGAATAACACCTCTGCTCCCCGCGCAGAATCGCTTTGGCGTTATTCTTGAGCGCTTTATGGCCGGTCATTAGCTAAGTCTTGATAGAGTGTGATTTGTTGTTTTCGGTCTACTTCATGAGTAACTCCGTCGAGCTGGTAGTGACGAAAAACGACACGTTAATAGTGTGAAATATTTGGTAATTTGGTAGGGCTTTGTCTTGGAATGGCCTAAATGGAAACATGTGACTTTGACAAAAATGAAACTATTTTGAATCAATAGGTTAGAATGTTTTACAAGACTAATACAGTATAGGAGAAGGGCGTGGCTCGAGGAAGACCCAGTAAAAAGGGCGTGATTGTTGAGGCGGCGGCGGGGCTGTTTACATTGAAGGGCTATCAAGGCACGAGTATCGATCAAGTGGTGATCACGGCGGCGGTGTCTAAGCCCACGGTCTACAGTAATTTTCCCACGAAGTTGGTGTTGTGGGAGTCTGTGCTTGAGTACTTTATTGAGCAAGCAGACACCGAGATGACGCAGACTTTAGCGGATCAACAGCAAGCTCAGTCAGCAGTGAACCATAAGGCTATAGTGAATCATCAGGCTTTTTTAGTCGGTTGGATTGCCTTGTGGAAAGCGTGGTCGAGTCGTTCTGAGCGTTTGGCTGTGTATCGTATTTTACTGGGTGAGCAGCATAAAATGGCCGCGTCTACCGTGGCGTTGTTTGCTCAGTTTGAAGCGGTTTTAGAGCGAGTATTGCTCGCTTGGTTAGAAATACACCAGGTGTCTTCTGAGTACTTTTTCGCGCTGAAAGCAATCAGTAAAGAAGCGGTGTTAATGCCCAGTTTACTGAATCAAACAAGCTTGCCTGTCGAAGCATTAGAGCGCCAGTTAGCGGTGTTTATTGATAAAAAAGCGGAGTAACACGACTCGGCTTTTTGCTTTTTATGGTAGCTGTCTATAGATCATGCGCTATTTATAAATAGCGGCTAATAGTCTCACTAATAGATAGAAGCCTATTAGTGAGTTTAAACAGATTCAGCTTCTTTAAGTTCGTCTTCTTTAAGTTCGTCTTCCGTTTCTTCTATTCTGCCTTTCTCAGCCCAATACATGATCCCCAAGGCGATGCCTCCGAATAGGGTAAAACCACTGGCGATGGGGATGAGGCTGTTGTCGTACATCTGGCCAATAATAGTGCCTATGATCATCGACATGATCGAAGACACAGAGCCAATAACGGCAGAGGCGATACCTGCTACGTGCCCCATGGGTTCCATGGCCAAGGCATTGATGTTGCCAAACAACAAACCAAAGCAGAAGAAAAATACCCCAGCGTAGATTAAGAACATCCATAGGGTAATGGTGACAAAGGCGTGTAAGAGGAGAAACAGGGCGGATGCGATGACCACGCTGTAGATGCCCCGAAAAGCAATGTGTTTTGCGCCATGTTTCTCGACGATACGAGAGTTGATCAAGGATGAAATCCCCAGTACCACGGCCAGTAAGCCAAAGTAGAGAGAAAACAGAGTGCCGGTTTTAAACTGTACTTGGAAGATCTGTTGAGCGGAGTTTAAATAGCCGATGAAGCTACCAAAAAATAGCCCCATACAAATGGTGTAGCTCGCGGTAATACGATTGGTCAGTACTTCTTTAAAACCTTCGTAAAAGCCTTTTTGAGTGAAAGGAATACGGTTTTCTTTGGGTAAGGTTTCTTTTAATCGGAACAGAATCCAAACGATTAAAATAACGGCATACACCAAGTACATTTCAAAAATACCACGCCAATCATCGAGTAATAAAATGGCTTGGCCTAGTGTTGGTGCGATGGCGGGAACCAACATAAAAATCATCATCACCAATGACATAATGCGTGCCATTTGCGAGCCGTGGTACAAATCTCGTACGAGAGAAATGGCGGAAATATAAGGTCCTGCAACGCCGAGCCCTTGAATAAAACGACCAACCATGAGCGTTTCCAAGCTGGTTGCTTGATAACAAATAACCGTGCCAATCAAATAAATGGCAAAGCCACCAAAGAGCACCGGACGACGTCCTAGTGAATCCGACAGTGGACCGCAGATAAGTTGGCCAATCGCCATGCCTAAAAACAGCATACTAATCAGCAGTTGAGGTTGGTTGGCGGACACGGCATTAAGGTCTTTGCCGATAATGCCAAGGGCGGGTAGTAGGGCATCAATTGAGATGGCAACAATCGACATGAGCAGCGCAACCAGAATAGTAAATTCTTTCGATGACATGCCTGACGTCGTACTGTTTTGATGATTTTCCATAACGTATCCAAGTAGATGGCAATAAATAGGGTCCGTCGAAAAAACGGGCCTGGCATTATAACCTAATATTGTTCTCAAGCAGGAGAGCGTTATAAGGAAATTGATACTTAGTTGAGGCGATGAGCGCTAATATGCGTTTGAGTGAGAGCTGTTCTTATGACGCATTTGGGGGTTTAATAAAGTCAGGTGATACTTGATTGAGTATTTTCTTCTATGCTTTATTGATGAAAAGCACCAAGAGAAAAGTCTCCATGCCGTAGTAAAGGGAGGATTTATGTCTCACAGCGAAGAAGAAAAAATTGCTTTAGAGCATCAAGCTGCCAAGTTATTTATGCGTTGGTATGAGCGTAATACAGGCAAGAAAATTCGCCATATTTGGCATAATGATCCGATTCGCCCAGATGTTTCTTGTCTCTTAGAAGGCGAACTTTTAGATTTAGAAATCGCTCATCTTTACGGGGATGAGGAAGAAGCCATGGCGATTTTAGGGCGTGATTTAACCAGTAAAACTCGCGAAGTATTGCATAAACTTGAAAGTGAGCCAGCGGATACTCGGTTGTTACAATCGCTAAATCGAATTTTAGAAAACAAGTCAGGCAAAAAGTACAAATCGAAGCGTGTTTGGTTGGTCATCCGCAATGCACATCCAGCGTGGAGCAAAGAGGATATTAAATCTCTTGAATATCTGATTCACATCCCCATCCCTCATGCGTTTGAAAAAGTCTGGATTGTCGGCGATATGGCAGGAGAAACAGGTATCGTCCGCTTGTATCCCTAGTGGTAGCGGAACAATTACTTCTTTTCTTTGTGTTTTTTTAGCAGCATTAAGGCAATGGTTAATGCGAAAAAAACAAACAGAATAGCAAATGCGCCAAGCGCCATAATAGCAAGATTCATAATGTAAGGTTTTCCATTTCAATTTGTCGTCATTGTAGCAGAGAGCTTTGCTTGGGTGAATGAGAGCTCATTGAAATAGCACTAGAGTGCTAGAGTTTATGAATTTCCTGCGCGAAATCGTCTACCTTTACCCAATCCGTATAATCAATAACGCTGTCTAGGGCGGTCGGGCCTTTCGTCATCCACATAATCATGCGGATCATCTGGCGATCAAAAAAACGGTATTGTTGATAATCTACTTTTCCAGCAAAAACACCTTTTAGTTTAGGCTGCCAGTTGGACTCTGTCAGTAGTTTTTGCAGGTAAGGATTGCTGTCTGAGGTATTCTTTTCAGCTTTTCGAGCCACTAAGTTGACGCTAAAAAAAGCGCAAGGCTTACTGTTTAGCAGGGTTTTATACTGGCGAATAAACTGGCTGACATTTTTTCTGTGTTTGCCATAACGAATACTGGCACCGATGACTATTTTGTCGAACTCAGTCAGCGAGATAGTGTCGGTGTTATTGGCTGCCATTGCGTCAATAGAAAGGAGGGTGACACTGTGTTGCTGAGTCTCGATTTGATGGGCGATGCGCTGACAAATTTTGTGGGTATGTCCATCGATACTGGAATACAAAATAAGCGTATTAGTCATAAAGCACTCATTAATAATGCAAAGTTGGTGAGAGTCAGTATGTCAGAAAAAGCGACTTCAGCTAAGCGGTATTTTATCAAAAAGCGCACTCATCAAGAGTGCGCTTGGCGATTTATAAGCATCAGGTCAGCAGTGGTAGATTAGCGCTGGTGGACGCATTGTCCCGCTGAATACGTTGCTTTAATCGCTCGATCGTCCCCTAAGGTCATGAAGACAAATAAACTTTCTTCAATGCCTTTTGATAGGGCAAGGCGAGAGGAGAGAAGAGGCGTGGCTTTTTTATCTAGGATAACAAAGTCCGCTTCGGTGCCGACCGCTAAGTTGCCAATTTTGTCATCTAAACGCAAGGCTTTTGCGCCACCTAACGTCGCCAGATACAGGGATTTTATCGGGCTAAGGTTTTCGTTTTGTAACTGAATGACCTTGTAGGCTTCGTTTAGCGTTTGCAGCATAGAAAAGCTAGTGCCGCCGCCAACATCGGTACCCATACCCACGTTAATTTTGTGTTCTTCGGCTTTGCTTAATTTGAATAATCCGCTGCCGATAAAGAGGTTAGACGTTGGGCAAAACGCAATGGCTGAGCCGGTTTCATGCAGACGATGGTATTCGCTGTCGCACAGGTGAATACCATGGGCAAACACTGAGCGTTCGCTCAATAGTTTGTGTTGGTCATACACATCGAGATAGTTTTTACTGGCGGGGAACAAGTCTTGTACCCAAGCGCATTCGTCTTTGTTTTCGGACAAATGAGTGTGCATGTAGACATCGTCGTATTCGTTGAGCAGTTTACCAGCCAGTTTAAGTTGTTCGTCTGAACTGGTCGGTGCGAAACGAGGGGTGATGGCATAATGCAAACGACCTTTATTGTGCCAAGTATCGATCAGTTCTTTGCTTTCTTGGTAGCTGGTTTCTGGTGTGTCGGTTAAAAAGTCGGGTGCATTGCGATCCATCATGACTTTACCGCAAATCATGCGTAGGTTATGGACTTCGCTGGCTTCAAAAAACGCTTCCACAGAGACTTTATGAACCGTACCAAACACCAAGGCGGTGGTGGTGCCGTTACGCAATAATTCTTGTAAGAAACGATCGGCAACGTCGCGAGCATGAGTTTTGTCGTGGAACTTGCCTTCTTCTGGGAAAGTATAGGTGTTTAACCAAGTCAGCAATTGTTCCCCGTAAGAGCCGATCATGTCGGTTTGCGGATAATGAATGTGCGTATCGATAAACCCAGGGGTGATCACGCCATCAGGGTGGTGCTCCACAAGAGTGTCCGTTGATAGGCTAGGCAATAGATCTTTGGCGTGACCAATGGCACTGATCTTGTCACCATCGACAATCAGTAAGCCATCTGCAAAATACTCATAGGCGTTTTCTACACCAACGTCTTTAGGGTCGGCAATACAATGTACGATGGCGGCGCGCCACGCTTTTCGTTGACTCATTAGATCTCTCTTACGGGTTGTTCGTTTGTTTTCGGTTCGATTGTTTTTGAACGGATTGCTTTCGAATGGATTCAATGCCCATCAGCACACGTTCTGGTGTGGCTGGCGCGTCAATGTCTGGGTGGAAGCGATATTCGCCCACCGACGCGACAGCGTCTTTGATCGCACACCAAGCGGCAATGCCGAGCATAAATGGCGGCTCACCAACGGCTTTTGAATGATAAACCGTGTCTTCTGGGTTTTTACGGCTTTCTACTAATGTGACGCGTAAATCATTCGGCATGTCCGTGATAGCGGGGATTTTATAGCTCGCCGGGCCGTTTGTCATGAGGCGACCCTGTTCATTCCACACGAGTTCCTCACTGGTTAACCAGCCCATGCCTTGTACAAAGCCGCCTTCGATTTGACCAATGTCGATGGCTGGGTTCAGTGTCGCTCCCACATCGTGAAGAATGTCGGTACGAGTGAAGTGATATTCGCCGGTTAAACTATCGACGATGACTTCACAGCAAGCTAGCCCATAGGCGAAGTAATAAAACGGTCGGCCACTGGCTGTAGTACGGTCATAATGGATTTTTGGGGTTTTATAAAAGCCGGTGCTCGACAGGGAAACTTGGTTCAAATACGCCAAATTAATCAAAGATTCAAAGGAGAGATAGGTGTCTCGCACTTTGATTTGACCATTGTTGAATTCAATGTCTTCTGACGAGACATGATAATGACTGATCAGAAAATCGATCAAACGTTGCTTGATTATCAAGGCCGCATTTTGCGCCGCTTTGCCGTTTAGATCGGTGCCGGAAGACGCCGCAGTCGGCGAGGTATTAGGCACTTTTTCTGTGTTGGTTGCAGAGACTTGGATTTTGTCCGTTTCCACTTGGAACACTTGGGCAACGATTTGTTGAACCTTGGTGTTTAAACCTTGCCCCATTTCGGTACCACCATGGTTCAAGTGAATCGTGCCGTCGGTATAAATGTGGATCAAAGCACCGGCTTGGTTCAGAAACGAGTTGGTAAACGAGATGCCAAATTTCACGGGAGTAAAAGCCAAGCCTTTTTTCAGAATCGGGCTGGTGGCGTTAAAGGTTTTAATCGCTTCGCGGCGAGCATAATAGTCGCTGGTAGCGAGCAGCTCTTCGGTGATCTCTGGCAGAATATTGTGCTCTACCGTTTGATGGTAAGGGGTGACATTGCGCTCGTCGATGCCGTAATAGTTTGCGCGGCGAATGTCTAATGGGTCCTTGCCTAATTGGCGAGCAATGGCGTCGAACATGTCTTCGGTTGGCACCATGCCTTGTGGGCCGCCAAAGCCACGATAAGCGGTGTTTGACGCTGTGTTGGTTTTGCAGCGATAACCCGTAATGGTGGCATGTTCGAAGAAATAGGCGTTATCCGCGTGAAACATGGCGCGATCCACAATAGAGCCTGATAAATCAGGTGAGTAACCGCAGTTTCCAGCGAGTTCCATATTGAGTGCCGACACGCGGCCGTCGTCGTCGTAACCGACATCATAACGCACGTAAAACGGATGGCGTTTACCGGTAATCGACATGTCTTCTGCGCGCGGTAGGCGCATCTTGGTGGGGCGTCCGGTGAGGTGAGCAAACACCGCACACAAGCAGGCGATTGGTGCCGCTTGGGTTTCTTTGCCACCAAAGCCACCGCCCATGCGGCGCATGTCGACCAGGACTTTATTCATGCTAATACCCAGTACGCTGGCGACCAGCTTTTGTACTTCGGTGGGGTTTTGCGTGCTCGAGTAGACAATCATGCCACCGTCTTCAGAGGGCATTACTGAGGCGACTTGGGTTTCAAGGTAAAAGTGTTCTTGGCCGCCAATATAGAGTTCGTTTTGCAAGCGGTGAGGCGCTTTTTCCAGTGCGCTGGCACTATCACCGATGACAAGTTGGTGGCTGTCTTGCACAAAGTGTTGTTTCTCAAGCGCTTCTTTGACGTCTAGAATCGGCGTCAGCGGTTGGTATTCGACCTTAATCGCTTTAGCGGCTTGCAGGGCGGCTTCATGGCTGGTGGCGGCCACTGCGACAATGGGTTGACCGTAATATTCGACGATGCCATCGGCAAGTAATGGGTCGCCTTTTAATACCGGACCAACGTCCAATTCACCAGGCACATCTTGCGCGGTGATGATAGACACGACACCAGGCATAGTCAGGCTAACACTGGTGTCTATGTTAAGAATCTTGGCATGGGCGTAGGTGCTGGTGTGCACATAGACATGGAGTTGGTTCGGAAACTCAAGTTTGTCATCTATATAGAGCGCTTCACCGCTGACGTGCTTGTCACCGCTTTCGTGTTTGATGCCTCGTCCAACGCCCGTTTTAAGGTTGGCTTTGAAGGCGCTTTCTAGCTCTGTTTGGCTGAGTTCTGGAGCGGAATGATTAGACATGGGCCGTTACTCGCGTGATCAGATAATCGGGATTCGAGGTGGTTTCGATGAAGTATTTGCGCAATAAATTTTGCGCCACCAGCTGGCGGTATTCCTTCGAGGCTCGAAAGTCGCTTAGTGGAGTGAAATCAAGGGCAAGGGCGTCACAAGCGGCTTCTATCGTGGCTTGAGTCCATGCTTGACCGACTAGAGCTTGCTCACAATGGCTGGCGCGTTTTGGTATCGCCGCCATGCCGCCAAACGCAAGGCGCGCACTGATAACCTGACCTGCTTGAATCTCAATATTCATTGCGGCGCAGACGGCAGAAATATCGTCATCGAGGCGCTTCGAAACCTTATAAGCCTTAAAAGTAGCAAGGTTCGGCGTTGGCACGAGGATTTTTTCGATAAACTCGCTCGACTGACGAACGGTTTTTTTGTAATCCAAAAAGTAATCTTCCAGAGGAATTAGGCGTGTCTTATCACCTTGTCTTAGTTGTACTTTAGCGTCCAGTGAAATCAATAGCGGTGGCGAATCACCAATCGGAGAGGCATTGGCAATGTTGCCTCCAAGGGTGCCTTGGTTACGAATTTGCAGTGAGGCAAAACGATGTAATAGGTCGCCAAAGTCTGGGTAGTGTTTGGATAATATAGAATAACAATCTGTTAGTGGGGCTGCCGCGCCAATCTCAATCATGCCGTCTGTTTCTGTGATCTGTTTCATCTCGCTGACATTGCCAAGATAAATCAGCTTATCGAGAGTGCGATGAAATTGTGTCACTTCTAAGGCGAGATCGGTGCCGCCGGCTAACAAATGGGCATCTGGGTGTTGCAGGTAACGTTCTGCCAACTCTTGAGTGGAGGTCGGCAAATAGACATGACGGTTTTTGCCAGTCAGTTGTGTGTTGCTAAGCGGTTTGATGGCTTTTAAACGGGCAATGGTTTGCGCGGCTTTAGCATCGAAATGGTCGCTTTGTTGGTTTTCACAGCTTTGTTTGGCTGCTTCATAAATAGGGCGATAGCCAGTGCAACGGCATAAATTTCCGGCCAAGGCTTCGCTGGTTTGAGCTTGGTCGTATTGCTCGGTGTTTTTTTGCAACGCAAACAGAGACATCACAAAACCAGGGGTACAAAAACCACATTGAGAGCCATGACAATCGGCCATCGCTTGTTGGGTGCTGTGTAGGTTTTGTTGGTGCTTTAGGTCTTCAACGGTAATTAATTGTTTACCATGCAAAGCAGACACAAATGTCAGGCAGGCGTTCACACTGCGGTAGCGTAAGTCGCCGTCGATGTCTTCTGCCAACACCACGCTGCAGGCGCCACAGTCACCAGAGGCACAACCTTCTTTGGTGCCTGTCTTGTTTCGCTCATTGCGCAGGTAATTTAATACTGTCAAATTTGGATCTAGGTTGTCTTCTTGGCGAAGCTCTTGATTCAGTAAAAATTGAATCACTCTGTCTCTCCCGAAAGCGGTCTGCTCTTTGTCATGCTGATGACTGGTTTGATTTGCTCATTAAACTCGTATTTACGTGTTTTTTTAAGTTCTTTTTTTCTGCGATAACGGTGTAAAACGGGTTTAGTCAGCTGTATTTTTAACGTGATAAATTAACAAATTAACACAGCGAATTTAAAACATTGACCGATCGGTTATATTTTGTCAAACCTTTAACAATTTTTATTTTATGCACTAAAACAGAGAGGTTTATGTCTATTTTGGTGCGGCCTAACACTAGCGTCCATTTGACGAGAAGAGTGCTTTAGGTAGCCTGACTGGTACGGGTTAGATCGTTAACTAATTGTGGTGTCTTTGTTTCTGTGTTTTGAGGGAAATAAGGTGATGAAGTGTCCGTTGCCATTGCTTTTGTAACGGAGAACCTATGGTGTTTTTTGGGAGAAGCGAGAGTAAATAAGAGCAGCAAGAGTCACTAGTAATACACCGATTCCGTCTGCAACGAAATCTGCCCATTCCCCATGTCGATTTACGCTGGGTTGAATAAGTTCAATAGCGCCACCCCATAGAAAAATAAACAGCGCCATGATGAAGAAGCGTTTTCGAGGGCCGAAAACGCATAATAATGACCATCCAGAAAACCCCAGTACATGATGAAGTTTGTCCGATCCTGCTACCGCTGGAAGCTGCTCCATTGGTGTTAAGGTCACTATACTGATTAACAACCAGCCAGCAACAAAACCAATAAGTTGTGTTGTTGGCGATTGCCAGAATGGCTGGTTATTAACGAGCATTGTTGTTATTTATCACTTCTATTTTATAGCATCTATTTACTCAGTTTAGAGACTGAGTGTGGTGCTTAGTTCAAGATGCGAACACGAATGTTGCGACCTTTGATTTTTTTGTTTTCTAGCTCTTTTACAACGCGTTTGGCTTCTTTGCCTTCCACGGAGACATAGGCTTGAAAATCAAAGATATCAATTTTACCCACTTGAGATTTATCCAGACCAATACCAGCGGTTAGTACCCCTAAAATATCACCAGGGCGCAGTTTGCTCTTACGGCCAGCATCAAACGCGATGGTGGCTTTATTAGGGACTAAGCGATAGATAGGATCAAGAGGCTCTAATTCCACATAGTTAGCTTGAATACCAAAGCGTGTTTCTATGTCGCGGATCTTGTAGTCGTCTTTAGAGGTCACAAGGTTAACTGCGATACCAGAGGCGCCAGCACGACCGGTTCGACCAATTCGGTGAGTATGAACGTCTGTGTCGCGGGTCGTGTCGTAGTTGACAACGAGATCCACTTCTTTCACGTCGATACCGCGAGCAGCGACGTCAGTAGCAACCAAAACACAACTACTTTGATTACTAAAACGGACTAATACTTGATCACGTTGTTTCTGTTCTAAATCACCATGAATCGCTTGAGCGGCCACTTTGTGTTCGCCTAGCCAATCTGCCACTTTTTGACATTCAATTTTAGTGTTACAGAAAACAATGACTTGGCGTGGATCAAAGTGTTGTAAAGCAGCTAATAACGTCTCACATTTTACTGCGTTTTCACTACGAATGAAGAATTGCTCAATATTAGGTTTTAAATCTTCTTGTTCTTCGACTTTAACGGCAATCGGGTTATTTTGAAATTCCGCACTGATGGCTTCAATCGTGTCGCCGTAAGTGGCAGAGAACAATAATGTTTGACGATCATTGGGTGTGAGTTCAACCACTTCGCGAATGCTATCAACAAAGCCCATGTCCAACATACGGTCGGCTTCATCTAAAACTAGCGTGCTCAGTGCGTTTAATTTTAATGTGCCTTTGCGCAAATGTTCCATTAAACGCCCCGGTGTACCCACAACGATGTGAGCCCCGTGTTCTAAGGAGCCTATTTGTGGGCCAAATGGCATACCACCACATAGACTAAGCACTTTAATGTTTTCTAAGTAGCGCGCAACTTTACGAATTTCTTTGGAAACTTGGTCTGCTAATTCACGTGTTGGGCACATGACTAAAGCTTGTACACCAAAGTAGCGTGGATTAATTTTAAGCAAAAGACCGATGGCAAACGCTAATGTTTTTCCGCTCCCTGTCTGAGCTTGAGCTAGAATGTCTTTACCATTAATAATGGTAGGAAGACTTTGCTCCTGTATAGGTGTAAAAGCCGTAAATCCCATGTCCGTAAGGAGTGCGATTAATTTAGGCGGCAGAACAATGTCTGAAGAGAGAGAAAACTGGGTCACAAAAGGCCTGTCTATAGTAGAATAAATAGGGGGTAAGGATAACAGAAAAGGACTTTTGTTGTTGGTTTTTACAAATAATAAGGTGTGTCGATGCGTCATTTTGAGTAAAGTTATAAGTAATATAAAAAGACGCTGCTTTACAGGGAACGAGCTTTTTGAATGAACGTGGAAATTACCGAGCTGGGTGGCTAATGACTCAAATAAAACGTTATGTAAAAAACGCGTATCTTATCGTATTTAGTATCGTTTTCTTCTGTGGTGTGGTGACGAGTCTTGCTCTTTATCACGAAGAAAAGCAGCATCTTATGCTGGATGAAAATATTGCTACTGAGCAATTTATTACACGTTTAAAAGATGCGTTAGCGCAATACGGACGTGAAGTAGCGGGCGTTGCGATTATGATCCAGTCTATGGATGAGCCGCTTACCAATCCTATTTTTCAACGAGCTAGTCGACAGCTTGAGGCAACAGAAAAAAATAATACCTTACGAGTGTATTTCGCGAAATATGTGCCACATTCTCAGCGTGATACTTATGTTACCCAGCAACAAGGTTTGGCGGGATTGTCAGCGTTCCAGATTACGCCATCTGAAATAAGAAAAGAATATCTACCGTTAACTTACGGCTATCCATTTTTTACTAATCCTGGTTTTGATCTACTGTCAGACACTTACTCTAATCGCGATGTTATTCAACAAATTAGAAGCTACCAAGGTTTTGAAATGTCTGAATTGCCCACATTTTCATCTGAGGGTGTTAAACAAAAAACGAGGTCATTTGCATTAAGGCGTTCTATTTATATACCACTGGATAACATAAAAAATCGAGTGACGGATGAGTTTGGTTTTTATGGCATTGTAGGCATTATCTTTGAAGTAAATGGTTTGGTGAGACAGCTTAATGTGCCGGGTATAAGAGGCGTCGCTTATCGGATAGCGGATATTACGGAGGGTAGTCAGCCCCCAGTATGGTTTGCAGACTCAAGAACTGATATCAATATCAATGCAGAGCATATAAGTCATTGGGAAAAAGGACATTTTAATACAACCGATATCTATTATGGTGGCCGAAATTGGCGAGTAGATACTCGCAATAGCTCAGACCTTTTAGGGTTGATTGATTGGACGCTAATATTAGGGGCGCTTATTCTTTTCACTTTACTGGCTCTGTTATTAAGTTGGTATGTGCGCTTGCTATCGAATGCTTATAATCAGACATTGCTTTTAGCCAATGAGAAAATTGAAATCGATGGATTAACGGGCTTGTACAGTCGCTATAAAATTCAGAAAGAGCTCGATGAGCTGATTAAAACCTGTGAGTTGAACGCGAACAAGTTAGTGGTTTTTTTCTTAGACCTTGATCACTTTAAAGCAATCAATGACGCTTTCGGTCATGAGACTGGGGATAAGCTTTTAGTAAAAGTAGCGCAACGTTTAAAATCTGTTTTACCCGACAAGGCTATTATTGGTCGATTAGGGGGGGATGAGTTTTTAGTATTAATGGTACTAGACGATAAAAAAGCATGCGTATTTCTAGAGCGTCTATGTAGGGAAGTCATCCTACAAATTAGCCAAAGTTATTTTGTCGAAGGTGGAACCTTGAACATAGGTTGTTCAATTGGTGCTGCACTTTATCCAGATTATGGGCAGGATGCTGAAACACTCATTAAAAACGCCGATATGGCGATGTATGAAGCAAAATCCGCTGGACGGGCAACTTACTATTTTTATGATGGTGCTATGGGGGCGCGAATTTCCCGAAATATGCGCATTGAAACGCGACTTCGTTATGCGCTTCAAAATAGTTTACTTGAATTGCATTTCCAACCTAAAGTGGATTTAAACACAAAAGAATGTGTTGGTATGGAAGCTTTATTGCGCTGGGAAGATAGCGAGTTAGGTACTGTCTCGCCGATGGAATTTATTCCCATCGCAGAGCAGTCTGGCATTATTCTGATGTTGGGTGAATGGGTGTTTGAGCAGACGTTTAAGCATTTAGTTATTTGGAAGGAACAAGGCGTTCAAGTTCCTCCTATTGCGATCAATTGTTCTGCTGCACAGCTAAAACGTCCTAATTTCTTATCTCATCTGCTTTCATTGTTGGATAAGTATCAGATTGATCCTAGTTTATTAGAAATTGAGGTTACTGAATCTATTCTAATTGAGGATGCCAAAGGCTGCGCTGAGTTGCTACGACAAGTCAGTAAATTGGGCATTAAACTTGCGATTGATGATTTTGGTACTGGCTATTCGAGTTTGAGTTATTTAAAAGATTTACCCTTTCATTATGTTAAAATTGATCAGGTATTTATTCGTGATTTTATGGAAGATAGTGATCACGATGCCCTCACTAGAGCGATCATCAATTTAAGTCACGAGCTTAACCTTAAAGTAATTGCAGAAGGGATTACTCGAGTGGATCAAATGGAGCGTCTAAGAGAATACGGGTGTGATATAGGCCAAGGGTATTTATTTAGTAAAGCACTAGGTGCCAATTCTATGGCCAGTGACCCTATGATAGTCGCGCTCAACGAGAAACAAGGCGATAGCGATAGCTTTGGTGGCTAGGCTAAAAACCGTGCGTTTTTAGGGTTAAAGAGTATTATTGCGCGCCATTCTTTCTTTTAAACTTTCCCAAAGCTGATTAAGGTTTGGGTTGAGGTTTAAGCGTGAACGATAAAGGCGTATTTCCAGCGGAATATGCCAATTCTCTTCTCCTGCTAATGCAATTTTTCCATAGCTTAATGTATCTTTCATCAACCTCTTTGGTACCCAACCTATACCATAACCTTCTTTAACCATCGCTTTAACACTGATCGAATGGTAATTCTCGTTCAGTGTTTGTAATTGTGGAACTTCACGTTGGCGTTGCAGGTGGTGACTGATGATTGGTTGTAAAAAAGAATTCTCATAATAGCCAATATACGGCAACGGCTTGCGTTTCATGCCAGGTAAACTGTATTTCGGCTCGCCATTTTCATCGGTAACACTGCAAGGAATTAGCGTTTCTTCGCCGATGACCAAATAATCATACTGCTCTTCATCTAAAGCCCGAATAAAGTTAATAGCAGGGTGCCAATAGCAAAGCATTAAGTCACATTGTTGATTGACTAAAGCATTAACAAAATCGATACCTAACCAAGAGCTCGATTTCATATTGACGTCCATTTCCATGCCGATGCTTTCGCAGAAGGGCGCAATGGCATCTTTATAAAAGCTTAGGAACAGGGTTTGTGTCGCAATAAAGCGAATTTGAGATTCTTCTTGTTTGCGTATCTCTTGGCAACGCTCTTTGGTGTCTCTAAGTTGGCGTGTAATTAGCTCTGCGCTTTGTAAAAATACTTCGCCTGCTGGGGTAAGAGACAGTGGCAGGGTATTTCGGTCAATTAAGGTAACACGCATTTCTTCTTCAAGCAGTTTGATACGACGGCTGAAGGTTGGTTGGGTGACATTTTGTTCATCCGCTGCACGTGAAAAGTGTCGCGTTTTTGCGAGCGCAATAAAGTCATCAAGCCATCTTACTTCCATGTGACCTCCGTACAGTGAATGCCTATCGATAGATGGATCATAAGCGGCCCTCATCCACAGCGTGGCACGCCACCGAACTGTTATCTGTCTGACGGATCATGTTAGGAGACTCTGTGTAGCAGCGTTGATTTGCATAAGGGCAACGGGCTTGAAACACACAACCAATTGGATTGTCCATTTGTGTTGGCACTTCTCCAATTAGACGAATAGGTTGTGTTGTATTGTTATCTAGACGAGGAATGGCCGACAACAACGCTTTAGTGTAGGGGTGTTTAGGGGCGCTAAATAAAACTCGAGTACTGGCGAGTTCGCAGATTCTTCCTAAATACATGACAGCGACGCGAGTGGCAAAGTGCTCCACGACGGCCAGATCATGTGTAATGAATAAATACGTTAGATTTCGCTCTTCTTGTTTGTCCATCATCAAGTTGAGTACTTGCGCTTGAACGGAGACATCCAGTGCAGAGAGAGGTTCATCGGCAATGATGAAATCAGGTTCAACGGATAACGCTCGTGCGATGCTGATGCGCTGACGCTGGCCACCGGAAAATTCATGGGGATAGTCATCAATGCTCGAAGCTGAAATACCAACAGATTCTAATAGTGTTTGTATTTGCTCATCGACCTGTGCGGTAGAGAGTTGGGGGTTATGGAATGAAATTGGCTCATATAATGTTTGGTAAACCGTCATGCGTGGATTAAGTGATGCATAAGGGTTTTGAAAAATCATTTGCATGCGACGGCGGAACAGCATGCGTTGACGATCATTGAGATGATCAATGCGTTGGTCCTGATAATGAACTTCGCCAGATGTAGCGGGAGTTAGTCCCATGATGACACGAGCGAGTGTCGATTTTCCACAACCAGTTTCTCCCACAACACACAAGGTTTCACCCTTATTTATGGTTAGGTTTATGCCGTTAAGTGCATGCACGCTGTCTTTTTTGCGCTTTAGCTTGCCACTGTCTATTCGCCATTGACTAAGCCAGCTTTCGTTGGTGGAAAAAGATTTTTCAAGCTGACTTATTTGAATTAAAGGCGTGGACATTTACAGTGACTCCTCGTCCGTATTTTGTTCAAATTCGGTAATCATATTTTCTACCATGAAACAAGCCACGCTGGAGACTCCGCTTTGGATAAAGTCAGGTTGCTGTTGACGGCATTTATCGGTTGCGTATGGACAGCGAGGGTGGAATGCGCAACCAGTAGGGCGCTCATTTAATGACGGCATATTACCTTGGATTTGATTAAGGCGTTGGCCCGGTAGCGCCATTTGAGGTAAGGCATTCAACAAGCCTTGAGTGTAAGGGTGTTGTGGATCATTGATAACCTCAAGAGTGGGGCCTTCTTCCACTACGCGGCCTGCGTACATAACAATAGTGCGTTCTGCGACTCGAGAAACAACGCCAAGGTCATGGCTAATTAATAGCAATGCCATGCTGTTATCACGGCAGATATCCAATAACAACTGAATGATTTCAGCTTGAATCGTCACATCTAAGGCGGTGGTTGGTTCATCCGCAATGATAATGTCTGGGTTTAATAGTAAAACGATAGCAATAATGACGCGTTGTCGCATACCACCGGACAATTCATGAGGATACTGATTAAAGCGTTTTTCGGGAGAGGCGATTTGTACGCCGTGGAGCTTTTCGATAGCAATGTTCCGAGCGTCTTTAAAAGAGATTCGGGTATGGCTGCGAATGGCCTCAACGAG
Source organism: Marinomonas sp. TI.3.20 (assembly GCF_038155025.1). Classification (NCBI taxonomy): domain Bacteria; kingdom Pseudomonadati; phylum Pseudomonadota; class Gammaproteobacteria; order Oceanospirillales; family Oceanospirillaceae; genus Marinomonas; species Marinomonas sp. TI.3.20. Next base: position 102,167 of record NZ_JBAKAS010000009.1, on the reverse strand, counting down.
TTGCGCTCCGATGGTTAGCACTGGGTTAAGAGTCATCATCGGGTCTTGAAAAATCATCGCGATACGCTTGCCCCGAACTTCTTGAAGTAGACGCGGGGTCATGGTGGTAATTTCTTTGTTCTGTAATTTAATCGAGCCTGATTTTATATAGCCGGGTTTGTCGATTAAATTAACAATGGAGAAGCCTAATATGGATTTTCCTGCTCCAGATTCACCAACGATAGCAATACGTTCGCCACGATTAAGGGTAAAGCTTACATCAATCAGTGCAGCCAAATCTTGGCCTTTGATATGAAAGTTCACGTGCAAATTGTTGACGCTTAGCAAATTCATATCAGTCTCTGTACGTTTTTGGATTAAGGTGGTCGCGCAGCCAATCACCGAGCATGTTCATCACTAAAATTAAAATGATGAGCGTCAAACTTGGGATAATGCAAATCCACCATGACCCAGAGAACATGTAGTTAAATCCCACAGAGATAAGAGCACCTAATGATGGATCACTGGCTGGCATACCAAGGCCTAAAAAGGATAAAGCGGCTTCGGCAACGATAGCGTTAGAAATTTGAACGGTGAAAATAACTAAAACGGGAGTGAGGGTGTTGGGCAAAATGTGTTTAAACATAATTCGTTTTGGACTAATGCCCATGATACGCGCGGCATCCACATATTCTTTTTGTTTTTCCGCTAAAACAGAGGCTCGAATGGTGCGCGCAAATAATGGCCACTCAGCCAGACCAATGACTAAAATAAGCATGATCATGGCGAGTTGTTGGTACATATCCATACCAAAAAGCGCCTGAAATACTGCTAAGAAAACAATGGCGACCATCATGGTGGAAAATGACAGCTGGATATCTGCACAACGCATGAGGAAGTTATCAATGCGACCGCCAAGATAACCGGATATTAAGCCAATACAGATACCTAGGGTTATTTGAATCAAAACAGCACAAATGCCAATGGTAAGAGATAATCTCGTGCCATATAGCACCACAGATAACATATCTCTGCCTTGGTCGTCTGTCCCGAGTAAAAACCGTTCATCTCCACTGATCCAGCTGGGCGCTATCTCAGCATTTGTTAAATCCATGAAATTAGGGCTGTTGATATTATAAGGCGCAAGTAACGGTGCAAAAATGGCAACCAAACAATAAAAAACCAAAATAGCCAATGACAAGGTGGCGAGTTTGTCGCCCAGAAACCCTGCCCATATATGGCTCCAACGGCTTTCTTGTAATGGCGGGATGATGTCTTTCTTTAAATGCCTCATAAGCCGTGATTCGCTAGTTTTACGGTAGGATTGACGAGCCCATATATCAGATCAACAACGGTGTTGGTGGTAACAAATATGCCACCAACCACGATCAAGTATGCTGATATCAATGGTGTATCAACCCGGCTGACAGCATCCATAAACAGAAATCCCATGCCAGGCCATTGAAAGATAGTCTCTGTCAAAATGGTATAAGCAATTAAGGTCCCCGCTTGAATCCCTCCCACTGTGATGACAGGGAGCATGGTGTTTTTCAAGGCATGGATAAAATAAATACGACGCGAAGATAAGCCTTTAGACCAAGCGAAACGAATGTAATCGGATTGCAATACTTCGATCATTTCGGCACGGATCAAACGCACGAAAATTGGCATGAGTGCAAAAGCTAGGGTGATACTGGGCAGCATTAAGTGTCGTAATCCATCTTTTGTAAATAATCCGCTGTCCCATATACCAAGGACGTTGGTGGTTTCACCCCGGCCAAAGCTTGGGGCAATATGCAGCTTTACCGAGAATATATAAACTAAAAATATGGCAATGATAAAAATAGGGATAGAAAGTCCCATGGTGCTAAAAGCAACTACGATTTTAGACACAATATTTCTGGGTTTGATGGCGGCGAGGATACCACAAGGTGTTGCGATGAATATAACAATAATAATGGCGCAAAAGGCCAGTTCCATCGTTGCTGGAAGCTTTTTAAAGATAACATCCAGTACCGGTGCCTTGTAGTAATAAGATGTGCCTAAATCACCGTGTACCGCCTTTTTAGCAAAGCGCCAATATTGGACAAGGAAGCTGTCGTTTAGACCCAGTTGTTGCCTTAATTGCGCACGCTCGATTGGTGACACAGTCATACTAACTCGCTGTTGAACTGGATCACCTAATTTATTTTGAATCGCAAAACTAATGATACTGATGACAATCATTACAAAAAAAGCTTGAGCAATACGACGAAGAAGAAAAACAAACATTAGCTTTTTTCAGTCCTGTGAAGGGTGGCGTCACAATGACGTGTTAGGTAATAATGCACCATGGTTGATTGCTGGCCGTTTGCTTTAACTAGGCTATTTTTCATCTACGACAAGATCTCCAAAATAGGGGTAGTTTTGGTCATTAACAATGCTTTTAATGTGAACATTGTCTTTGGCTGCCCATATATCGTCTTGCCAATATAGAGGGACGACAGCAGAGTCCTTATAAATTTTCATTTCCACTTTTTGCATTATTTTCGCACGCTTTTCCGGGTTCATTTCTTGATTGGCTAATGCAATGTCTTTGTTAATACTGGGTGCGCAGTATTCGCTGGCATTATAAGCACCTAAGCCTGACTTCGCATCGGGGCAAGCAATAATAAACTCAAATAAATTATTAGAGTCTTCAGTATCAGACTGCCACCCCAGCATCATTATATCGGCAGACCTCTCATCGAATTGTTGGAAGTATTGCGCTTTTGGCAATGTTTTTAGATCAACCGTGATGTGAATTCGATTAAGCATAGCGGCAATGGCTTGGGCGACTTTACCATCTTGCATGTAGCGGTTATTGGGCGCCATCATACTGACACGAAAGCCTTTTTCATATCCTGCCTCTTTCATTAATCTGAGAGCTTCAGGTAAATTATATTCAGGTTTTATGCTATCTACATGGCCAAGGAACTTGGCGGCACTGAGTTGTCCTGCTGGAACCGCATAGCCTTTGAGGATTTTTTTGACGATCAGAGATTGGTTTATTGCTAAATTAATGGCTTTACGGACTCTAACGTCGCGGAACTCTTTGCGTCGCTTTTCATTCATATGCAATAAGAGAATACTTGCCGTTGGTAATGCAATAACTTGTATGCCTTTAACATTTTCAGTTCGCGCAATGTCAATAGGGGAGACGGGCGAGATAAAATCCACATCACCGGAAAGCAGTGCGGCTAAACGTGTGGAGTCTGCTTTTATCGGCGTTAGGATTATTTTATCGACATTGCCTTTTGATTTTGTGTCCCAATAATCTTTATTACGAACAAAAACCACGCGTACGCCGAGTTCGCGTTCTTTTACGATGAAGGGGCCTGTGCCAGACGCATGTTGAGACGCGAATGTTTTGCCAAATTTAATGATGTCATCTCTACCTTGGTAAAAAACTTTATCCATTGGAAAGACATAGGTCATTATATTTAGCAGTAACGGATTGGTGCTGCTTGAATGAACATCTATTGTGTATTTGTCGATGATATCCACAGAAGCAATCGTATCGAACATAGCGCGAAAATCTGTAGATCGTTTTAATCTTTGAATTGTGTAGACAACGTCTTTGGCCGTAAACGGGTTGCCGGTGTGGAAACGAACGTTTTTTCGTAAATAAAAGCGGGTTGTTGTAGGGTTGATGCTTTTCCAATGAGTGGCTAAACGAGGCTCTATTTGACCATCCTGTTTCCAGCGTACCAATGGATCAAATACCATATGGGAAAACTGCAAGGTGCCCACAGAAAGTTGTTCATGAGGGTCAAGAGAAACAGGGTCTGCATCAAGCGCCATTCTCATGGTAATGGCTGAGGCTGTTTGGCAGGTAAACAGGGTTATTATTAAAAGCAGAAAGGCTCTTATGTTTTTGGTCCTGTTATAGAATTTTATGAAGGTCTGCGCGTTGGTGAACATGCTTTTGTCTCGGTTACTACAAACAAGAATACGAATGAAGAAAATCATAGGGCTCTATTTCAACATTAAAGCCTGTACCTGGGTCAAACCCTGAAATTGCATTAGATTAGACTTTCTACATAGGTCCCGTTGTTAACACTAGAGGATTTAATCAATGACTATAATTACAAAATATCGAGTAAAAATATAGTAGGCATCTTGATAGGGCGATTTTAAGTAAGAAGTAATCTTCTTTATATAATTTTAAGGCAGTGAATGAATTATTTTGCACATCTTCATATCGCTTATGAGACCAAGACCTCTTGGGCTGGTAATTTATTGGGAGATTTCCCCGTAACTGTGAGTGAACTTCCTCCCGATTTACATCGAGGTTGGCAACTGCACCAAAAAGTAGACGTAATGGTTGATGAACATGAGGCAAGCGTTGCTTATCGTTCGGTTGAACGTCGTGGTCGGCGACGCTTTGCTGGGATTGTGCAGGACATTGTCATGGATTATTGGTTGATTCAGTACTGGTCACGCTTTTCTTTAATGAGCTTGGATGATTTTTGCCAAGCAGCGGTCGCTGGATTGGCTAAAGACGCAAATCGATGCCCTAATCGGTTGCGTGAAATGATTCATTCTTTGCAACAAGATAATTGGTTGTCGGAGCTAGGGACTGAGCAAGGGGTAAGCAACGCGATTCACTCTATTATGCGCCGCTGGCGTCATGGCGCCTATTTACAGCCTTTTTTAGATGAACTGCCGGAAGTGATACAGCAGGGTGAGGCGGTGTTTTTGGCTTTATATCCTGAGCTTTTAGAATATGTTGGAAAGGAAACAAAAAAAGCCGAGACTCGTTAAAGTCTCAGCCAATGGGCCGAAGCCCAATCGAGAGATCATCCTTAAGACATTTAACCGTACCCAGGGTGGTATGGCTAAATATTGAGGATGAGATGATTGTATCGTGAGGATAAATTAGCGTTTTGACTCACATCACGAAAATGATCAACAACGATGTTTTTTACGAATATATTTGCTTTGTCACTTAGTGGTATTTTATGAATGTTTGTAGGTAAGTTGTGGTAGAATTCGCAACCGAAAAATACATGGCGATTAGAGAGGTAATTAGGGGTGAGCGTTCAGTGGTATCCAGGACACATGAACAAGGCGCGTCGAGAAATCGAAGAAGTCATGACGCAAGTCGATATTGTTATCGAAGTGTTGGATGCGCGCATTCCAGACTCTAGTCAAAACCCAATGTTGAATACATTGCGTGGTGATGTACCGGTCTTGCGCTTGTTGAATAAGAAAGACTTAGCAGACTCCGAGCGAGTATCGCTGTGGCTAGATCATTGGCGTGGTAATGAAACGGTAATGGCGCATCCTTTCTCGACACAAGACAAAGCCGATGTAGCTAAAATCAGCCAATGGGTTAGTCAGATGGTGCCTCATAGAGGCACAGCAGAAAAACCGATTCGTGCGATGATTGCGGGTATTCCGAATGTCGGGAAATCCAGTTTAATGAACGCCTTGTTAGGTCGACGAGTGGCGAAAGTGGGCGATGAGCCTGCTGTTACCAAATCTCAGCAAAAACTTAAAGTGACCAATGGCTTTCAATTGTTAGATACCCCTGGGATTTTATGGCCTAAAATTGAAAATCCTGATGCCAGTTATCGTTTAGCGGTGACGGGAGCGGTGAGAGCCACGGCGATTAATTACGAAGATGTTGCGGTAGTGGGTTTGAAGTTCTTTATTTCAGATTATGCGGATTCATTAAAAACACGCTATAAACTAAAAGAATTGTCTGTAGATCCTGTTGAAGTGCTAAAAGTGATTGGTTCGAAGCGTGGCGCATTGCGTGCTGGTGGAAAAATCGATATGCACAAAGCCGCTGAGGTTTTTTTACATGATGTTCGTACTGGTGCAATTGGCCCTTATGTCATGGAAACGCCAGCTATGATTGCTCATGAAGAGCTGTTGGTGGAAGAGGCTAAAGCGAAAAAAGAAGCGGATAGACAAGCAAGGTTGACCGCGGCCATTCCGCAGCGCCAACAAGAGAAAAATAGAAAGTACCGTGACGAGCAGGCAAAACAAGCACATGCTAAGTCTAATAATGAGAATAATTGAGGTTCAAAGTCATGGATTATGAAATTGCCTTTGATCAGGAAGAAGGCCAATACCGTATTAATGCCGATTATGAATTTGCCGCTATTGCTGATTGGGTAACGCAGTTTGTTGTCGATAAAGAAAACATTCAGCGAGTATTATTAGCCGCACGCTTGGCTGAGTATGAAAAAGAAACGACTAAGTTTCAGCATGGCCCATTTGACGTTGTCATCAGTGAAGAAGGCGTAATGGTCTCTCGTCAAGTTGATATGAGTTCTGCTGAAGATGAAATAAAAGCGATGTTTGATTCGCAAGATAGTTTCTATCGACCTTCTACTGATGGTGTTCAAGCTGAGTGTGGTTTGGAAGATTTGGTGGATATGGTTGAAAACTGGCACGATGTGCTTCAGTAGTTGTTCCTTATGCTGGCTGGGTTTACACTAGCATCAGATTTATTTTTTTACGTTTTTAGGGAGCCGATATGCTCATCGAATTGGAAAAAGCCCGTAATCGAAACAATGTAGTTCGCATTTTTCGTGAAGAATTGGACGGCCCAGATAGTTGGACTGATGGCTTTGTTGTAGATGCCAATGAAGAAATGGTTTTACTCCAGTTAGTTGATGACAGTGTGCGACTAAATGGCTACCAAGTTTTATTTTTGGAAGACATTAGTGACTTTGTTCATCCGGCTCCTTTTAATGATTTTCAAAAGCGCGTTCTTGAACTTCGAGAAGAAAAAGTGGTTGACCCAGAAGTTGACCTTGAAGATCTTGCTGTATTACTGACGGATATCAGTGAAGAATATGGCTTAGTGACATTACACCGAGAAGAGATAGAAGAAGACAGTTGTGAGATTGGTCGAATCGTTCGTGCTGATGCGGTGACGTATGAGCTTGAAGAAATTGGATCAGATGCTCGCTGGTTTGATGGCACTTATGAATACGATTTATATGACATCACACGCATTGAGTTTGGTGGCGCCTATGAAGAATCATTATTATTAGCTAATGATGATATGGGCGATGATGCTTATGAATTGGATGATGAATACGAAGAAGACGGCTTGCTCGTCGAAGAGGAATAATCTCCTTATTTTTCAAACTAGTATTTAAAGCGCCCTCTAAGTGGGCGCTTTTTTATGTCTTGAGTTATTTGATTCACAAAATATGTTCAAATTTCAGTCGTAAAGAAATAGTAAGTACTCCCTCTATTGCGTTATCTTATTAGCCTATAAAACCCCCATCTAGGAAATTGTTATGCGAAGAGCGTTGATTGTTATTCTTTCAATACTGTTTATTACTGGTTGTGCTGTCTTTGCTTCTAATAGTTTGAACCAGAAGTATGGTGTTGAAAAAACAGTTAATCGTGAAGCTGACACGTCAAAGGAAGACGCTGAATTTTATAATGATAAAGTTCGACCGATTTTAGACAATCGATGCGTTTCTTGTCATGCCTGTTACGATGCGCCTTGTCAGCTTAAGCTGACTGGCTCTGAAGGCATTAATCGAGGAGGCTCTAAAGCGCTTGTTTATGATGGAACGCGCTTATTAGCCGCAGAGCCAACACGTCTATATATTGATGCGCATACTCCAGAAGAGTGGCGCAAGAAGGGGTTTTACCCAGCGCTTAATGAGCGAGGTCAAAGCCCAGTCGCTAATCTAGATGGTAGTTTACTATATCGAGCTATTGCTCTGCGGGAAAAACAAGGGAGTTTTAATAAACCGGTATTGTCGGAAGATTATGATTTTTCTTTGTCTAGGAATCAACAGTGCCCAAGCATTGAAGAATACGCTTCATTTGAGCAAAAATACCCGAAATGGGGAATGCCCTACGGATTGCCAGCGTTAAGTTCAGCCGAATTTAATGTGTTGACTCAATGGTTGGCGAAGGGGGGTAAAATGCCGAAAGAAAAACCTTTGTCAGCTAACATGCAAAAACTTGTGGCTTTGTGGGAAGTGCGTTTAAACGAAAAAAATCCTAACGATCTAAAGGGGCGTTTGGTGTCTCGCTATATTTATGAGCATTTGTTTCTGTACAGCTTGTATCTTGGTGAAGGCAATGATCAGCGCTTTAGGTTGGTTCGTTCTAAAACACCACCAGGTCAACCTATTGATCGTATTGCAACACGTCGACCTTATGATTCACCGGGCGTTAAGCGTGTGTATTATCGGTTGTGGCAAGATCCTGAAGTAGTTGTTCAAAAAAATCACATACCTTTCCAGTTGGATGAATCTGTCTACAAACGTTGGTATTCGTATTTTTATGCTGCGGACTATAAGGTAACAAAAGACCCAGGTTACGACCCTGAAGTGGCAAGTAATCCTTTTCGAACTTTTCAGCAAATTCCAACAAATGCACGCTATCGCTTCTTGCTAGATCATGCCCAAAATACCATTATGTCTTTTATTAAAGGGCCTGTGTGCCGAGGGCAAGTTGCCGTTAACGTGATCAATGAGGATTTTTGGGTTTATTTTGTTAACCCTTCGGTTGAATACAACGAAAAAACGGCTCGCTTTCTTGAGACTCAAGTTCAGCATTTAGACTTACCTGCTAGCAGCTCAAGTAATGCGTTACCACTGAGTTCATGGGTGCGTTTTTCGGAGCAGCAAAAAGCGTACCTTTCTGCTAAAGCCAACTTAATTAAAAAGGAAGTGGATAAGAAACATCCTCTTGATGTAAGCCTAATTTGGGATGGTGATGGGCACAATGAAAATGCCGCGTTAACGATTTTCAGACACTTTGATAATGCATCTGTAGTAAAGGGGTTAGTAGGGCAAAAACCTAAAACATCATGGGTAATTGACTATCCATTGCTTGAGCGTATTCACTATTTATTAGTGGCGGGTTTTGATGTTTATGGCAATGTAGGGCATCAGTTAGATACCCGTCTTTATATGGACTTTTTGCGAATGGAAGGCGAATTAAACTTCCTTTTGTTGTTGCCAAAAGCAGACAGAGAGAAAGTACGCCAGTATTGGTATCGCGATGCTAATCAAAGTATTAAAGATTATATCTTTAGCGACTTTATCAAAGTGGACGTACAGACTCAGGTTCACTATAAAACAAAAAATTATCAATCTGAGCTCTATGATCTGCTGTATAAGCATTTGGCTAAAGTGTTAGATCATAGTAGAGATTTAGATCAAAGTCGTTTGACGCATAAGGAAATTTCGACATTAAAGCATTTAGAAACATTGAAAGGCGGTGGTCTTCGCTATTTGCCTGATACGGCTATTGTGTTGGTGACCCAAGGTGGCGAGCCAAAAGAAGTCATAAGTATTATCCATAATAAGGCGCATTCGAATATATCCAGTTTGTTTGATGAGGCGGCGGCTCGTTTACCAAATGAAGACAGCGTGACGCTAGTTAAGGGTGTATTGGGGGACTATCCAAATGCCTTAATAGAAGTGGATGAAAACCAGTTGAAAGCATTTTCTGACGATGTAGCAAATATGGCAACAGAGGAAGATTATTCGGATTTAATGGGGCGTTTTGGTGTTCGCCGGACCAATCCACGTTTTTGGACGGTCAGTGACGGTATTGCTAGATTAAATAAAGAGGCACGACCAAGAGCGAGCGGGATATTGGATTATAATCGTCTGGAAAATCGCTAAAACATAGGCTAGCGTATAGTTATATCGAGATATTTCGAATTTGTGCATTTACTGCAAACTCTAAACCTTGTCTATTCAATAGATTGCCCCAAATAACGGGGTATATTCTATCGAATGGACGATTTTTATGATCCCACTTTCTATTCTTGACCTTTCGCCTATCGTGCAAGGCAAAACTGTTTCTGATTCCTTTGCTCAAAGTACATTAATGGCTCAACAAGCTGAGGCCAGAGCGTATAAGCGTTTCTGGCTTGCTGAACATCATGGTATGTCTAATGTGGCGAGCTCGTCGCCTGCCGTATTGTTATCTCATATTGGAGCGGCAACTACGTCGATTCGTTTGGGTTCTGGCGGTGTGATGCTGCCAAATCACTCGCCACTGATTATCGCTGAGCAGTTTGGTACTTTGGCTGAGTTGTACCCAAACCGCATTGATTTAGGATTAGGGCGAGCACCTGGTACGGATATGCAAACCGCGAGAGCCTTGCGTCGTAATATGAATGCGGCGGTAGATCAATATCCTGATGATGTGAGAGAATTGCAGCACTTCTTAGGTAAACCTGAAGAGAATCAAAAGGTAATTGCTGTGCCGGGTCGAAATACCCATGTACCAATTTGGATGCTTGGATCCAGTCTTTATAGTGCACAAGTCGCAGCGGAGTTTGGTTTGCCTTATTCTTTCGCTTCTCATTTTGCACCCGATCAGTTAATTCAAGCATTGACCGTATATCGCAGAAATTACCGTCCAAGTGATGCTAATCCTGTTGCGCATACTATGGCAGGTGTGATGGCTGTGGTGGCTGATACCGATGAAGAGGCGGCGTACTTGTTTACCTCTGTTCAACAGCAGTTTATTAATCTGCGTCGTGGCAATAATGTTCCCTTTGCTAAGCCTGTCGAATCGATGGATGCGCTCTGGTCTGTGAGTGAGAAGCATATGATCAATCATACTTTGCAGTATGCGTTTGTTGGTTCGAAAGAGTCCGTTAAATTTAAGATGAAAAGCTTTGTTGAAAAAACAGGAATCGATGAGTTGATAGTCTCTTTTCCAATTTATGATGCAGAAAAACGCTTAAAATCGTTAGCGCTGATGGCTGAAGTCAGAGATGAGCTTGGTGCTGCTTAAATAAAGAAGAAACCACCTTGTATTAATGAGTTAGCAAGGTGGTTTCTTCTTGTGTTAATTAACGCCGTATTAGTTGATGTCGTATTAATTGATGTCGTAGTTAAGGCGCCAACCTATCTTGTTGAACGCGTTATTTATCGTTCATAAGGAGAAGGGTCTCCTTTTACTGGTTGCGTTTTGAAGCGACGATGAGACCAAAGGTACTGTTCTTTTTTGGTCGAAATAGCCTCTTCCATTAGTTGGTTGATAATCGTCGCATTGGTCACATCATTATCGGTAGGGTAGTTTTCAACTTCGACAAATCGGTAGTTATAGCCGTTTTCAGTGCGACCATAATCAAATAGTAATACCGGTGCGTTGGTCATTTTAGCGATCCGACCGATGTGAGAAATGGTGGCGCATTGTCGGCCAAAAAATGGGGCAAATACAGAGTTTTTACGTCCATAATCCTGATCAACAGCATACCAGACCGCTTTATTATTTTTCAGCGACTTTAGAACTTCTCTCATGTCGGAGCGTTCTATCATTTTGCTATAAACTTTTTTCCGTTGTTTTTCCATGACCCAATTAAACACGGCATTGTTTTGGCGTTTGTAAATAGGATGAACGTCCAAATCGAGCGTTACCAAGCTGCCGCAAAGGTCTAGCGGTGAAAAATGTCCGCTAATTAGGATGCAACCGCGACCTTTCTCAAGCGTGCGATCGATGACTTCTTTTGTATTGAATTCGACCCTAGAAGCCAGTTTCTTGGGAGATTGAAACCATGAGGTGAATGTTTCAAATAAGCCTTTTCCCGTACTGATGAAGTGTTGCTTTGTTAATTCTACTCGTTCTTCTTTGCTCATTTCTGGGTAACAAATTTCAAAATTTACATCGCAGATATGGCGTCGTCTTGGTGTGGCTTTATACAGTAGTAAGCCAAGGTATTTGCCTAGAAACTGTTGGGTATTCCAAGGCAAAAAGCTGAGTAAATAAATAATGCCCATCGCCAGCCAAGTGAGCCAGTATTTTGGGGCAAGTAGTTGTTTTAGTGTGAAATCCTTCGAGCTCTTCTTAGCCACGATATCCCTCCAGTAAGTCACGCCACTGAGCATCAGAGACTGTAAAATTAGTGTGTTTTTTGGCTTCTTTAGTAAGTGAACGCTTTAAACGGTCAATATTGCCTTGTGTCCATTTTTTGTCGACACTTCGTTGGTCGCATTTGTCAAAATCGATAATCCAGACTTTTCTGCTTCTGTCGATCATGATGTTATGGCAGTTAAGGTCAGTATGATTAATGCCGTGCTTATGGAATGCACGAATCGTCGTGCCAATACTTCTCCAATCTACAGAATCGCTGTTACCCGCTTGTAATATATCGAATAAGTCGGTGGCGTGTTCGATAGTTTGAGTAAGTAAATAAGCGCTATAGAAGCCCAGCTCTTTTTTGTAGATGCCGGCAATAGGCTGCGGCACAGGTAAGCCTAGCTCTGTCATTGTTTCAAGTAGACTTAGTTCTTTCCATGGACGAGTGCTTTCTTGGTTAGTAAATAAAAACGACTCTTTATTGAATTTTGAAACTAATCCGCCGCGCCGATAACGACGCATGACGAAGTTGCCAAACTCGCTTTTAATAAACCAAACCGCACCGCGGCCTTGGCCAGTTCCAACTAAAGCCTTCTTTTTTTGCCAATAGTCTGCCGAGAACCAGTTAGGTTCGATGGGGAGTGATGCTTTGCTAGAAAATAGCGTTGTGTTGACATCAATACGATGTGTGTCCGGCATGTTGCTCGCTTAATCATTGTGTGTTTATTGCGTCAGATAAATTTAGACACATTCAAAGCAGGCTATTCTATAATAATCGCCAATTTTAAACAGCACTTGAGGGTAAGATGATACAAGAAAGCATTCAGCAGATTGCCATAGTGCGATTATCAGCGTTGGGCGACGTTTGTCATGCGATGTCTGTGGTGACCGCAATACAAACACGCTATCCCAATGCAAAAATCACATGGATTACCGGTCCAGCCGAAGCACAACTGGTTCGTTTAATGCCGAATGTTGATGTACGTGTTTACCATAAGAGCTCTGGGTTCAAAGGTATGTTTGCGCTTGGTAAGTCGCTGAAGCACACCCAATTTGATGTGCTATTGCATATGCAATGGTCGTTAAGGGCGAGTATGTTAACTCGTGTTCTTAATGCTAAAAAACGCATAGGCTTTGCGAAATCCCATTCTCGGGAAAAGCAGCATTGGTTTGTGAATCAATTGGCGCCAGAACCAACCGGAAAGCATGTGCTAGATGCATTAATGTCACTGGCCATCGCCATTGATGTACCGGATCAGCCACCTTCGTGGAGTTTGTCTATTCCAAACAGTGACATAGTACTTCCAGATCGTTTTGTCGTTGTTAATCCTTGTGGTTCAAAAGTGACTAAAGATTGGACGTTAGAAGGTTATCGTACATTGATTCAATCCTTGATCTCTCAAGGGCTTTCAGTGGTGGTGACCGGTGGGCCGAGTGAACGTGAAATTGCGGTTTGTAATGCGGTTAGCGATGGCTTTGATGTCCTCAATTTGGTTGGTAAGACCAGTATTGCGTCATTGCTGGATGTTATCCAAAAAGCGGCGTTAATTATTAGTCCTGATACTGGACCTGCCCATATGGCGACAATCGTCAAAACGCCTGTTATTGCCTTGTTTGCTTTGTCTAATCCAAAGCGAACTGGCCCTTACAATGACCAAGAAAATATTGTCAGTGTATATCAGAAGTTGGTGGAAAAAGAAGCGGGGAAACCTTTAGAAGCACTAGCTTGGGCAACAACGGTACACCGTAAGGATGCGATGGCGCAGTTACCACAAGAAGAGGTGATGGCGAAAGTAAATAAGGTTATCCGCCAACTTGATTTGATTGTTGATTAAGCACTCTTTTTTATAAAAGAGCTTGTTCGGCCAAGCTTAAATCAAGCGTCGCTTTTAGTAATCTATAAAGGTGAATAGAAGCATCGATCTCTTCTTTTCGGTTAGTCAGGCTTTCAATATTTAAGCCCAACGGAACACCAGCAGGTAGCGCCGTTTCGATGATTAATTCCAATGCGCTACGGCAAATTTTAATAGACTCATCCAGTGGTGTGGCTGATCCAAGAATCCGGTTTTTTGTGGCAATCGGAACTGAAATTCCTAGCCACTCCATAAACTCAAGCGTTTTTGCGCTGCCACAAGGTGTGAACGTAAGAATGACTCGTTTTGGGGTAATACCTTGAAGCTTGCATGTTTGCGCATATTGACTAATTAGATCAGCGGTCGCTTGTGGGTTGTAAACGGCTTGAGATATGAAAAACTCACAACCTGCTTCGGATTTATTGATTAGGCGAAGGTGTTCGTCTTTTTTCTTGGCGTGGCGCTCGGCAATCGTAACGCCACCCAGATTAAAGTCGAGAGGCGTCTCTTCTAATGTTTTATAGGCTTGTGCTAAGGGTAATTTGATATTGCCCTCAGAAGAAGGTGAGCCGACTAGCACGATGTCTTTGATATCAAAATCGTTCCATGCTTCTTGCAGCCATTGAGTAAACTCTTCAGTAGTGCGTGATGACACTGATTTGTAAGTAATAACCGGTTTGTTGGACGCGTCTTTTAAGCGTTTCGACCAAGCGCGAGGGTCGTGAGTCTCCATAAAAGGAAAAGGACGTGGCTTGTCTATACGACTGCTTTCATCTTGGATGTCGTACACAATTAAACCGTCAACTTCTATGTTATCTAAGCGTTGTAACAGCTTTTGGCTAATTTGATCAAGTTGTTCACCCTCAATGGATGCGCGTGGTGGTGTCGTACCTATGAAGTATACGCCGCGACTAGGGTCGGTAAACTTAGTTGCTAATTCCGATTTCATGATGCCACTCTAATAGTTGATGAGACGGTCGTCTTTGACGAGGCGTTTCGTTATTCTTTATGTTATACGTATCCTAACAGTGAATAGGTTTCAAGATCATCTGTTTAGTCATGAATAAAACTGAAGATGAAGTGAGCTAGTTTGATCCACTCGTTGTTCAGGAGAAATGAGGATTTCATATGCTTGATTTAAAAGCGCTAGAAAGTGGTAAAAAGTCTGGTTTGCCGCCTGTTCATAAATGGACCCCCGATTTTTGTGGTGATATGGATATGGTGGTGAAGGCGAATGGGGATTGGATACACGATGGCGATAAGATAAAACGAGCCAACATGGTGACGATGTTTTCGCACATTCTATGGTTTGAGAACGCTGAATACTTTTTAGTAACGCCGGTAGAAAAGGTTCGTATACAAGTGGAAGATGCGCCATTTTTGGTAACTAAATGGCGCAAAATTGAGACGGAAAGCGGTCCGGCGATTGAATTTACGACGTTAACAGAAGATGTGAAAATTCTTGGCGTGGATTGTGACTTATGGATGGCTGGTAAATCTCACTCAGAGCGACCTTATATCTCGATGCGTTATGGAATGAAGGCGATGATCCATCGAAATGTATTTTATCAACTTGTCGAAGACTTAGTTCCAGTGTCGACACCTGAAGGAAAAGGCATGGGGCTGATAAGTGCTTCAAAAGCGTACTTATTAATCGCAGATGAGTAGAGAATCCTCGTGTGTGCACTCACTAGGCTGAGGTATAATGAGGCTATTCATCATGGCTTATTGGCTGTGTACTTGTTTTTAGAAAGGGGTAGGTTACTTGTTATTCACAGAATTTGGTTTTGATAATCGTATTTTAGCGTCCATCGGTCATATGGGGTTTGAGGAGGCGACGGAAATTCAGTCGCGTGCTATTCCTGAAGCTATGGCTGGACGTGACTTATTGGCGTCGTCTAAAACAGGTTCAGGGAAAACATTAGCGTATCTTTTACCTGCTTTACATCGTGTTTATAAAACACGTGCTTTGTCTAAGAGAGATACACGTGTCTTAGTATTAGTACCCACTCGAGAATTGGCTAAACAAGTTTATAGTCAGTTGCGTTTGTTGCTGGCGACTAGCCATTACACTTCTACCTTGATTCAGGGCGGAGAAAACTTCAACGACCAGCATAAGCAGTTACAGAAAAACCCACACTTTATTGTTGCTACACCAGGTCGTCTTGTCGATCATTTAAAACAGCGCAATGTATTCTTAGATGGGTTGGAATTGTTGATTTTAGACGAAGCCGATCGCATGCTAGATTTGGGTTTTGCTGAAGCGGTGCGTGCTATTAATACTGCTGCCAGTCACCGATTAAGACAAACCTTGTTTTTTTCTGCTACATTGGACAATACCGATGTTAGTGAGATTGCCAATGAGTTACTGAAAGATCCTTCTCGCGTGGCAATTGGTCAGGGATACGATGAGCATAAAGACATCGATCAGCATGTGTATTTGTGTGATCACTTAGACCATAAACAAGACATCTTAAAGCATTTGTTATTAGGGCAAACGATTAAGCAAGCGATTGTTTTTACAGCGACAAAAAATGATACTGCCCGCTTAGCAGAAATGATTGAAGGGTGGGGATTATCAACCCAAGCATTAAATGGCAACCTCTCTCAAGCGGCGCGCAATAAAGTGATGGATAGCTTTGCAAAAGGACAATTTGACGTGCTCGTGAGTACTGATATTGCCTCTAGAGGCTTGGATATCGCGAGCGTCAGTCATGTCTTTAACTTTGATTTACCGAAACAAGCGGAAGAATTTGTTCACCGTACAGGGCGTACTGGTCGAGCAGGGTTTAAAGGGGATGCTTATTCGTTGGTGGGTCCTAAAGATTGGCTTAACTTTAAAGCCATTGAAGTTTTTCTTCAGCGCAAATTTGAAAGTGATGTTATTGAAGGAATGGAACCAAAATTCAAAGGCTTAGCGCCTGCGAAAGAAGCCCATAAACTTAAGAAAGCACCAGCGGCCGATAAATCACGTAAAACAGTGAAAAAGACGTCTAGAAAGGGTGCCAGTAAAGATCGCTTTCATGATAATAAACAAGACGGCTTTGATGCCTTTAAATTGCCTGCTAAGCGCTTTATAACCCCTGTTGATCATGGTGATGAAGAATAGACAGAGTATCTGTTGTTTAATGTCAGGACTGTATTGAGAGTGTTTTTTGGATTTTATTATTTGACAGATTAGCCTAAAGCGCGTTATTGATTAGTCTTTTCTGTCGGTTGGAGATAAGCCTATTAATCGTTTACCGCCATTAAACTCATTGAAGTGTTTTGAGTCAGCTGCACGTCATGGCAGTTTTAACAAAGCCGCTCAAGAGCTATCTGTTACGCCTTCTGCGATTAGCCATCAAATTAAAGGCTTGGAAGGGTTTCTAGGGATAGAGTTATTTCGAAGGACTAAGCGGAAGGTTATTTTAACGGAAGCCGGTGAATCTTATTTAAAACCCATTAAGCGTATTTTTGAGCAGCTTGAGAGTGCGACGGTGGATCTGAAGAGTAAGCAAAAAATAGGCTCTCTTAAATTAGCGGTGGCCCCAGCTTTCTTAACGCGTTGGTTGATGCCAAGAATGGAGCGTTTCCAAGCTCGTTACCCAGATATTCAAATAGAAATAAGTGCATCTACGGGGTTAATTGATTTTTCGGCTGGTGACATTGATATGGCCGTATATTTTGGTAACGGTGATTGGAGTGATGTTGAAGCTTATTATTTATCGCCAGCGAAACTTTTCCCTGTTTGTAATCCTAAATTAATTCGGCCTGATCAGCCTATTAATGAACCTGAAGATATGCGCTTTTATCCGTTATTGCATGTTACCAAGCGTAAGGATGAATGGCATGATTGGCTATTACAAAACAGTTTAGACCCTAAAGTGTTTCGTCGTGGTTTGATGTTTTCTAGTGGCTCTTTAACGGCGGGTGCGGCGGCTCAAGGTTTGGGTATTGCGTTGGCTAATGTGGACTTAGTGATGCCTGAAATTGAAGCGGGCACACTGAAAGTTATATTTGATCAGCACTTGGTTAGTACTCGCTCTTTCTATTTAGTATACGAAAAACGCAGTACAGTGACCCCTGCTATGTCGGCATTTAAAGAGTGGATTATTGAAGAAATGGTTGGAGATTAGTATAGTCTCTTTGTGAGTATCAAGCGCAAGCAAAGAATGCTTGGGTGAAATGATTTTTTAAATTAAAGGCTTATGTTTATTTATGAGTACCGAACTAAAAGTTAATAGTTATTTTAATGATAGTGTTAAATCCATCGCGTTAGAAAATCAAGAAGGTGTTTCTACTGTTGGTGTTATGTCAGTCGGAGAATATGAGTTTGGTACGAGTCAAAGAGAGTATATGAGTGTGGTTTCTGGTCGGTTAACGGTTAAGTTACCTAATGAAGAGTCTTGGAAAACATATGAAAAAGGTGAGTCCTTCATTGTTGAAGCTAATTTGTCTTTTTCTGTGAAAGTAGAAGAAATTACCGCTTATTTATGTCGTTATGAATAATCTTAGCGTTTAGACTTTTCTTTAAAAAAGGCTGATTAATTATCAGCCTTTTTTATTGGGTTTATGTCTAGTTCGGCTGTTTAGCCGCCAACCACGTTAACCAGTAATGTTACCTTGTCTCCGGGTTGTACGTATTTTTTACCGCCAACAATAGGGTTCCATTTGCGAATGTCATTTAATGCAACTCTAAATTTATTGGCGACCATCGCTAATGAATCTCCAGGTCGAATGGTATAAACCACTTTTTTCATTACGCTTCTGTTACTACTATTTTCTTTAGGCTCTAACCATACAACCAGCTTTTTCCCCGCGTGTAGAGGATCAGCTAATCCCATATTATTCCAGCGGGCCAGCGTTTTTGAATCCGTGTCGTATTTTTTTGCGATCAACCATAAGCTATCGCCAGCGCTTACTGTGTAGTTAATCTTAATTCGATTACGACCCGGAGCGCGAGACTGCTTTGCAAGTAAGCGTTGATGGGAGCTTAGGGTGTAGCTTTCTATCTTGTTTCCAGCCACCGGAATCATCAGTTCTTGACCTACTCGAATCATGGTAGAAGACATTTTATTGACGTCTTCTAGAACGGAGGCAGTGGTGTTGTGATTTTTGGCAACGAGCAATAAATTATCACCTGGTTTAACCGAGTATCGAACCCAAGTGACGCGTTCATTACTTGGAATTTCGGCCAGTTTTTTGCGGAACAAAGCGGCTTTTTTAACAGGGATAAGCAATCTGTGTGGCCCATCTGGTGCGGTAGCCCATTGATTGAATCCTGGGTTCAGAAGGTACACTTCATCGATGCTAATGTCTGCCATGTCAGCCGCTTGAGCAAGATCCAGTTGACCGCCGATGTTTACACTTTCAAAATACGGCTTATTGGCAATAAAATGTGTTTTGTAGTGGTATTTAGCTGGGTCTTTGATGATTTTGGCCAGTGCAAGTAATTTAGGGACGTAAGCGCGTGTTTCATTAGGTAGGTCGAGAGACCAAAAGTCAGTAGGCTTACCTGCGCGTTTATTTTTTCGAATGGCTCTTAATACCGTACCTTCACCAGAGTTATAGGCAGCGAGTGCTTGCAACCAGTTGCCATCAAATAATTTATTTAAGCGAGTTAAGTAAGCAATGGCTGCTTGTGTAGAGCTAACGATATCTCGACGCCCATCGTACCACCAGTTTTGGTCTAGCCCGTACATTTGACCTGTAGATGGAATAAATTGCCAAGGTCCAGAAGCTCGTCCATGACTGTAACCAAAAGGATCAAAACCGCTTTCAACAATAGGCAGTAATGCAATTTCTGTCGGAATTCCTGCTTTTTCTAGCTGAGAAACAATGTAGTACAAGTAACGTTCGCCACGTATTGATACCCGGTTAAGGTAATCTAGATGTGAGCTGTACCAGCGCACTTGAGAAGAAAGGCGAGGCTTTTCTATATTTAAATTGAGTTTGAATCCATGGCGCATTCTAACCCATAAGTCCTTTGGCGGCTGTGGGCTTTTTGAGGCGACAGGGGAAGTACTGTTGTCTGAAGAGGTATCATCTTCATCAGGCAAAACAGGAGAGACTGTATCAATGAAGCCCGTCTGTTGAGTATCCGCTTCAACGGTATCAGAATCAGTTTCTAGTCCTGTTTTACTGTTATCGTTTTCGACATTGGATGCTGTTTGACAGCCGCTTAGAACTAGGCTTATCAACAAAACCCAAAGAAAATGCTTGATCATGGAACTCACAAAAATAATTTTAAGTGGGGATATTCTAAAGGTGTGGCCGTATAGGTCAACTAAAAGAATCCTTTGCTCTTCTTACTTGGCTAAAAGCTGAGACAGAATCATTGGCAATATTTTCACCTAGTTGAGTCGCTGCTTGTGCTACAACCCTTGGTATATGGGTTCTTAGGAAGGGATTCGTTGCTTTCTCCAGTGCTAGTAAGCTGGGCAGTGTAACCTCATTATTTTTTCTCATCTGACTGCATTCTTGTTGTGCTTTGGTCAGCTCTTTGTTGTTGCTATCGAGGTGTAGGGCAAAACGATAATTGGCGAGTGTGTATTCGTGCGTGCAGTAAACAAGCGTGTTGTCCGGTAATTTTGCAAGCTTATTCATGGCATTTAGCATTTGCTCAGGAGTGCCTTCCATGATTCGTCCGCAGCCGCCTCTAAATAAAGTATCACCACATAATAGGGCTGGTGCTGCTTGATCGCTCACATAGCAAAGGTGGTCTAGTGTATGGCCGGGTGTTTCTAATACTGAAAATTCCGTTGAAAAAACACGTACAGAGTCGCCTTCTTTTAATGGGTGTGTAACAAGTGGGACAAGGTGTTGTGGGCCATAAACCGGGCAGTGGTATTGGTCTTTAAGCTCCTGTACTCCGCCAGTATGATCACTATGATGATGAGTGATTATAATGCCTTCTAAGTTAGCACTCTGTTGATTGCCGTATTCTATTACTACCTTTGCATCACCTGGATCTACCGCCCAAAAGCGTGAACTATCTTTCTCTTTGATTATCCAGATATAATTGTCGCTGAAAGCGTGAAGTGGAATAAATGTCATAGTGCACCTATATTTTGCGTTATTAGCGAGTGTCTTTCTGTGATGTATCAATGTTAAGCGCGACGCGCTCACGCCGTTTAAGTAGAGAGTTATTGTATGTTGGATGATCAATCAAGACAATTGTTCCAAGCGTGGTTTCAAACTGAACTTGGTAAGAGTCTGAGTGAGTTAGAGTGTTCCGAAATTGCACTTGAGATAGACAATGCTGTAGGTTATTACCTAGTAATCCAATCACCGCTTAAAGACATTCAGTTAGATCAGCATCGTTTGCGAGAGAGTATTCTTATTGTGCCCGAGCTTGAATTGGGAGCACCTAAGAATATAGTGGTCGCTAAGGCGAACGAGTTGCCGCTTGAGTCGGATGGGGTGGATGTTCATGTGTTGCATCACACCTTAGACCTTTCTTCTATGCCTCACGATGTGATTAGAGAAGCGGCACGAACCCTATTGCCCAGTGGTAAATTGATCGTCATTGGTTTTAACCCGTTAAGCTTATGGGGAATTCGTCGGTTGTTTTCTAAGCGAGTTAAGGCGCCTTGGTGTGGCCGTTTTATTGGTCATAAGCGCTTAGAAGATTGGCTGAAAGTCGCAGGCTTAACGCTAGAAAAGAAACGTTTTGTGCAATATGAGCCACCAATACATTGTGCGAAATGGCGTCAACGATGCGGTTGGATTGGTCGCTTATTAAATTCAGGTAAGATGCCATTTGGTGGTATTTACATCATGACAGCCACAAAACAAACACGTCGCTATATACCGATAAAACCCAGTTGGAAAAGCGCTCGAGTACGAGTGCCTCCTTTTACTAAGCCAGCAGCTAAAGAGATAAAGTAGTGAAAGATGTAATTATGTATACAGACGGTGCTTGTAAGGGCAATCCAGGAATTGGTGGTTGGGGGGCTTGGTTGACCTTCGGGCAGCATGAAAAGCATTTATGTGGTGGCGAGCATGATACAACCAATAATCGCATGGAGTTGATGGGCGCTATTGAAGGTCTTAAAGCATTAAAAGAAAAATGCACAGTAACCTTGTACACCGATTCCTCATATGTCCAAAAAGGCATCACTGAGTGGTTGGCAGGTTGGAAGCGTAAAGGCTGGATGACGGCATCACGACAGCCGGTCAAAAATAAAGATTTATGGCAAGCTTTAGATGAGCAATGTCAATTCCATGATGTGACTTGGAAATGGGTGAAAGGTCATGCGGGGATCGAAGGGAATGAGATTGCAGATCAGTTGGCCAATCAAGGTATTGACGAGTTGAGGGCGGCGCAGTGAGACAAGTTATTCTGGATACCGAAACCACCGGTATTGACCCGAAACAAGGTCACCGCATCATCGAAATTGGTTGTATTGAAATGGTCGGGCGCAAGTTCACCAAGCGCCATTTTCATGTGTATATCAATCCAGATCGAGAAGTTGAAGAAGAGGCGTTTCGTGTTCACGGTATTAGTAACGAATACCTAGCAGATAAGCCTAGATTTAATGATGTTGCACAGGAATTTTTCGATTTTATCAAAGGTTCTGAACTGATCATCCACAATGCACCATTTGATATTGGGTTCATTGATCATGAGTTTGGGCGTATCGGTGGCTATCCTAAAGTGGCCGAAGTTTGCAAGGTTTTTGATAGCTTGGTTTATGCTCGTAAAAAGCATCCGGGTCAGAAGAATAACCTAAATGCGCTGTCTAAACGCTACGGGATAGATACATCACATCGTGAGTTGCATGGGGCTCTTTTAGACTCTGAGATTCTTGGCGATGTGTATCTGCTGATGACAGGTGGGCAAACAAGCTTGGGGTTGAATAGCGGCTCTGATCAGTCATCAGGCAACGATGAGTTCAGCGGTGAAATCAATCGTTTAAGCGCAGATCGTCCACGATTAAAGATACTTAGAGCCAGTGATGACGAATTAAAAATGCATGAAGAGCGTTTGGATTTAATTGATAAAAAATCAGGGCAATCACTGTGGCGGATTAAGCACTAGTTATTTGATTGTTGCTTACTAAGCGCCGCTTACTATCCGTGTGTCATTAGAAACAAAAATGCCCTCATGAAAATGAGGGCATTTTTTATGCACTAAATATACTTTTGTTATAAAAAGTTAAGTACGCAAATACCGCCAACGAGGCTTAATACGATAGTGTAAGGGAGCGCCATCCATACCATTTTCCCATAAGACAGGCGTAATAGTGGGGCAATAGCAGAGGTCAGCAAGAATAAAAAGGCGGCTTGGCCGTTCGGTGTCGCAACGCTAGGCAAGTTAGTGCCGGTATTAATGGCAACGGCTAGGGCGTTGAAATGCTCACGTGAAATGCTTCCAGCATCAAGAGCGGCTTTTACTTCGCTAATATAGACGGTTGCTACAAATACGTTATCGCTTATCGCCGATAGAATGCCATTAGCAATAAAGAACATA
This sequence comes from Marinomonas sp. TI.3.20, assembly GCF_038155025.1. Lineage (NCBI taxonomy): Bacteria > Pseudomonadati > Pseudomonadota > Gammaproteobacteria > Oceanospirillales > Oceanospirillaceae > Marinomonas > Marinomonas sp. TI.3.20. The sequence continues at coordinate 79,043 of NZ_JBAKAS010000009.1, read as the reverse complement.
ATGGGCTGCGAATGCTTAGGCATGTGCAAGACTAAGTCGATAAAAGGTTGAAATAAATGCTGTGTATGAATCACTGAAACAACGGTAAAGAAGACAACAAGCAAAGCGGTAAAAGGCAAGGCTTCTTCAAAAGCGTGGCCTATTCTGTGTTCTTCCGTTATGCCGTTGAATGCGGTTAGAAGAACAATCACCATTAAGCCAACTAAGCCTACTTCAGCAATGTGAAAGGCCAGTGAAAGCACTAGTATTATGGCAACAACACCTTGGATGATGAGCTGAGCCTTGTGCTTAGAGGTGCTTTTCTTGGAATCTTCTTCTTCGAAGTTCTTTAAGATGTTACGAACGTTTTCAGGCAATGTAGCGCCATAGCCAAACCAAGACATTTTTTCTAGAACGATGACGGTTAATAAGCCACAGATAAGAACGGGAATGGAAATAGGTGCGACTCGAACAAAGAACTCAATGAAATCCCAGCCAGCGACTTTGGCAATCAGTAGGTTTTGTGGTTCGCCGACTAGCGTCGCCACCCCGCCCAGAGCGGTACCAACCGCGCCATGCATTAATAAGCTGCGTAGAAAAGCTCGAAATTGGGCAAGATCTTTTTGATTGACCGGTAAAATATGATCATCGCTGCTGCTGTCGTATTTTCCGCTGGCCTGATCAGAAGCCACTTTGTGATAAACCGAATAAAAACCAACGCTGACACTAATCAAAACGGCGGTAACGGTAAGGGCATCCAGAAAGGCCGAAAGGATGGCAGCGGCTAAACTGAAAACAAGAGAAATTGCGACTTTTGAGCGTATCTTTATCAAGAGTTTATTGAAGATGAAAAGCAGCATATCTTTCATAAAGTAGATGCCGGCGACCATAAACATCAGCAATAAAATAACATCGATATTATGAACCACTTCTTTGTAAACACCTTCTGAACCCGTGAGCCCAAGTAATACCGCTTCAATGGCGATCAGTCCGCCTGGTTGGAGTGGGTAGCATTTTAAGGCCATTGCTAGGGTGAAGATGAACTCGACGATCAGAATCCAGCCGGTAATAAATGGACCGGCCGTTAAAAGTAGAATAGGGTTGATAATTAAAAATGCAATCACCGCTTGCTTGTACCAAAGAGGTGAACCTCCGAGGAAATTACTGCTAAGCGCTTGTGAAAGGGAGGTTTTCATTTATGACTCCTTTAAGTAAGGTATTTGCTCATTTCGTACACAATACAGACTAATGGTAAAGATAATAAGGGATAAGCTCTTGGGTATCCATACTCTTAATCGTCTAGCGGACATTGCTATTTATTTTATTTGCCCCAATATCATCAATAACTTATCACTATAGAGGAAGAGAATCTTGGAATTTTTGACAGATTATGCAGGCTTTGTACTAAAGCTTGTCAGTGTTGCCATTGTGATTGGCGTGCTTTTGGCCATGATTGCGAGCGGGAAAAATAAATCTCGTACCGGAAACCTCTCAGTGATTAAGCTGAACGAAGGTTACGACGAAATGAAAGCGCAACTTGACCATCAGCTGTTGGATAAAAAAGCGCTGAAAGAAAAAGCCAAAGCGAAAAAGAAACAACTTAAGTTAGAGAAAAAAGCCCAGAAACATGGAGATCAGCAAGACGTGGGTAAAAAACGTCTTTTTGTGCTGGATTTTGATGGCGACATGAAAGCTTCTGCTGTCTCTACTATACGAGAAGAAATTACGGCGGTATTAAGCGTGGCACGACCTGAAGATGAGGTGGTTGTTCGTTTAGAAAGTGGTGGTGGCGTTGTTCATGGTTACGGGTTGGCAGCCTCTCAACTTCAACGAGTAAAAGAGGCCAATATTCCTCTTACCGTCTGTGTTGATAAAGTCGCCGCCAGTGGTGGTTATATGATGGCGTGTGTAGCAGATAAAATCATAGCGGCTCCGTTTGCTATCCTTGGTTCTATTGGTGTTGTGGCACAAATTCCGAATTTACACCGCTTATTAGATAAAAGCTTAATTGATGTTGAGCTTCACACTGCTGGTCGGTACAAGCGTACATTAACTATGCTCGGTGAAAATACAGACGAAGGCCGAGAAAAGTTCAAGCAAGATCTAGAAGACACGCATGTGCTGTTCAAAGATTTTGTTTCTGGTCAGCGACCTAGCTTAGATATTGATGCCATTGCGACTGGCGATACTTGGTACGGGTCAGAAGCGGTTGAGAATAAATTGATTGATGTTGTAATGACCAGTGATTCGTATCTTGTTTCACATTATGCGTCATCCGAAGTGATCCAGGTGACTTTCAAGCAGCCTAAAGGGATGGCTGAGCGTTTTGGGTTGTCTTTGTTTTCTGCCTTCGAACAAAAAGCCGTTGCTTGGGTAAGCAAGGCGATTCAATCTCGCGGTTACTAATGTCAACTTAGTTGTTGGTGAAAAGTTGCTGGTGAAAAATTGTTAGTAAAAGAGTTGTTAGTTTAGGCATGAAAAAAGCCGAGTAAAGTGATCTTTACTCGGCTTTTTTAGTTATTTAGCGCTGATTAATTATTAGGTTTACTGGTTTTATTGCTGAGAGCTAGTAGCTTGCGGCTCTATATTATTGTTTGGTGTGAGTTCGTCTGCTTGGTCAGGGATAATTTGAGCATCGCCATAGGTAGGTGTGAGTTTTTCAAGCGCTACTTGTTGGATGGCGTCTTCTAGGTCGATGGGCTCAAAGTATATCAATGTACCTATGATAGGGTGATCAATGTAGTTAAGTTTTTTGCTGGCTGTTTTGTTTTTTTGCTCTATGTTCAGGACAAACGTTGGCTTAATAGCAGTTTGCTCATCTTGAACTTGCTCGTTCTGTTGCTGGCTTTCTAATGAGTTCGCTGTACTAGTGTCGTTCTGTAAGGAAGGAAGCGCTTTAAACAAATAATGTTTGTATTGAATATTAGACTCCAGATAACGACCATATTTGATGGCAATTTGACCTGTGAGTTCAGGATAACCGTTGATTAGCTTAGAGCTGTGAAATGTCTCATTTAAGGAGTCGCCTCGATGTTTAAAAATCAGAGTCCATTTTTTATTTACTAAAACTTGAGCATGTGGGGCAATTTTCGCTTTGAAACTATCAAAAGGAACAGATAGTTGGGCGATGTTTGCGGCGGATGACGTGCTGTCGCCCACGGCGGGTTCTGCGTACCTTGGTAAGGAGGTGCTGGACAGTATTTGCTGGTAATCTACTTGTTCGCTAGTGTCTTTATCTGGCCAAACAAAAGTGAGTAGGTACGCTTCATAGGCGCGTGCAGTACTTGGGTCATAGTTTTGATTGTCTGCTGCAAATAGCTGTGAGCTAAAAGCCATGACCGTTAATAATAGTAAGTGATGAGTTTTCAATGTAGTTGTTCCAATGTTTTGTAAGTTTGTTGAAAACGCTCTTCTGCGCTGCTCATATTGGCAATGTATTTTAGTGTGTCCGATCCTACTAGTTTATATTGATCTGGTTTGGTTTGTATTAAACGAATCAATTTCATAGGGTCAACGGGCGTTTTGCTGCTAAAGAATATTTTACCTTCTTTTTGGTTTGCTTCAATTTTTGTAATGCCAAGTTTTTCAGCTTTCAGCTTAATATCTGTTTGTCTGAATAGATTTTTTGTTGGCTCTGGCAATAGTCCAAAGCGGTCAATCATCTCAACTTGTAGATCTTTAAGGTCTTCCTCTGTGGTTGCGCTGGCAATGCGTTTGTACAGAATAAGTCTAGAGTGAACATCACCTAAGTAGCTTTCAGGGATAAGGGCTGGAATGCGTAGGTTGATATCGGTTAGGGCGGGTGAGGTTATATCGACATCCGGTGATTCACCATTTTTTAGCGATTGAACCGCGCGATCCAGCATTTCCATAAACAGAGAGAAGCCGATGTGTTCAATATGACCACTTTGCCCATCACCTAATAATTCCCCGGTGCCGCGAATTTCTAAATCGTGGGTGGCAAGTGTAAATCCGGCCCCTAATTTATCTGCTAGCGTGATGGCTTCTAATCGTTTTTCGGCATCTTTGGTGAGTTTTCTGTCTTGTGGTGTTAATAGGTAGGCGTAGGCTTGATGATGAGAGCGACCAACACGACCACGAAGCTGGTGTAGTTGAGCTAAGCCAAACTTATCTGCTCTTTCGATAATGATGGTATTGGCGTTTGGTATATCAATACCTGTTTCTATAATCGTTGAACAAACAAGAACATTAGCGCGCTTATGATAGAAATCTGACATCACTTGTTCGAGTTCACGCTCGCGCATCTGCCCATGACCGACAATAACTCGCGCTTCTGGAATAAGCTCTGCTAGCTCTTCGGCGGTTTTTTCGATGGTTTGCACTTCATTATGAAGGTAGTAAATCTGCCCTCCACGATGCAGCTCACGTAAAATTGCTTCTTTTATTTGGTAATCATCTTTCTGTTTAATGAAAGTTTTAACAGAAAGGCGTTTTGCTGGTGGCGTCGCAATGATGGATAAATCGCGAATGCCTGACAGGGACATATTGAGCGTGCGAGGAATAGGGGTGGCTGTGAGTGTGAGAATATCAATTTCTGCACGCAGGGATTTAAATTGATCTTTTTGTTTAACACCAAAGCGGTGTTCTTCATCAATAATTACCAAGCCTAAATCAGCGAATTTGATGTCGCCTTGAATCAGTTTGTGAGTGCCAATGACAATATCTGCAGTACCATTCTCTAAGCGGGAAATGGCTTCGTTGGACTGCTTCCCTGAGCGGAAACGAGACAGTAATTCGATTTCTACCGGCCAGTCAGCGAATCTATCACAGAAGTTTTCATAGTGCTGTTGAGCTAGCAAGGTGGTGGGTACTAACACTGCGACCTGTTTGCCGCCTTCGACCGCTAAAAATGCAGCGCGCATAGCAACTTCTGTTTTGCCGAACCCAACATCACCACAGACTAGGCGATCCATGGGTTTCTTATTCGACATGTCTTGAATAACAGCGTCAATAGCGAGCTGCTGATCTGGCGTTTCTTCAAAAGGAAAGCCTGCTGAGAACAGCTCATATTGGTCATCTGGCTTGTTAAAAGCATGGCCGACTCGGGCTTCTCGCTTTGCGTAAATTTCTAATAGCTCGGCAGCGGTGTCACGGGCTTTTTCCGCGGCTTTTTGCTTTGCAACACTCCATTTGTCTGTGCCCAATTTGTGTAGTGGCGCACTGTCTTCATCTGCACCTGTGTAGCGTGAGATTAATTGTAGTGACGAAACTGGTACATATAATTTTGCTTCGTTGGCATAGCCTAATGTGAGTAGTTCCGTTTCTTGTCCGTCTATTTGTAAGTTGGTGAGTCCTAAATAACGTCCCACGCCGTGATCTATGTGTACCACGGGGGCGTTAAGTCTCAGTTCTGTTAGGTTGCGAATAATGGCGTCTTCATTGACATCACCATTTTTCCTACGGCGTTTTTGTGATACTCGTTCACCAAGAATTTCACTCTCTGCAATAAGCGCAATATCATTTTTGATTTGAAAGCCGCGGCTGATATTCCCTTCAGTGATACAGAGCTGACTTTTAGACGCTAGGAAGTGATGCCAGTCTTCGCTGTATCCTGGTGCGATTTTATATTTTTTGAGTAATTCTAGTAGTGCTTCTCTTCGTCCGGCAGTCTCGGCAACAATGAGTACGCGTGCGGATGTGTTGTTAATAAAATGGTCTAGTTTTCCTAAGGGGGTTGGAGATTTAGACTCTATTTTAACGTCATTAAGAGGTTGATAATTTGGGTTGTCGCCCTGATTGGAAAAGATAACGTTTGGATAATTGTTAAAGTGGCTAAATAGTTCTTCTTCTCTTAGGCAAACTTCCTCAGGCTTGAGTATTGGGCGCTCAATGTCGTAATTAAGTGATTCGTGTCTGCTTTTATAGTCGAGTTGAATGCTTGCCACTTGCTCGTTCAGAGTGTCCATTCTAATGATCAAGGTTTGAGAATCTAAGTAATCAAAAAAGGTGCTGGTCTGATCAAAGAAGAGGGGTAAGTAGTATTCAATACCGGAAGGAATAATGCCACTGGAAATATCTTGGTAGATTGGACTAGATAGTGGGTCGGTATCGAATCGTTCTCGAAAAGCTTGACGGAATTTTTGGATGCCTTGTGCGCTGGTTGGAAATTCCTTGGCAGGCAGCATGTTAATTTCTTTGACTTTGTCAGTGCTGCGTTGTGTTTCGGTGTCAAAAAAACGAATCGTCTCGATTTCGTTGTCAAACCAATCGATGCGAATAGGGTTGCTAGCGCCCATTGGAAAAACATCCATTAGTGCGCCGCGTATTGAATATTCACCATGCTCATGGACATTGTCTACATTTAAGTAACCCGCTTCTGTCAGTTTTTTGCTGAGCTTTTCTAAGGGAAGATTTTGCCCTTCTTTGACATGAAATCGTTGTGCAATAAGGTGCTGTTTTGGGCACAAACGAATTAAGCATGAGGCGACTGTGGTTAATACAATAGGCGTGCTGCATTCGGACAGTTGCGCCAATGTCTCTAAGCGCTGGGAAATAATATCTTGATGTGGTGAGAAGGCATCGTATGGCAATGTTTCCCAATCACTAAAGCGTAAAACCGTTTGTTTGTTATCGCTGAGAAAAGACAATTCGTCTTCTAGTTCGTTAAGCTCAGAAATAGTATTGGTGATACAAACGATAGGTCGTTTAAATTGATTGGCGATCGACAGTAGTTGCAGTGCTTTTCTACTACCGTCTAATCCTTCTATGAGGTTTTTATATCCAGGTTTAAGGGTAAGGGATAGGGCATCTAGCATGATGTTTTTAAAAATCTCGTTGGGTAGATAGTGTAAGGGAAACGGAGTCGGCAAAGCGTAAAGCGTGAGGTTTACAGATGGTCACCTTGGCGCCTTTTACATTGTTAGGCTTGAGGCATAATGAGAGCACATCTGAAGTGAGTTTTTCTAGCAGCAAAAAACGATTGTTCTCAACGTGCGCTATTATTTCTTTGCAAATAGTACGGTAATTAACGGCTTTGCCTATGTCATCACTTTGGCTTGCTTCAGTGGCAGGATAGTCAATCCAGACGTTAATCACGACATCTTGTTTATTTTCTTTCTCTGAGTCATTAAAGCCGATGTAGGTTCTTAAACGAAGATTTTCTATGTGTATCTGCGCATTTAGCTGCTGCATTGTTACGTTTCCTAAGAAGAGCTGCTTTTAATAAATGAAGAATATTGTGTCGCTTTAAAGAAAGGATGGCAACTAAGAGGTGGCATATCTGTTTGCTGGTTAAGTAATTAAGCAACCAAATGGGTAAGTTTGCTTTGAATTAAAGCAATCCACCCGTATAAAAAAAGGATATTGTAAGAAAAAAACCACATCTAATGCCTGTTTTTTGTTCAGAAGATAGGCTGAATGTGTAAAAAACCACTCAAATGAGCAAAGGTTATAGGCTAAAGGCACAGTTGAATAGTAGTCAAGCCAGCTAATGACCACTATAATACATCGGTTTTTTGGTGAAGTAGATTTACGTTCAATAATGTCTTAATTAGTCGTTATTGGCTCATAAATGTTTTCCCGGAGGGGGTTATGAGCAAACGTACAACGCTTTTGTGTTCAATTAATTGTTGGGCAGAACATATGTATAAAATTACAAAAGGCCTTGATCTCCCGATCAGTGGAGCTCCCAATCAAGTGATTGAAGATGCTGTAGCAGTTAAATCTGTTGCGGTCATCGGTCCGGATTACCATGGTATGAAACCTACCATGCTGGTTGCGGAAGGGGATAAGGTCAAAAAAGGGCAGGTCATCTTTACAGATAAGAAGACCGAAGGTGTGAAATACACAGCACCAGCTGCAGGCGTCGTTTCTGCGATCAATCGCGGTGAGCGACGAGTACTACAGTCTGTTGTTATTGATCTTCAGGGTGATGACGAAGAAGTTTTTGCGTCTTACTCTGGGTCAGAACTAAAAGATCTTGATCGTAATAAGGTCGTTGAAAATCTAGTCGAGTCTGGGTTGTGGACATCACTACGTACTCGACCATATTCAAAGGTTCCTGACGTTGCATCAGCGCCTCATTCGATTTTTGTGACAGCAATGGATACGAATCCTCTTGCTGCCTCTGCAGAAGTTGTTTTAGCGGATCAAGCGGAAGCGTTTGCTGATGGTCTTACCGTTCTTAGTCGTTTAACAGATGGCAAAGTGTTCTTATGTAAGGCTCCAGGCGCGAAGATCCCAACGACTTCTGATGTTGTTGTTGAAGAGTTTGGCGGTGTACATCCTGCTGGTTTAGCGGGCACGCATATCCACTTTCTAGATTCAGTAAGTGACAAAAAAACAGTTTGGTCTATTAATTACCAAGACGTTGTTGCCGTAGGCAAACTTTTTGTTACTGGTAAATTAAGTGTTGAACGTGTTGTGTCTATTGCTGGACCACAGGTTAAAAAACCTCGTCTAGTTCGCACTCAAGTTGGCGCTAGTCTCGCTAGTTTGTTGGCTAATGAATTGGCAGATGGCGATAATCGAGTTATTTCGGGTTCTGTATTATCTGGACGCAATGCGTTTGGGCCTTTTGCCTTCCTTGGTCGTTACCATAATCAAGTGACGGTTATTCTTGAAGGTCGTGAACGCGAAATGATGCATTATCTGCGTGCTGGTTCAGAGAAGCATTCTGTATTGAATGTTTTCCTATCTAAACTAACAGGTAAGACATCCTTTGCTATGACGTCTACTACTAATGGTAGTGATCGTACTATGCTGCCGCTAGGTAATTTCGAGCGATTAATGCCAATGGATATTTTGCCAACGCAATTACTACGTGCATTGGTTGTGAATGATACTGAGCAAGCGCAGAAATTAGGCGTGCTAGAGTTGGATGAAGAGGATTTATCTCTTTGTACTTATAGTTGTTCTGGTAAATTCGAATATGGCCCGATCCTTCGGGATTGCCTAACTCTAATAGAGAAAGAGGGTTAATTCATGGGGCTTAGAAAAGTACTCGACAAAATGGAACCATCGTTCCATACCGGCGGAAAATATGAAAAATGGTATGCGCTTTACGAAGCGGTTGATACGATTTTTTACCGTCCAAGTTCTGTAACAAAAAATGGTTCGCATGTTCGTGATGCTGTTGATATGAAACGCATCATGATATTGGTTTGGTTATGCACCTTCCCTGCAATGTTTTTTGGTATGTACAACATTGGCTTGCAAGCTAACACTGCATTGCAAGTAATGAATGTAGATGCTGGAGACACTTGGCGACAAGCAATTGTCGGCATGTTAGCAGGCCACAATCCAGCAAGTATCTGGGACAACATGATTTATGGCGCGATGTACTTCCTGCCTGTTTATCTTGTTACCTTTGTGGTTGGTGGTTTTTGGGAGGTGTTGTTTGCTTCCGTGCGTAAGCATGAAATAAACGAAGGCTTCTTTGTTACTTCCATCCTTTTTGCCTTAACGTTACCGCCTACCGTTCCTTTGTGGCAGGTTGCTCTTGGTATTAGCTTCGGTGTTGTACTTGGTAAAGAAGTGTTTGGTGGTACTGGTAAAAACTTCCTAAACCCTGCTTTGGCAGGTCGTGCCTTCTTGTTCTTTGCTTACCCAGCGTCTATGTCTGGTGATTCTGTTTGGACTGCAGTTGATGGATTTTCTGGTGCAACAGCGCTAAGTCAAATTGCAGCGGATGGTTTTTCTAGCTTAACGACGACTTGGTCTGATGCCTTCTTCGGCTTTATGCAAGGTTCGATGGGTGAAACGTCAACGCTAGCCATCTTTATAGGTGGTGCGGTATTGATGGTGATGAGAATTGCTGCATGGCGAATTGTTGCTGGTGTGATGATTGGCATGATCGGAACCGCTTTATTGTTTAACTATATCGGATCTGATACTAATCCAATGTTTGCAACACCGTGGTACTGGCATATGGTACTAGGTGGGTTTGCCTTTGGTATGCTGTTCATGGCGACAGATCCGGTATCTGCTTCTATGACAGAGCGCGGCAAATGGTTCTATGGTGCACTAATTGGGGTCATGGTTGTGCTTGTTCGTGTTGCTAACCCAGCGTATCCAGAAGGTATGATGTTGGCGATCTTGTTTGCGAATTTGTTTGCACCATTTATTGATCACTTTATTGTTCAAGCAAACATCAAGCGGAGGATTGCACGCAATGGCTAGCGGTAACGAAAGTATCAAAAAAACTGTATTAGTTGCGTTGGCTCTATGTTTGGTTTGTTCTATCTTTGTCGCGGCAGCGGCGGTGGGCCTTAAGCCGATTCAAAAAGCCAATAAAGACTTAGACCGTAAGCAAAATATTCTGGCCGCGGCTGGGATGTTAGAGCCAGGAAAATCTGTTAATGAAATTTTCAAAAACGTGGAAACACGTATTGTTGATTTGAAAACAGGTAGTTTTGCGACGCCAGCAGAAATCAAAGCGGCAGGAATTAATCCAGCCACTTATGATCAAAAAGCAGCGTCAAAAAATCCTGAGCTGTCTATTGCGTTACCAGCAGACAAAGACCCAGCGAGTATTAAGCGTCGTGCTAAATACGCCGCGGTTTATATTGTTAAGTCTGGTGATAATATTGATCGTATCGTACTACCTGTTCATGGTTACGGCCTATGGTCAACTATGTATGGTTTTATTGCGCTTAAAAATGACTTCACGACGGTTGTTGGTTTTGGTTTCTATGACCAAGGTGAAACACCTGGACTTGGTGGCGAAGTAGATAATCCAAACTGGAAAGCGCTATGGAAGGGTAAAAAAGTTTACAACGACAAAGGCCAAGCGGTTATCCATTTGGTAAAAGGCGGTGTGAGCAAATCTGATCCTGATGCTGATCATAAAGTTGATGGTTTATCAGGAGCGACGCTAACAAGCCGAGGCGTAACTCATCTTGTTCAATACTGGTTGGGCGATGATGGTTTTGGACCTTTCTTAGCGAAACTTCGTAGTGAGGGAGATAAATAATGTCTGAAGTGAAAAAGGTCTTATTTGGGCCAATTCTCGCTAATAACCCGATTGCATTACAAATCCTTGGTATTTGTTCTGCACTAGCGGTTACTAGTAGCATGAGTGTTAGTTTGGTTATGGCCATCGCACTGACGTTAGTTACTGCATTTTCTAACTTCTTTATTGCGATTATTCGTAACTACATTCCAAACAGTATTCGTATCATTGTACAGATGATCATTATTGCTTCTTTGGTTATTGTTGTAGATCAAGTGCTAAGAGCGTTTGCTTTTGAAATCAGCAAACAGCTTTCCGTTTTCGTTGGTTTGATTATTACAAACTGTATCGTAATGGGCCGTGCCGAAGCTTATGCCATGAAAAATGGCCCTGTAATGAGCTTCTTGGATGGTATTGGTAACGGTCTTGGTTACAGCGCAATGTTGATGGTTGTTGCTTTCTTCCGTGAACTATTGGGTGCTGGTAAGCTTTTTGGACATGTCATTTTCCAAACAGTACAAAATGGTGGCTGGTATCAACCTAATGGTTTGATGTTGCTTCCACCAAGTGCCTTTTTTGTTATTGGTCTTATTATTTGGGCGCTACGCTCTTATAAAAAAGAGCAAGTGGAAGAGCCTGATTTCAAAATTGCTGCCAATTCACGTGTACAGGAGGCGCTATAAATGGAACATTTAATTAGTCTGTTTGTTAAGGCTGTTTTCGTTGAAAACATGGCGTTAGCCTTCTTCTTGGGTATGTGTACTTTGTTGGCTTTGTCCAAAAAAGTAGAAACAGCTATTGGTTTGGGTGTGGCGGTTATCGTGGTTCTTGCTATTACGGTTCCACTTAACAACTTGTTGTACCAAAATTTATTAAAAGATGGTGCTCTACAATGGGCCGGTCTGCCAAATGTTGACTTAAGTTTCTTAGGTCTGTTGAGCTATATCGGTGTTATTGCCGCTGTGGTTCAAATTTTGGAAATGGCATTGGATAAGTATGTTCCTGCGTTATACAACGCGTTAGGGGTGTTCTTGCCGTTGATTACAGTAAATTGTGCCATCATGGGTGCTTCTTTGTTCATGGTTGAGCGTGATTACAACTTTAGTGAAAGTGTTGTCTATGGCGTTGGTGCTGGTATTGGTTGGGCGTTGGCTATTGCTGCTCTGGCTGGTATCCGTGAGAAACTTAAATACTCGGATGTCCCTGCGGGTCTTCGTGGTTTAGGTATTACCTTCATTACTGTTGGCTTGATGAGCTTAGGCTTTATGTCATTTTCGGGTGTGCAGCTTTAATTTGCATAATATAGACAACCAAGAATAAGGTTTAATTAACATGGTCAACTTAGAAATTATTCTAGGTGTGGTGATGTTCACAGCTATCGTATTGGGTCTTGTGGCAATTATTCTTGCTGCTCGTGCTCAATTGGTGAGCTCTGGTGACGTAACAATCCGCATCAATGGTGAAAGGGAAGTAACAACGGCTGCTGGCGGTAAGTTACTTCAGACTTTGGCTGGCAATGGTATATTTCTATCGTCCGCTTGTGGCGGCGGTGGTACTTGTGCGCAGTGTAAATGTAAAGTGACAAGTGGTGGTGGTTCTATGCTATCTACTGAACAAGCTCACTTTACACGCCGTGAAGAGAAAGAGGGTTTTCGTCTTTCTTGTCAGGTTGCTGTTAAGCAGGATATGGATGTTGAAGTACCCGAAGAAGTCTTCGGCGTTAAAGCGTGGGATTGTACTGTTGAGTCAAACCCAAATGTTGCGACCTTCATTAAAGAGTTAACGTTAAAATTGCCAGAAGGCGAAAACGTTGATTTTCGTGCTGGCGGTTATGTTCAGCTTGAAGCGCCAGCTCACACGGTGAATTACAAAGATTTCGACATCGATGAAGAATATCGTGGCGATTGGGATAAATTCAATCTTTGGAAGTTTGTTTCTAAAGTAGATGAGACGGTTATCCGAGCTTATTCTATGGCAAACTACCCTGAAGAAAGAGGTGTGGTTAAGTTTAATATTCGTATTGCTTCGCCGCCTCCTGGTAAAGATGATTTACCACCAGGCCAAATGTCCTCTTACGTTTTTAGTCTGAAACCAGGCGATAAAATCAAAGTATATGGACCATTTGGTGAATTCTTTGCGAAAGACACAGACGCTGAAATGGTATTTGTTGGTGGTGGTGCTGGTATGGCACCTATGCGATCACATATCTTTGATCAGCTTAAACGTCTGCATTCTACTCGTAAGATTACTTTCTGGTACGGTGCTCGTAGTGTGCGTGAAGCATTCTATGTTGAAGAGTACGATAAGCTTCAAGAAGAGAATGAAAACTTTGAATGGCACTTAGCTTTGTCTGATCCGCAACCAGAAGATAACTGGGATGGTAAGACTGGTTTCATTCATAATGTTCTTTATGAAAGCTATCTTAAAGATCACCCGGCGCCAGAAGATTGTGAGTTCTACATGTGTGGGCCTCCAATGATGAACGCGTCTGTTATTAAAATGCTAGAAGACTTAGGTGTTGAGAAAGATAATATCTTGCTTGATGACTTTGGTGGTTAGCGTTTGATATTTAGGGCCCACCTACTTAGGTGGGTCTTATTTTGTTTGTGTATTGCTTAATTGACGTATTGAAGCAGGTCAAAAAAACGTATTTGCCTTTGTTATCTTCGTGATTTTTTACCAGTGCATAAACAAAATAAAGATAATGTCTCTGTTTTAGCTAGTCTCATTCATTTTTTCTTTTTTGCTTCTGAATTGATGTTTTGCTGACTCACTCCCTGCATGATTACTTGCTAAGATTGAAAGATATTCTAGAAATGCTTTTTAGAGCATTTTAAAACGATTTTAAGTTTACGATAGTGGCTAAGCTGCTCTCGTGTTTGGAGGTAAGATTATGTTGACTATTGTTTTGGCATTTGCACTTATGCTTTTGCTGGTCGCTGCAATGGCGATTGGTGTCATTATGGGAAGAAAGCCGATTGCTGGTTCTTGTGGTGGTATGAGTGCCCTAGGTATGGAAGTTGCTTGTGATATCTGCGGTGGCGATAAAGGCAAGTGTGAGAAAGAAACAGAGCAAGCCGCTTCCAAAAGCGTATCAAGCGAAACGTTTTACGACGCGTCTAAGTAAATGAATTTTTAAAGGGGATACTATGACGGCAAGACATTATGATGTGGTGGTGCTAGGTACCGGCCCTGCTGGTGAAGGTGCTGCTATGAATGCGGCTAAAGCAGGAAAAAGAGTAGCCGTTGTTGAGGCTAGTCCGCAAGTCGGAGGGAGTTGTACGCACCTAGGGACAATCCCATCAAAGGCCTTGCGTCATGCTGTAAAAGAAATCATCGCTTTCAATACAAACCCAATGTTTCGTGACATTGGAGAGCCTCGCTGGTTTTCTTTTCCAAAAGTGCTTGATAGGGCGAATAAAGTCATTGACCAGCAAGTGATGGGTCGAACTGAATATTATGTGCGTAACCGGGTGGATATTTACTTCGGGCGTGGCAAATTCAAAGACGCAAACACGATTGAAGTGAATACTTACGAGAATGGTCCTGAGTTATTAACTGCAGATAAGGTGGTGATTGCGACAGGTTCGCGTCCTTATCGTCCTGCAAATATTGATTTTACCCATCCACGTATTTATTGCTCAGATACCATTTTAAGCTTAAGTCATACGCCTCGCTCATTGATTATTTATGGCGCGGGTGTCATTGGGTGTGAGTATGCATCTATCTTCTGTGGCCTTGGTGTCCGGGTTGAGCTAATTAACCCTGGTAAGAAGCTATTAAGTTTCCTAGATGATGAGATTACTGACGCGCTCAGTTATCACCTAAGAGATAATGGCGTGCTAATTCGTCACAATGAAACGTTTGAGTCGGTAGAGACGACAGATCGTGGTGTAGTGATGAACTTGGCTTCAGGTAAAAAATTACGTGCCGATGCGTTATTGTTCTGTAATGGACGCTCCGGTAATACGGATTCGTTGGGGCTGGACAGTATTGGCTTAGCAGCAAACGGCCGTGGTCAATTGGCGGTTAATGATACTTACCAAACGCAAGTAGAGAATGTCTATGCAGCGGGTGATGTTATTGGTTGGCCAAGTTTGGCGAGTGCAGCCTACGATCAAGGTCGTGCGGTAGCCGCTAATATGTTTGGTATTCAAGGTGGTCACTTTATCAGTGAAGTGCCAACAGGTATTTATACCATTCCAGAAATCAGTTCTATCGGTAAAACGGAAGCGGAATTGACGGCGGAAAAAGTTCCTTATGAAGTGGGTCGTGCTTTCTTTAAAAACACTGCACGAGCACAGATTACCGGTGAGGCGGTGGGTATGTTGAAAATACTCTTCCATCGTGAAAGTTTGGAAATCTTAGGGATTCACTGTTTTGGTGACCAAGCGTCCGAGATTGTTCATATTGGGCAGGCGATTATGAAGCAGCCAGGTGAGCAGAACTCATTGAAGTACTTCTTGAACACAACGTTTAACTATCCAACGATGGCAGAAGCGTATCGTGTTGCGGCTCTAAACGGCTTTAACCGCGTGTTCTAGTGTTTGTTCAGAGCTAAAAAAAGGCATTCGTTTTAACTAGCGAATGCCTTTTTTATTGGCGTGAAGTGCTTTCAAAGTGTTTCTAGATTTGAGGCTAGCTGCCTTTTATAGCGTGAATGGCTTTTAAGTTTCTGAAAGCCCCTTTGTAATCCATGCCGAAACCAAATAAGAAGCGATCTTCAACATCTAGCCCAATGTAATCTGGTGTTATGTTTACTTTTCGATCGTGAAGCTTGTTAACCACGGTAGCAGTAAATACATTTTTAGCGCCTTGAGTTTCGAACCACTCAATAATCGCTTGTAATGTGTGCCCTTGATCAAATATGTCATCAACAATCAAAATATCTCTATTGGTGATGTCTGTTTGTGGGTAGCTCATCCATTTAAGGTTAGTGCCTTCCGTTTCCATTCCATATCTTGATGCGTGGACGTAATCCAGTTCGAGTGGGAAGGGGAGTCGTTCTATTAATGCGGCAGTTGGGATAAGTCCACCGTTCATAACGCAAATCACGAGTGGTAGTTTATCTTTCAGGTCCATGGTTATTTGTTTTGCCATTTTATCTAAAGCCGCATCTATCTGATTGGCGTCAATAAGGCAGTCGGACTCTTCTAATATTGTATTTAGATCGTTAACTTTGTTGATCATAACTGGCTCTGCTTGAAAATATTCGCGTAATTTTAACCTAATCTTGACCAGATGCTAAGTTTTTAATTTTATGGATGCTTGCGCATAAACAAGTCGTTGCAAGAATGATTACCCATAATGACTGAAGCCAGATTAAAAAAATAGGTAGAGCGGCAAAGGCGCCGTAGACCACCTGATATGAGCTGAAAAAGTGAGCGAAGCGACTAAATATAGTATTTAGAATCAGCAAGGCTAATGCTCCTAAAAACGAGGCAATGGAGGCCAGCTTAAGAGATACTTCGGTATTGGGGGTGAGAAAGTTAAGCGTCAGTAGTATTAGAAAATACATAAAAATACGCCCCAAGCTCAGTAAATAACTAATCCAGGTGTTAGGTTCAACGTCTCTAATTTGAAACGATAACATGGTACCTGAGAGGCTTAATGATGCAGCTAGTAAAATGGGGCCTAAAGTAAGAATCGCCCAATAAGTAAGTAGTCGCTCACGTAATCTTCTCTTATTTTTTATCTTCCAAATAGATTGAACGCTGTTTTCAAAGGAGTTTAGTAGTAATAAAGCCGTAATCACCAAGGCGACAAGACCAGCAGCGGGAAGGTTTTTTGCCTGTTTTGAGAATTGTAATAGATAAGGAAAAATAGCGTCACTCGTTCCGGACGTTAGATGTGCTTCGATGAAGTCAAAAAACTGTGTTTGCATGTGTTGCAGTGCTGGAGTAAAGCCTAATATTCCGATAATAATGGTAATAATTGGAACAGCAGCAAGCAGGCTGGACAGCGTTAGTTGTGCGGCTTTTTGTGGTAAATGGCTTCGTTTGAAGTGTTCTAGCGTTTCGAGCCAGTAAAGTTTTACGTTTTGAAGTGATAAATTGAAGCGGTCTTGCATTGGTTCGCTCTGTTAATTTACAAAGGTCAATAATAGCATAATTGGATTAAATTAAATTGAGGTCAGTAGTAGTTTTTGCACATTGCACAATAACGGTGCAATGCGCCCTATTATGGTGTCTTGTCGTTGTTTTTTGTGCTTTTTGTGTTAATATCTCTCTCGTTCCTTTTGTGATATTTGTTCTGACGAATATTCAAAGCAAATGTTTTGTCTATTCTCGGTTCTTTGGTGACGAAAAGTCATTTTTAGCCCAGTTTACTGGGCTTTTTTATGTCTATTAGTTGACGATTGATAATCCATCCCTATAATAGCCCACCACACGAATTGTAATGAGTAATGTGCCTGTAGCTCAGTTGGATAGAGCACCCGCCTTCTAAGCGGACGGTCATGGGTTCGAATCCCTTCAGGCGCACCATTTCAATCCATTACTTTGCACGTTTAAATTAGGTTTTGTTGGCAGCTATTGAGTTGCGTTATACGCAGCAGGGTCAACAAATAAAGCAAGTTCCCGAGAGGAAGTTTTATGCAAGTTTCTGTAGAGACAACGTCTCCAATCGAGCGCGTTCTTACTATCACTGTTCCAGCTGCTCGTATTGAAGAAAAAGTAAATTCTGAAGTAGCATCTACTGCTAAGAAAGCTCAAATTGATGGCTTTCGTAAAGGAAAAGTACCAGTTAGCGTTATTAAAAAACGTTACGGCCAAGGTATTCGTATGGAAGCTGTTGAGCAAATCATGCGTGATACTTATATGGAAGCGCTTCAGCAAGAGTCTTTGCAGCCAGCGGGCATGCCTTCTATAGAACCTAAAAACTTCGCTGAAGGCGAAGATCTAGAATTTACAGCTAAAGTAGAAGTTTATCCTGAAATTACTTTAGCTGATCCGTCTGCTATCACAGTAAGTCGTGTTACTTCAGATGTAACCGATGCTGATGTTGACACTATGCTTGAAACACTTCGCAAGCAAAACGCGGATTGGGCGCCTGTTGAGCGTGAAGCAGCTGATGGCGATCAAGTGACTATCGATTTTGTTGGTTACCTTGGTGATGAAGCATTTGAAGGTGGCGCAGCAGAAGGTCACAAACTAGTGTTGGGCTCTAACACTATGATTCCTGGTTTTGAAACTGGTATCTTAGGCGCTAAAGTTGCTGAAGAGCGTACTATCTCTGTTACTTTCCCAGACGATTACCAAGCAGAAAATTTGAAAGGCAAAGAAGCAACTTTCAAAATCACTGTTGCAGAAGTAGCTGAGCAGATTGTTCCTGAATTAAACGATGCTTTTGTTGAAAAATTCGGTCTAGAAGAAGCGACAGTTGAAGCACTTCGTGCTGAAGTTCGTAAGAATATGGATCGTGAGCTAAATCAAGCGGTTAAAGCAAAATTGAAAAACTCATTGTTTGATGGTTTATTATCAATTAATAATGAAGTTCAAGTGCCTTCTGGTTTGGTTGATCAAGAAGTTGATGCGCTGCGTAAACAAGCAGGTCAGCAATTTGGCGGTCAAGATTTTGATGTTTCCCAATTGCCTGCAGAATTGTTCCAAGAAGAAGCGACAAAACGCGCTAAACTTGGTTTATTGATTTCTGAAGTAATCAAACAAAATGATCTTAAATTGGATGATGATCGAGTTCGTGCCTTCCTAGAAGACATGGCTCAATCTTACCAAGAGCCACAACAGGTTATTGATTACTACTTGAAGAACAAAGAGCAGTTATCACAAGTGCAATCTGCTGTACTTGAAGAGCAAGTTGTTGATAAACTGTTAGAAACAGCTCAAATTACAGATGTAACTTTGGGTTATGAAGACGCTATCAAGCCAGAAGCCCAAGCTGAAAAAGAAGGGCAAGAAGCATAAGATTCTTCTTATCTTTTAAGTAAGGCCGACATAGCATTAGCTATGTCGGCTTTTTTGTTTTAAGGAATGTGATATGAATTTGACTAACCCAACGACAGGCCCAGTTGCCATTACAAGTAACGGTCTTGTCCCAATGGTAATTGAACAAACAGCTCGTGGAGAACGATCTTTTGACATCTACTCACGACTATTAAAAGAGCGTGTTATCTTTTTGGTCGGCCAGGTAGAAGATCACATGGCTAACTTGGTTGTGGCTCAGTTGTTGTTTCTTGAATCTGAAAATCCAGACAAAGATATACATCTTTACATTAACTCGCCAGGCGGTTCGGTGACGGCGGGTATGTCTATTTATGATACGATGCAATTTATCAAACCAGATGTAAGTACCATGTGTATTGGTCAAGCGGCCAGTATGGGTGCGCTTCTTCTAACCGCTGGTGCAGAAGGCAAGCGTTATTGTTTGCCGAATTCTCGAGTGATGATTCACCAGCCATTAGGTGGTTATCAAGGGCAAGCTTCTGATATTGAAATTCACACGCGTGAAATTTTAAGTATTAAGCAAAAATTGAATGAAATAATTTCATTCCATACTGGTAAGCCTATCGAGCAAGTTGCTATTGATACAGATCGAGATAACTTTATGAACCCTGAAACGGCGAAAGAGTACGGTCTGATCGATGAAATTTTACAAAAACGTTTAGTTTAAAAAAAGGGTGGAATGAATGTCGGATGATAAGTTTAGCCACGAAGACCACTCTGATCGGCTGCTATATTGTTCTTTCTGTGGAAAGAGCCAAGATGAAGTTAAAAAGCTGATCGCAGGGCCTTCTGTCTATATCTGTAATGAGTGTGTTGATTTGTGTAATAACATCATCACTCAAGAATTATTGCAGGGTGATGCGATTGGTGAGTCTAGCGATGAGCTTCCTACGCCAGCGAAACTAAGTGCTGCATTAGATGAATACGTTATTGGTCAAGACCGAGCGAAGCGTGTTTTGGCGGTTGCTGTGTATAACCATTACAAGCGTTTACGCCACCAAGGTAAGACAGACAATAATATTGAATTAGGAAAAAGCAACATTCTCCTGATTGGTCCTACTGGTAGTGGTAAAACTTTGTTGGCTCAAACATTAGCGCGTGTGCTTGATGTGCCTTTTACTATTGCGGATGCAACCACGCTAACAGAAGCGGGTTACGTTGGTGAAGATGTAGAAAACATTATTCAGAAGCTACTTCAAAATTGCGATTACGATGTTGAAAAAGCTCAGCGTGGTATCGTTTATATTGATGAAATCGATAAGATTTCTCGTAAATCTGATAACCCTTCTATTACACGTGACGTGTCTGGCGAAGGCGTTCAGCAAGCCTTGCTGAAGTTGATCGAAGGTACGGTTGCGTCCGTTCCGCCTCAGGGTGGTCGTAAGCATCCTCAGCAAGAGTTCTTGCAAGTTGATACGTCTAGTATTTTGTTCATTTGTGGTGGCGCATTTGCCGGACTTGAGCGTGTTATTAGTGACCGTACTGAAAAAAGCAGTATTGGTTTCTCGGCGAAAGTGAAAAGTAAGGAAGAGGGTAAATCCTTCTCTGAAGCCGTTCATAAGGTTGAGACAGAAGATCTTGTTAAATTTGGCTTGATTCCTGAGTTTGTTGGTCGTTTGCCGGTTGTTGCGACTTTGTCAGAACTTGATGAAGAAGCATTAGTGACAATATTAAGTCAGCCTAAAAATGCACTGACAAAACAATATCAGCATCTTTTTGAGTTAGAAGGTGTTGAGCTTGAATTTACGCCAGAATCTTTAAAAGAAGCGGCGGCTCTTGCTCTTGATCGAAAAACAGGTGCTCGTGGCTTACGTAGTATTTTGGAGTCTGCATTATTAGATTGCATGTATGAATTGCCTACTCGCAGTGATGTGACTAAGGTCGTGATGGATGCTTCTTCTATGAAAGGTGATACGGCTCCACTAATGGTGCTTGAGAAAGAAGAATTAACGAAAAACGCTTAATTTTTCCATCTTTCTACTAAAACCGAGTATGAATGTTCGCATTCATACTCGGTTTTTTTTTAGTGTGAGATTTGAAAACAGCATGTACACTGAATTCAACACGCTGATACGGTTGTTTTTTTTATTATTGTCCTTATCTCTTTCCTAATCAAAGAATAAACTGAAAGTGCGCGGTATCTTGCGCCCAGATTGGAAATAAATATGTCAAAATTCTCAATGATGCCCATGCTGCCGTTACGTGATGTGGTTATTTACCCTCACATGGTGTTGCCGCTATTTGTTGGTCGTGCAAAGTCTATTGCAGCGCTAGAGGCGGCAATGGAGAGTGATAAATATGTGTTTTTAGTAGCTCAACAAGACGCTTCTAAGGATGATCCTCAGCTTGAAGATCTTTATTCGATCGGTACTACTGCCAAAGTTATGCAGTTGTTACGTCTTCCCGATGGCACCGTTAAGGTTCTTGTGGAAGGTGGTAGTCGTGCTCGTCTTGATGCGATTGAAGAAGGTGATGATTACGCCTCTGGTCGAATTACGGAGCTTGAGCCAGAAGCGGAGAATGAGTCTGAGCACAATGTGATTCGCGGTGCGTTGCTAAAGCAGCTTGATGAGTACGTTGCCGGCAGTAAGCGTATTCCTGCAGAAGTGGTAACCTCAGTTAAGTCGATCGATGATCTTTCAAAGCTGATCGATAGTATTACTGGTCACATGAGTCTAAAACTTGAAGATAAACAGCAAGTTCTCGAAATTGATTCGTTAACAGAGCGTGGCGAATATTTGATGGCGTTAATGGATGGTGAATTAGACATCGCCCATCTTGAGAAAAATATTCGCAGTCGCGTCAAAAAACAGATGGAAAAAAGCCAGCGTGAATACTATTTGAATGAGCAAATGAAAGCCATTCAGAAAGAGCTTGGTGATATGGAGGATGGCGCTAGTGAACTAGACATTCTTCAAGAGAAAATTGCTGAAGCAGGTATGTCTCCAGAAGCAACAGAAAAAGCAGAAGCAGAATTGAAGAAATTGCGCATGATGTCTCCGATGTCAGCGGAAGCGACAGTAGTGCGTGGCTATATTGACTGGTTGGTTTGCCTCCCTTGGAAAAAACGCAGTAAGGTTCGAAATGATTTGGCCTATGCAGAAAAAATCTTGGATCAAGATCATTATGGTTTACAAGATGTAAAAGAACGAATTCTTGAGTTCTTGGCCGTTCAGCAGCGTGTGAAAAAAGTAAAAGGCCCAGTATTATGTCTTGTTGGACCTCCGGGTGTAGGTAAAACATCATTGGGCCAGTCTATTGCCAAAGCGGTAAATCGTAAATACGTGCGTATGGCGTTAGGTGGGGTGCGTGATGAAGCGGAAATTCGTGGTCATCGACGTACTTATATCGGCTCTATGCCAGGTAAGTTGTTGCAAAAATTGGCAAAAATCAAAGTTAAAAACCCACTGTTTTTACTTGATGAAATAGACAAAATGGGCATGGATCAACGCGGAGACCCGGCGTCTGCTTTGTTGGAAGTGTTGGATCCAGAGCAAAACCATACGTTCAGTGATCATTATTTAGAAGTAGATTATGATTTGTCGGATGTCATGTTTATTTGTACTTCAAATACGATGAATATTCCTGGCCCGCTGTTAGATCGAATGGAAGTTATTCGTATCCCTGGCTACACAGAAGACGAAAAGCTTAATATTGCTAAGCGTTATTTATTGCCTAAACAGATTAAGTTAGCGGGTTTGAAAGAGAAAGAAATTCAAATTTCAGATGAAGCGTTGATGGATGTTATTCGTTATTACACTCGTGAAGCGGGTGTGCGTGGACTTGAAAGAGAGTTAAGTAAGATTTGCCGCCGAGTTATTAAGCAACAAACCTTAAGTAAAGAGGCAAAAACCGTCAGTGTGTCCTCTGAAAATCTAGAGGAATTCTCTGGTGTGCGTAAATGCAGCTATGGTAAAGCGGAAGAAAAAAATCAGATTGGACAGGTTACTGGTCTAGCGTGGACATCCGTCGGTGGCGAGTTGTTAACGATTGAAGCCGCAGGAATGCGTGGTAAGGGTCGTAATGTTAAGACTGGTTCCTTAGGGGATGTGATGCAAGAATCTATTCAAGCGGCCTTAACGGTTGTTAGGAGTAGAGCTGTCGGTCTAGGTATTGATGAAGATTTTCATGAGAAAACCGACTTGCATTTGCATGTTCCTGAAGGGGCTACGCCGAAAGATGGTCCAAGTGCTGGTGTGGCTATGTGTACCGCCATTGTGTCAGTGCTAACAAAGATTCCTGTTAAAGCCTCTGTGGCGATGACAGGTGAGATTACGTTGCGTGGGGAGGTGTTACCTATAGGTGGGCTTAAAGAGAAGCTCTTGGCTGCTCATAGGGGCGGGATTAAAACTGTTATTATTCCTCAAGAAAATGCGCGTGACTTAAAAGAAATTCCTGATAATATCAAAGCAGATCTGAAAATTATTCCAGTAAAATGGATTGATGAAGTGCTAGATATAGCTTTAGAGTACATTCCTTCACCAAAAAAGGAAGAAACCTTGGCTTCAAAGGAAAAAACTGTTGATGAACAAGAAACTGTGAGTCATCATTAGTTCAAACCCCGTGTTGACAAGGGGTAGGGAGGGCTTGTATAACTTTGGCTCGACCTTGTCGGTAGGCTTTTATACAGCACCGAAAATAATTCTAAGGAACAACGACAATACTGAAGGGGTAAAATGTGAATAAATCTGAACTGATTGATGCTATTGCGGCATCTGCTGACCTATCTAAAGCTTCTGCTGGTAATGCACTTGATGCGACTCTTAAAGCAATTGAAGGAGCTTTGTCAAAAGGTGACCAAGTAACATTGGTAGGTTTTGGTACTTTTGCAGTTAAAGAGCGTGCGGCCCGTACTGGTCGTAATCCTCAAACAGGTGCGGAAATTCAAATCAAAGCAGCGAAAGTTCCTGGTTTTAAAGCCGGTAAAGGTCTTAAAGACGCTGTAAACTAATGAATTAGGAGCAGTAGTTCAGTTGGTTAGAATACCTGCCTGTCACGCAGGGGGTCGCGGGTTCGAGTCCCGTCTGTTCCGCCATTAAATACAAAAAGGTGTATTCCCAGCGGAATGCACCTTTTTTATATACGAATTATCATAAATTCATTGGGAGGCATAATGCTCCAAGATATAAGAGATAAGTCACAAGGCATTGTAGTAAAGATCATCGTAGGCTTTATTGTCGTGACTTTTGCTCTATTTGGCGTTGATGCATTAGTTAAAAGCTTTCATACGACCGATAAAGTAGCGGAAGTTGATGGTACTGATATTACTCGTGCGCAAATGCTTCAGGGAGCTGAGACTCAGCGTCGCCAGCTCATTTCTATGATGGGCGGCAAAATTGATCCTGCATTGTTGCAAGAAAATGTGCTGCAAAGTCGTGCTATTAATGAATTAATTCAACGTGCATTGTTAAGTAATCAAGCTAAATCGATTGGTTTGGGTGTTTCTGATGAGCAAGTGAATTCATACTTGCTACAAGCAGAGCAGTTCAAAACAGATGGTAAATTTGATCAAACAAAGTATTTAAGCTTCATTAATTCTTTGGGCTATACGCCGCTCGCTTTTAAAAATCGAATCAAAGAAGATATCCTTATTCAGCAAACCAGAAATGCGATTGCTGGATCAGAAATTATTTTGCCATATCAAGTGGATAGTATTGCTCAATTGCAATCGCAAGAGCGTTCTTATGACTACGTAAAATTTTCGTTAGCAGATGAAACTGAGAAAACCAGTATTTCTGATAAAGAACTAAAAGCTTACTATGACGCTCATCAAAGTGACTTTAAAACGCCAGAGGAAGTGAAGGTTAACTACGTTGTTATTAAGTCATCTGATTTTGATAGCAAAGTGAAAGTGACTGACGCTGAACTTCAAGATGCTTATAAAGCATTTGTAGCGGGATCTGCTAAAGAAGAGCGTGAAGCGTCTCATATCCTTATAGACACTTCAAATCGCACAGAAAAACAAGCTGAAGCTCGTTTGGCTGAAATAAAAGCTAAGTTAGCGGCAGGTGCTAAGTTTGCTGACCTTGCTAAAGAATATTCTGATGACATTGGTTCTAAAAACAAAGGTGGTGATCTAGGCTATATTGCTAAAGGATCCATGGTGAAACCTTTTGAGGACACTTTATTTAGTATGAAGAAAGGTCAGGTTGAGTCAGTTCAAACAAAATTTGGTTTGCACCTAATTAAACTTGACGCCATATCTGAAGCTAAAGTGCCTAGTTTTGCGGATAAAAAAGCAGAGTTGAAGAAAACGCTACTTGCTGGCAAAGCGCAAGATGCGTTGCTAACGGCGCATGAAAACATTACTGATTTAGCGTATGCGAGTGATAAATTAGATCCGCTTGCTAAAGAATATGGCCTTAAGGTTCAGCAAAGTGCTTATTTTAGTCGTCAAGGTGGTTCCAGCGCTATAACGAGTAATGCTTCTGTTATTGCGGCGGCTTTTAGTGATACCGTTCTTAAAGATGATCAAAATAGTGATCTGATAGACATTAACGATGGCGAAGTCGTTGTGTTGCATCTTGTTGATCATAAGAATGAAGCTGTTAAGCCTTTTGCCGATGCGAAAGCAGAAGTAGCGTCTGATGTTGTCCAAGAAAAAGCGGCCGCTGCGGTTAAAGCAAAAGCAGATGCGGCTAAGACAGCAACGGATACAAAATGGCAGAAAGTGACACTGGCAAAACGAGGTCAAGATGAAATTACCTCTTTAGCTTTTACTATGCCACATCCGAAAGACAAACCAGTGATGGAAGTTAAATCGCTTACTAACGGCGATTCAGTTTTGATTCGTTTGAATAAGGTAGAAGCGGGTTCTGATAAAGCGACCGATGATCAGAAAAAAGCGTACGAAAGCTATCTGAATCAAACGCAAGCTAACATGAGTACTCAAGCTCAAGAGAAGTTGTTAGAAGACAATGCAGATATTGAGCGTACAGCGCTTTAATCTCTCCGTTTTTTAAATCTAAAAAGGCCGCTCATTTGTGAAGCGGCCTTTTTTTGTTTTGTCTTACTATCAGAGGTGAAGGTGAAGGCGTTAGATTCTGTTAACGTTTTTTTGATCGCGTTTAGTTAGATTTAAAACAATTAAGCCACCCGATTTAAAGGAAAAAGGGGGCGGCTTAATGTGATAATGGTGAGAGTCTGAAGGCTATGGGTTAGTTTTTAAGGGCGGCTAACCAGGTCACAGGGGGAATGAAAAAAGCGTTACCAGTGTGTGCGGTAGTGAACTTCATCAAATGGTCGGTATGGCCATCCTCATCACCTTTCACCATACTTTCTAGCATTCGATTAAAGGTATTGGCCGTTTTGCTGTAGCTGGCAAACATCAGACCTTTTTCTGTGAGTGAGGCAAAAGGCATGCTGTGACGTAATATCTCCAGCGATTGTCCGTTGCTATCTTTTAAAGAGGTTCGTTTAGTGTGGGCATGGGGTGACTTTTGAGCAGAATCATATTCTTCATTG
Organism: Marinomonas sp. TI.3.20; assembly: GCF_038155025.1. Classification (NCBI taxonomy): domain Bacteria; kingdom Pseudomonadati; phylum Pseudomonadota; class Gammaproteobacteria; order Oceanospirillales; family Oceanospirillaceae; genus Marinomonas; species Marinomonas sp. TI.3.20. The sequence goes on along the minus strand of NZ_JBAKAS010000009.1, from coordinate 52,727 downwards.
GAGTATTTAGTACGTCCATACACATCTTCTTGGCTCTTTAGGTCTTGGTGCTCCCATTTTTCTAAATCGTGGACAAAACGCATTAGGTTTAGGTAAGAGCCATATTCAAAGTCAGGGTCTTCTTTGCCTACCAAAGCGACCTGCTGGCGGTCTTTGCCTGTCGGGTTCTCTGTACCATCGACAAAGCCAGTGAGATCGCGATTATCCAAGTATTTAAAACAGCTCACTTCTTCTACTATCTCAAGGCTATGATCAAAAGCTTGGAACAAAGCATTAGCCAATTGATAAGTCGCGTCTCGACGCATTGAGCGGATGTGAAAAATCAGTTCGCCTGAGGTTTCTTTTACCTCAACATCTTGGTTTTTAAAATGTGGGAAAGGAGCTAGGTCATGGGGTTTTTTGGCGTCATCAAAAAGAGGCCAGACCGTATGGTTTAACCCAATTGAGGCATACAGCTCGGCCTCAGGAAACTGCTTTGCTATGGCATCAATAATATCGGTCGAGGCCGCGAGAGCTTGTTTCGCTTGCGTCACACGGTCGCGCACTAGATTAAATGTGATAAAAAGCGCATCACTGGATGCTTCTGGGGTGATACCAGTTTGATATGCGTGTGTCATTGTTGCCGTTTTCTCCATAAAATGGGTCTGTTCAGGCCAGTTTAAAAATTCGGATACAGTGTTTTTAACTGACTAGCTTGTGATTTTTTTGGCTGCCCGCTTTGGTATTCCTCAAGTGCTTCCGCCAGCGGAGTGCCTTGCCATTGGTTACTTGATTGATTGGAATACAGCATAAGCTCCGCTTCCATTAATAATTGAGTCAGCTTAACAGAAGAGGCTAAGCGTTTAATGTCATCAACGCTTTTAATTTGCTCATCTCCCCAGCGGTGTCTTGACCATTCTAGTAAGTGAGATCTTAGTTCTGGAAGGTTGTCCTGTTTACAGCATTGCACCAGACTCTTGAAAGCGCTTGTTTCATCGTTTGAGCTCAATGGAGCGAATTCTTGTAGCGTAGGTACAATATTCTCTTCGTTTATAGGGGGGCTTTTTCTCTTAAAGAAAATGATTAGCCATGCTGTCAGTAGGGCGGCTAATAAGACAATTAACGCAATAATGAGGTAGAGGCGCCAAGAAGGGCTAGTATTAGTTTTTTGTTTTTTGTCTGGTGTAGCTAGCGTTGTTGCTGTCTTCTTTTCTTTTTTTGCTAATGAAATAGGAGCGCCCGTATCATTTTTTGGCGTAGCTGTGTCTATCTTCGATGTTGCTGAATGACTGATTGGTTTACCAGAATCATGATTGGATGTTTGCTTTTTATCATTTTGTTTAGCCTGAGCGGGAGCTGGTAGGGCGGCAATATTGATTGTCTTCGTCTTCGCATTGGCAATTTCTGTACTTTCTGATGTGGTATTCCAATAGGTTACATTCACATCAGGCAGCGTTAGTGGGCCCGGTTTAGTGGGGACGACTTCAATTTTTAGTAACTGATGTCCAGTGATGCCTGCGTCTGTTTTTTCACTGCTAAATTTAATGGGCTCTGGGTACAGTTTGTAATCTGGTGTGCTTTCAAATGTTATTTGTGGAATTTGCTCTGGTAAGGAATCTTTGGCGCTGATATTGATGGTCCAAATTAGTGTGTCACCGACTTTTGCTGTGTTGCTGGTTTTTGTTAGGTCGGTTGAAACGCTAACCGCTTTGCTAGGAAGCCAATTGTCACTGGTGTAGCTCGCAGGGATAGGTTGCACTTGCAGATTGATTGGCTCGCTTTGAATCTTAATGATTCGTTTACCAGAGGCGGTGTTAACCATGGCACGAACTGTTTGTGGGGCGATATTAATCAGCCCGCTTTTCTGTGGGAAAACAAGGTACTTTCGAGTTAATACCTGGTATTGAGTGCCCTTAATCGTTTGATAGCCCATTTGATCGTCACTGAGTCGCTCGATGACTAAATCTGGGTTCGAGGGAGTCGAAAGGTTGGCATTTTGTAAGGATACAGAGGTAAGCAGTTGCTCGGTAAGAATGACTTGTTGCTGCAGGTAAGGTGCATTTTCTGTTACTTGCGTTTTCACTATTACTGGTGGGTTACCATTACCGTCAAGAATTTGTGGGGCATTTTTGACGGTTAGAGTTAGGGGTTGAGACTCATGGCCGCCAATAGTGATGGATGGAATTTCGATTGTTCCTACCGATTTTGGCATTAATGAGATGACCCAATAACTTAATGCGGTATTAGAACCTAGGTTGAAGCTAAATTGACTGTTTTGGCTCTGACCTAAAATATCAAAGTTTTTCTTTAGGACGCTCAAGTCTGGGCCTTTACCTGTTTTGGTAAAGTCTGCTCTTAGGGTGAGTTGTACCACGTCATTTTCAGCAACTGTACTTTTATCTAAAGAGGCGACAACGCTATCGGCATAAACAGAGAAGGAGGACGATATTAAAAGTAAGGCAATCAGTAAGGTGACGGCATTACGTAGCGTCTTAGCTAAGGTGAATAATGAATGGAACAGACGCTTGGTTACCATGGGTTTTGTTCATCCTCTTGACTGAATTGGTTTTCGTGACGCTTTTCTTGATGAAGGTACCAGAGCTTACGTTGTAATAAGGTGCCAGGGTTATCTTGTATTTGCCTTAACCATTGATTAAGTGCTTGTTTCTGTTCGTTATTAAGCTTTTCTTTGGCTTCTTTTTGCTGCTCTTCTTTGTTGCTATTACTTTTTTCTTTATTATCCTCGGGCGACGGCTTTTTGTCTTGTTTTTCAGGTGTTTTATTGTCTTTTTTAGGGTTGTTATGGGAAGACTGTTGGTTTTTTGAATCAGATGAGTCTTTGTTAGACTGTTGGTTTTTAGAATCAGATGAATCTTTGTTCTGTTGTTTCTTATTCTGATCTTTTTGGTTTTTCTGCTGTTTGTTTTTTTTCTGTTGCTGTTTTTCCAAATAGGCTAGATTTTCTTTGGCTTGTTTGAATGTAGGATCTAGTTCTAAGGCTTTTTTATAGGCGTTGATAGCGTCTTCTGTTTTACCAGATAAAGCTAATGCGTTACCTAGGTTGTAATTATCCGCCACACTACTTTTGAGTGTTGATAGGGTTTTAGCCGCTTGGTCGTAATGGCCTAAAGCGTAATCTGATGCTGCCTTCCAGTCTGGACGTTTAAAGTGTTTTTCTGCTGTTTTCCAATCGCCTTTATCAACGGCTTGTTGGCCCTGTTGATCCGCAGTCATAAACCAGTCAAGCGGTGAAGCCGAGGCTTTATTAGATGGTAGAGAGAAAAAGCCAATAAGTAATATAAATAACATGCCTCGACGAAACTGGAATGCTAGCCATAGTAAAAAAGGAAGTGCTAGCCATTGACCTTGGTCTATCCAGTGGATGCTTTTGTTGTCTGCTTGCTCAGATTTGTTCTGAAGGACTGCTTGGCCTGTTATTTTATTCAAATCCGTTTGATCTAATCTACCGTGATAGAAGTTGCCACCTAGTTTTTCGGTGAGCGCTTTTAAATCGTCAATTGGTGTGGATGGAATAACGGCCTTACCGTTAGATTTTAGAGGTCTGCCATCAGGGAGTTGTATTTCTCCCCCTTTTTTAGTGCCAACGGCGATAAGGTCTAAGCGCACGTTATGGTCTTTTAGTAAATCTGGGATTTTGCTTTGGTCCTTTGCGTCTAGGCTATCGGTTAAAACAATCAGATGTACTGGTGTTTTTTTACTTGGAAGTAGAGACAGAGCCTTCTGAATTCCGCTGGTTAAATTGCTACCATAAACGGGCATGATGAGAGGGTTTAGCGCGAGTAAAAAGTGTGTGATTGTTTTTTTATCTTGGCTAAAAGGGCTGATGGTATAAGCATCGCCAGCGAAGGCAACAAGAGCGATATCGCCGTCTTTACTTTGTGACAGGATATCTCTGATTGTCTGCTGTAGTCGAGTTTCTCGGTCAGGCTTAATGTCTGTTGCGTACATTGACATAGACTGATCGACGACTAATACGGTTTTATTGGTCGACTCAAACATCGTAGAGGCGGCTTTAGTCCAACTGATGCCAGCAAGCCCAAACCAGCAAAGGCTAAAGCAAAGTAAGCCAATCCATTTGTTGGCAGTTCGTTGTGTTCCTTTATGCTCTAGAAATACTAATAGGTTTTTATCAATGGCTCTATTTAGTGTCGTTGACGAAGCGTGTTGATAGCGGATGAAAGCAAATACTAACCAGGTCGCAGGAATGAATAGTAGCCAATAGGGACGATCAAAATGGATCATATCGAGGAAGGTCATGCTTTTTTCCTCATTCTAAGAGTTAATTTTCCACTGGATAATAAGGCGAGTCCTAAAAATATCATCGAGACAAGGCCTAGCCAGTGAAAGTAGCTAGTGATGGGGCGTTGCCAAATATTTTGGGCAGGCGTTGGTTCTAATTTATCTAATGTTGCATAAATACGACGTAAATCAGCCGTGCTTTTCGCCCTGAAATATTCGCCACCGGTTTTATGGGCGATGCTTTTTAGCATTTTCTCATCAAGGTCGCTAGAAGGGTTGATCGTTTGTGGGCCAAAGAATCCTTGGACTTGCATGCTGTCCGCACCAATGCCAATCGTATGAATGCGTAAGTGCTGGGTGGCTGCAAAGCTAGCGGCTTGATCAGGATTCACTCTGCCTGCTGTGTTGGCGCCATCTGTCATTAGGATGAGTACTTTTTTGTCTGAAGGTTTATTTTCGAGGCGCTTGATCCCCAGTCCGATGGCATCGCCAATCGCGGTTTGCTCACCTGCAAAACCTATTTGTTCTTCTTGAACGAGTTGATTTATGGTTTTTGTATCGAAGCTCAGCGGAGCTTGTAAATACGCTTTTGAGCCAAATACAATCAATCCAATTCTATCGCCGCGTCGTTTTTTGATAAAATCGGATAAAACCGCTTTTTCGGCATCTAGGCGATCAACAGGATGCCCATCAAGGGTCATGTCTTTGATTTGCATGCTGCCAGATAAATCCAAGGCGATCAGAAGATCTCGACCTGAAGGCGTGACCTGTGTAGGTTCGCCAAGCCATGTAGGGCGAGCGATTGCACAAACTAAGAAAACCCAAGCGAGTGATAGAAAAATAAGCGGTAGGCTAATCGACTTTTTAGAAGGCAGATTTTCTTGCCGTTTTTCTAAGTAGCCAGCGTTTGGAAACCATAAGGCACTGCCTTTAGGCGCAACTTTAGGTAAAAAATGAATCAGTATTGGAAGCGGTAATAGGCAAAGAAACCAAGGCCAAGTGAATTCAAACATGGTGTTTCCTTATCCAATATCGAGTGATGCTGAGAATGTTTTCTCTCTGTTTTGCTGTCAGTTCAACGTTTCCACGATAAGGGCCATTTATAAAGTCGTCACTAAGAAGATGAAACTGTTGTTTCGCGGGAAGTTTCTCATCAAGCTTTTCGATCAAAGACTCTACTGGCAGAGCCGCGAGTGACATTCTGTTTTCACTGACCAGACAGCGCCGAATTAGCTCATGACATAGCGTAATAAGCTCTTTATCTAATAAATTGTCATCTGCGTGTTTAAGCGATGCAAGGGCTTCTCTACGATAGGTACGTTTATGACGTCTTTTAATAAGCAGTAACACAATCCCTATAACTATCAGGATGACGATAGCCAGAGCGAGCCAAGTCCACCATGCTGGTGGCCACATTGGAACCGCTTGTGGAAGCATATAAGCCTTGTGTGGCAGCTCTAGTGGTGGTGTTTGAGGAATCATTAGCGCAATGCTCCCTGGTCTAATAAGCGTCGAGCAATTCCTTCTGGGGGCTCACTGATATCAAATAGCTGGTGGCGAATCCCAATGCGAGCTAAGCGCTGACGCATGGTGTTGTTCTGTTCGAAGAAATCCTTTTTGGCCTGCTCAGAGCTTTTCTTTGTTATTTTGACGGATTTCATTCCGTCCGCATCGGCAAATTGGTATTGGCCAGGAGGCAGCTCAAAGGTATGGTGGTCAAATATTTGTATCCAGTGGATTTGGTTGTGTTTAGCCAGCTGTTGTAGCGATATTTGTTCTTCAGCACTCCACTGTTGTTTGTCTGTTAAAATAATAATGTCTTTATTGCGTGCTTTAGTGGCGATTTTTGAACCGTGCCAGCCAAGATTTTTTGGCGCTAAATATTCTCTGTTTTGGACTTTTGACGCATTTTTTAATTGATTTAACATGTTCCAAACAGAGCTTTTATTAAGGTGCTCTACGGTTTGATTACCAAAGCGTAAATTATAGAGTAGCTTGTCACCTTGTTGTTCTGAACGCCATGCAATCAAGCCAGCAAGTTGAATGAAACGGGTCGATATAAAGGCAAAGCGGGTGCTGAAATAGGCGGCGGGAGACAGATCTAAAAAGAGCAATCGTTGATGGTCGTTTTCTTGAGCATAAAGGCGAGTGTGAGTATGGCCTGTGCGAGCGGTTACTCGCCAGTCTATGTGTCTTAAATCATCACTCATTTGATAAGGGCGTAACTCGAGCATTTCCATGCCGTGGCCTTTCTTTTTAGAACGTTTTTCTCCCGATTTTACGGTAAAACGGGCAGCTTTAGATGCCCGACCGAGATGCTTTGCAAAATGTGCGAGCAAAGCAAAGTCAGGATCATCAAGCTCGGGTGATGCTGGGGAGAGTAATGAAATCATAATATCTATAATGCTGGTACGTGACTGATGAGCCTATTTAATAATTCATCTTCTGATAGGCCAGCGGCTTGAGCTTCAAAAGACGTAATAATGCGATGACGCAAGACGGGAAGTGCTATTTGTCGAACATCATCTGGTGTCACAAAATCTCGACCTTGAATAAGTGCGTTTGCTCTAGCGCAACGATCCAGTGCCAGTGTGCCGCGTGGGCTAGCACCAAAATCAATTAGGCTAGAGCCGTTAGCTGTTTCGCCAAGGTAATGTTCAGGGTGACGTGTCGCCATGACCAATTGGACTATATAGTGCTCAACAGATTCAGACATATAAAGCGATAATGCTTTTTGTTGCAAAGCCAGAATGTCCGCTGGACTACACACAGTTTGAGTTTTACTCGCAAATGTTTTGTGAAGATCTTGTTGTCTGACCAGTCGTAATACTTCCAGTTCGCTTTCTGCACTTGGGTAGCCAAGATTTATTTTCATCATGAAGCGATCAAGTTGCGCTTCAGGAAGTGGGTAGGTGCCTTCTTGTTCAATAGGGTTTTGTGTTGCGATGACAAAAAATAAAGCAGGTAGCGTATAACTGTGGTTACCAACAGTCACTTGCCTTTCTCCCATGGCTTCTAAAAGCGCAGATTGAACCTTAGCTGGTGCACGGTTGATTTCATCGGCAAGCACTATATCGTTCATGATAGGGCCAGGAACAAAAGTAAACTGTCCTGTTTCTTGCTGATAAATATCCGAACCAGTGACGTCCCCCGGCAATAAATCTGGAGTGAACTGAATTCGTTGAAAGCGGCTGTCTATCGCACTTGCAAGCGCTTTTGCCGCTGTCGTTTTCGCTATGCCTGGGGGGCCTTCAAGTAAAACATGGCCGTTGGCAATAAGCGCTACCAGTAATTCATTTGTTAGATCGGGCTGGCCGATAACGGCATGATTTAGATGGTCTTTTAACTTCTCAATTACTGATTCCATCGAACCTAAGTTCCTTATACTTCTGTCAAAAAAGGTGTCAACACAATATAATAGGCACCATCTTATCGGATTCAAAACTTTACATACAAGTCGTTAGTTGTAATAGATGCGTAAGCATAGGAAAGGAAAGTGGCAAAAATCGTAGTGGAAGTGATATTGAGCGCTTCTCAATACGAAGCGACGTACTCTGGTATGGCGAAAAATGTAGTAGCAAGTAGCCTTGATGGGCGAAAGGTACAACTGCCTTTATCGGCTTTTCAGCGCTTTGTGACTTATCACGGCGTGAATGGTATTTTTGAAGTAGAATTCGATGACAGACATAAATTGGTTGGTGTGACAAAAATACGTTAATCCACTTCGCCTCATACTCAACACGGTTAGGAGCCCTGTCTATGTATAATCTTGCTCGCTCATTACTCTTTAAATTAGATCCTGAAGTTTCTCATGAGCTATCATTAGACCTTTTAGCGGCAAGTAGTCGATTAGGAATAACGAAGTTCTTTGATGGTTTGCCTTCTACAAAACCGATTGATGTGATGGGGTTGCGTTTTCCCAATGCAGTAGGCCTAGCGGCCGGCTTGGATAAGAATGCTGATGCTTTTGAAGCGCTAGGGGCGTTAGGTTTTGGCTTTGTTGAAGTGGGAACCGTGACGCCAAAAGGACAAGATGGTAACCCTAAGCCTCGTCTTTTTCGCTTGCCTGAAGACAATGCCATTATTAACCGTATGGGCTTTAATAATAAAGGTGTAGCGCATGTGGTTTCTCGTATAAAATCACATCGTTATCCGGGTATTTTGGGTGTTAACATTGGTAAGAATCTGACTACGTCGGTTGAAGATGCGGCGGCCGATTACCTTACTTGTTTGCAAGAAGTGATCCCTTATGCGGATTACATTACAGCCAACATTAGCTCACCTAATACACCGGGCTTGCGCAGTCTGCAATTCGGTGAAAGTCTGGCACAATTAATAGCACCATTGTGTGAAGCGCGTAATCGTTACGAATCAGAGCATGGTAAACGTGTACCACTGGCGGTGAAAATTGCTCCAGATATGACTGATGATGAAATTAAATTAGTGTCTGATACCCTGCTAGCTCAAGGGGTGGATGGTATTATTGCGACGAATACCACATTGGCTCGTGATGCGGTTGCTGGCCATCAATATGCCAATGAAGCAGGTGGTTTGAGTGGTGCTCCCGTTCGCGATGCGGCTACTCATGTGGTACGGGTATTGGCGGAACACCTTAAAGGCGAATTACCTATTATTGGTGTTGGCGGCATATCAAGTGGCGAGGATGCGATTGAAAAACTCCAAGCTGGCGCGCAATTGGTACAATTGTATACAGGCTTTATTTATAAAGGGCCTGAACTGATAAAAGACGCGATAGCGTGTACCGATAGTTTTTACCGTGAGTTAGATTTGGACCGTTAACAAAAACAGTCAATTATTTTTTAAAATAGTGAGGCAGGAGTTAATCCTGCTTCACTTATTTGTAATAGTCGCGAGACGCGATAAAGACCGAAATTAAAAGAAACAAAAACCTAATGTGTCAGGCTAAATGTTTTATGGGTTCCTTCAATAGAAGATAGTCCATGCCACATATTTTTTCGCCAACCAGCTAGCCTATATTGATGTACGTGATGTTGAATGGAATGGCCTTTTTATCAGGCAATCATTCCAGCATAGTAATCACAGCGGTAGGCGTGGTGGTGAACATCTTGTTTTATGTCGAGCGTTAAAACGAGTTTAGATACGAGAAATTGTCCAAAACACGTTGCTCTAATACATTCACAGAAATTTAAAAAAAGTAATTAAAAATGACGACAGATATACAGACAACAGATTCAGTAGAACAGGTTTATGCTTTAGAGATTACCTGTCCACTCGGATTGGAGAATGTTTTAGAGCAAGAGTTGCATGCTGAAGGGTTGCTGAAGACTCGTTTAGGCGAAGGCCAAGTGAAGCTCTCAACAAATTTAGAAGGCATATACAAAGCATGCCTTTGGTCTCGTGTTGCGACGCGTGTTATGTACCCTGTGGCAAACTTTAATATTGAATCTGCAGACGATCTTTATGATGCTGTTAAATCAATTGATTGGTCTAAACATCTGACGGCCACAAACACGATTGCTATTGACTGTCATGGTACTAACGATCATATCCGAAATACTCAGTTTGGCGCAGTACGTACGAAAGATGCGATAGCCGACTATTTTGTCGCACTTTCTGGCGAGCGTCCAAGTGTTGAGAAAGAGCAGCCGGATGTTCGTATTGCAGTACGTATCAAGCGTGAAGCCGTGACGGTTAGTATAGATCTAGCCGGTGAAAGTATGCATCGACGCGGTTACCGTCAACATGGTGGTATGGCGCCCTTGAAAGAAAATCTTGCCGCTGGTTTGCTAATGCGAGCCGGTTGGGGAAGAGATTGCGGTTTAACACAATTAATTGATCCAATGTGTGGTTCAGGTACTTTTCTTGTTGAAGCGGCGATGATGTCATTAGATATGGCGCCAGGTTTGGGGCGCCAATATTGGGGCTTTAAAGGCTGGAAACAACATGATCACCGTTTGTGGCAACAGTTGATGGATTTTGCGAAAAACCGCAAAAAAGATCCCGCTACGTTAGGTATTCGTTTTCAGGGTACTGATATAGAGCAAAAAGCCATAGCAGCATCACGAGAGTGTATTAAGCGTGCAGGCTTAACGAATTTGATTGATGTCACCATGACACCATTTCAAGAGCATGAGTTTGAAATTGATAGTGAAAAGCCTGGTCTTGTAATTTGTAACCCACCTTATGGTGAGCGTCTGGGTGATGAAATGACCTTGATTGCGCTTTATCGTGAGCTAGGAGAGTGGGTTGTTAATCACGTTCGTGGTTGGCAGTTTATGATGTTGACGAGTAATGAGCAGTTAGCAAGACAGATTCCAGTTCGTCCAGAGAAAAGTACACGAGTCATTAATGGTGGATTAGAGTGTCGTGCTTATCGCTTTCCAATATTAACAGGCAGCGTAAAAGAAGATGTCGTGGCGCAATCGGTTATGTCGCCAGGCGCGAAGATGTTTGCAAACCGTCTTCACAAGAACATGAAGAAATTCAAAAAGTGGGCTGATAAAAAAGGCATTGAATGTTATCGAGTTTACGATGCTGATATGCCTGAGTACGCAGTAGCTATTGATATATACCAAGACTGGGCGCATGTGCAAGAGTATCAGGCCCCAAAAAGTATTGATCCTGAAAAAGCTAAACAACGTTTATTTGATGCTGTATCTGCTATTCCAAGTGCCCTTAATATTGCTGAATCTAAAGTGGTAGTGAAACGTCGTCAGAAGCAAGTCGGCAAAACACAATATGAAAAACTTGATCAGTCGCAGCACGAAATGGTTGTGGGAGAGTACGGGTGTGATTTTATTGTTAATCTTAAAGATTACTTAGACACAGGCTTGTTCTTAGATCACCGTCCAGTTCGTAGATTGATTCAGGATCGAGCTAACGGAAAACGTTTTCTAAATCTATTTTGTTACACGGCAACGGCTTCAGTCCATGCGGGTCAAGGCGGAGCAAGAAGTACTTACAGTGTTGATATGTCAAACACGTATACTGAATGGGCGCGTCGTAACATTGAGCTGAATGAGTTCTCGCCTCGTGACCATAAAGTAGAGCGTGCTGATTGTTTTGAATGGTTACGGACTAATAAAGATAAGTTTGACTTTATTTTTATGGACCCACCAACGTTCTCTAATTCAAAGAAAATGTCTGAAGTATTGGATATTCAGAGAGATCATGGTGAACTAGTGCGTTTGGCTATGGCAAGATTATCGAAAAAGGGCGAGTTGATTTTTTCTAATAATTACCGTCGCTTTGTTCTTGATGATTCGTTAGTTGCTGAGTTCGATGTGGATAATGTGACTAAGCAAACGATGGATCCTGATTTCGAACGTAATACCAAAATCCATCAGTGCTGGATTATTCGACATAAGAAAGTAGCTGAGTAGAAACAGAATTAGGCTGTTTTATTTTGCTTGAATCACGTTAACTAATATGTGTGCTACGTATTAAATTGTATAGGTTTATAAGTTTTTAAAATGAGAAAAACATTTCGTCTTGTTATTAGTTGCCCAGATCGTACCGGTATAGTTGCCGCGGTGGCTCAATTTATTAATGATCGTAAAGGGTCTATTGCTGAGGCCAGCCATTATACTGATTTGGAATCTAAGTGGTTCTTTATGCGTCATGACATTGACGCTGACTCTTTATCCATGGATGTCGATACTTTTCGCCAAGAGTTTGCGTCTGTCGCAGAAGAATTTGATATGCGCTGGTATGTGAAAGACAGTGAGGTTAAGCCAAAGATTATGTTGTTGGCGACTAAGGAATCACATTGTCTAAACGATATTATGCATCGTTGGCATACGGGGGAGTTGAATTGCGATATCGTCGGTGTCATAGCGAATCATGAAGCACTTCGTTCTATGGTGGAGTGGTACAATATTCCGTATCACTGCATTACGGTACCGAAAGAGAATAAAATGCCGGCCTTTCAAGAAATTGAAGCCTGCATTGATAACGCTCAGGCAGATACGATTGTTTTGGCGCGCTATATGCAAATTTTCCCTGAATATTTGTGTGAAAAGTATCGTCATCAAGTGATTAATATACATCATAGTTTTTTGCCTTCTTTCATTGGTGCTAAGCCTTATCATCAAGCAGCGGTACGCGGTGTTAAGTTGATCGGGGCGACGTGTCATTATGTGACAGCAGATTTGGATGCAGGTCCTATTATTGAGCAGGATGTAATTCGTGTTCGTCATAGTCACACGGCGGCAGATATGGTTCGTCTAGGCAAAGATATTGAGAAGCTTGTTTTATCCAAAGGCTTGCGTTATCACTTAGAAGATCGAGTCTTGGTTCATGGAAATAAAACCATAGTATTCGCTGATTAGCTTACTTTGTGACGGAGCGACAGGCGTTTTATAAAAAGAAGGCGATAGGGCCTTCTTTTTTGTTTCTAAGCTCATTTTTCTAAGTGCAGTTGAGTCTATTTATTGAAAAGAAAAGCGATAAATAATTGTTTCTTGAAAAGAAAGGTAGTCAAACGGTAGATTTTAGTATGCTTACTTCTTGTTCTATTGATTATTGGCTATAGTTAAACAGAATCATCTTAAATAGAGACGGCTCTGCGAGGAACATTATGAAACTAAAATTAACACCAACTCAAAACTTATGTGTCGGTTTTTTAGAATCAGGGTTTGAGGTTGTTCGGTTAGATGAACAATTTTATTTTGTAAAGGGTGATAAGCGTCAAAAAGTATTGCCTAAAACATTAGATGCCTTGGTGAGTCGTGGTGCTTTAAAGTACACAGAGCAGGGTGACTACCTTCTTAGTGAAGAGTTTATGAACCATCGTAAAGAAATGCGATCGATTGTTAAGCACCGCGTCACTCATCACTAAAGTACATTATTATAAAGTACATCGTTAAGGTTAATGGCCCGCAGCAAACACTTGCTGCGGGCTAAGTTCGTTTATTGGACCGAGGTTGGTGTTTGCGTAAATAAATGGCTTACAGCCTGTGCTAAACGTGGGCTTATGCGATCACTTTTGAATAAATCCCATAATGGTTGTCTTGTCTCTGGCTGGTGGCTAAGTTCAATGGAAACATGCTTAAATGCCACGTATGCGTCGTCTCTATGTGCCAGCTTTTCCATGATGATTCTTAGCAGTTGAGGGCTCTTAGCTAGCCAATGAGGGCATTTTGCAGCAAGAGCAACAATAGGGTGAGTCTGCTCGTCTGAGCATTCGTTTAGATTGCCTAGTATTCCAAATAATGGCAGTAACAGATTGTCATCCAATTCAGTACGGGATAAGGCTCTAATATAGCTGGCTTGCATTAAGCTATCTTGTTCTTGAAGTAGCTTATCTATAATGGTTAAAGACAAATCAGCGGGTAATATTTCATGTTCTAAGGCGTGACAAAGAGCGCTAACAAAGGGCGTTGGTGCTTGCTTAATTGCGCGAGAAACCAATGCTAAGTAGCGTGTGTCGTGAATTTTAACTGCTAATTCCGCAATGCCTTGTAGACCAAGTTTTTGCCATTCTTCGTCATCGATTATCTCATTTGATAAGTACTGCACAACATCCTGGAAATATTGAGATTGAGCCCCGTTCAGATTGGTCGCTAATATTGCATGGAAGCTTGCCATACGCTCTTGATCTGGCTTGTAGACATATGGGTTATCTTCGAGGGCTTCAGATAAGCCAGTGGCTTCTCCCTTATTCATAATCTTATCGACAATAGACTTTATAAAATGATCCCGTGTTCCTAAATTTAAACAGCCGGTCTCATCTAGAGGCAGTTTAATAAACCAAATAACACCGGTATCACTGGCTTCTTTTTTGTCGGTATTTTTGTTTTTTAAAAAACAGGCCAGCCATGCGCATTGACGAAAAGGGAAAGGGTAAGCTTGTTGTTTTTTATCAAACTGAATGACTTGCTGTGGAGTGATTTTTCTAATATGCCGGCCAAGATCATAAAAGGTGGCATCACAGCCAACTAGCTCAAAAAGATCACAAAGCGATTCAATGTTTTTCATGGTAAATTACAGACTCATTTGATTAATAGCATCATAGTTAAGATGGTGATAATGAAAGAAATATTACATCATATTACCGTTTTTTATTGGAGAAATCAGGTTGAATAATGAGTTCGAAAATCATTATGTTTTAGCGGACATGTTGTTAGAGTTGGAAATTGCTTTAAGAGAGTGTGGTGTTTGGGAATGCGATCAACCCAGTTTAGAGGCATTGGCAAGTGTTGAGCCATTTTGTATTGATACCATGGATTTTTCACAATGGTTAAGGTTTGTCATGATTGAGCGCTTTAAAAGTATTTTAGAGGCGGGCGCCACTCTACCAACGCGTTGTCAAATTTCCCCGATGGCGGCTGAAGCCTTTAAGCTTTATTCCCACGGCCATGTATCCAGAATAGTAAAGGTGATTGATAATATTGACGATCATTTGAATCGACAAAATCAGGGCTAATGAGTATGAACTCTCCTTATATAAATGATCTTTTATGGCTTATGGAAGGTCACTTTATTGAGAGTGATATTGACCTTTCCTTATACTGGAAAGAGGGATGGGAAGAAGATTTTCAGACTCTTTCGGATGCTCCAGAGTCTCTAGAGCAGGTTGTTCGCTCCTGTAAGTCACATTTTCTAGGGTGCTATTTTGAAGTGTTATTTTCGTTTGCGATTCGGCATTTTTCTACCCTAACCGTACTTCTTGAACATGTGCAAATTTCAGAGCAAGGAAAAACGCTAGGTGAAATTGATATGCTGGTGGAAACCCCTGAAGGGGAGTTGCTGCAATTTGAAGTAGCCATTAAATTTTATTTGGAGCGGCCAGACCTTTACCCTGATCATTGGATTGGGCCTAATAAAAACGACAGTTTGAGGCAAAAAGTATCTCGCGCTAGGAGTCATCAATTAACCATTTTTGATACTGATTGTGCCAAAACGCAGTGTCAAAATGTTATAAAAGACCGTCCGATAAAAACCTGTTTGTTAATTTATGGGCGATTGTACTTGTCTTTAAATAATAGTAGCAATGTAGCTGAGCGGATTGAAAACACACAGTTTGGAGGATGGGTTTATGCCTCTAAAGCGGAGGCTTTATTTTTCGATTTTCCTTGTGTTATGCTGGCAGAAAAGCCACATTGGTTGTCATTACAAAACTTTACTCGTTCTTGCGCGCTATCTACGACAAAATTGATTGAAGATTTTAACATTGATTCTCGCCCAAAATATTTATGTTTGTGGCAAGGATCTAAAGAAGTTATATCAACACCTAAGTATAGTATTTTTGTTGTGCCTGATACTTGGTGATGAGCAAGTTTGTTGCGGATTTAAAATACGTCTTCCACTGTATGAAGTAGAATGAAAATCGAATGACAAAATGTCCTAACTTGTTAAGCCGTAAAGTTAGTAATCCTTCTTGGGTTATTGATATTAAGCACGCAAATATTTCTTGGTGTAACCAAGATGCGAAGTGGCTATTCAGCCGATTTTTTGGCATCGATGACCTTTCATTGCTTAAAGTGGACGAAAAACTGTTACTTCGTCTTCAGCAGTTTTCACAACATCAATCTATTGGCACAACACTCAATTTTAGTTGGTCTCATTCAACCACAGCGAAAGATTACTGTGAATGTATTGGTACATTGATTTCTCTAGGCGGTGATAGCAAAGGTGTTTCAGTCAAGGCGAAAATACGAGAGCCGAGCCAAGTGACTGTTAATAAATCTTTGGATCTAGCTTGGTCTTCTTTTGAAACAATTAAGCGCTTTAAAACATTACCAATGGCTATTTTTGATGGTCAGAGTTGTCGCGTTGAAGTAAATGAAAGTTTTAAGAAAATATTTGGTGAAGTGGAAAAAATAGAAGACCTTTTTGTTGTCTCTAGTGCCGTGCATAGCATTATGGCGTCTTTATCCGAGCAGGAATTATTAACCCAAGAAATACGCTTATCTACGTTAAGTGGAATACGCTGGTACCAAATAGAACTGTGTTATCAAATGTCGAGCGATAGGGTTTTTCTTTTGACTCATGATGTTCAAGAGAAAAGAGACCATGATGTCGCGCTCTATCGACTAAATAATTATGATTCTCTAACGAATTTGCCTAACCGAAATTTGCTCTATAGTCAGTTAGAAGGCGCTTTAGTGAATGCTCGTAAAAGAAATTTAAAATTCGGTGTTTTATATTTCGATTTAGACTGTTTTAAAGTGGTGAATGATACATTTAGTCATAGAGTTGGTGATGAATTGATCCAGCAAGTGGCTGAAAGAATTAAAAGCATAATACCTCAACAAGCGTGTTTATACCGTTTAGGAGGAGATGAGTTTGTTATTGTTCAAGAGCATGCTGAAATAGATGACTTGATTTCGATTGCTGACATGATAATGAAAAACTCAATTAAGCCTTATCCAGTTTCTCAGATGGAAATGATGATTACGGCCAGTATGGGCATAGCCAGCTATCCAGAACATGGTGAGGATATTGATCATCTACTAAAAAATGCGGATGCTGCTATGTATCGGGCAAAATCCATTGGTCATAACTCTTATTCTATTTATGAGAGTGATATGAACGATAATATTCGAGCGCATTTAACCTTGGGAGGAGGGCTTCGTAAGGCAATAGAAGAAGAGCAATTTGAGCTTTTTTACCAACCTAAGATACGTTTGTCAGATGAAGTAACGGTTGGTGCTGAAGCATTGATTCGTTGGATGCATCCGGAATTAGGCATGATTAGCCCAGATGAATTTATCCCTTTAGCAGAAGAGAGTGGCTTGATTCTTCCTTTGGGAGAATGGGTTCTTCGTCGTGCTTGTCTTCAGTTAAAAGAATGGCGAGAGCAAGGTTTTCCTCCTATTAACTTGTCCGTTAACTTATCTGGTCGACAGTTTATGCAATCTGATCTTGTGGAAATGGTAGGCCAAATTCTAGAAGAAACAGGTGTAGATCCAAAATATTTAGAACTAGAATTAACAGAAAGTATGCTGATGGCGGATGCACAGCAAACGATTGAGAAACTTCATGCTTTTCGAAAACTGGGCCTGACGTTGTCAATTGATGATTTTGGAACAGGTTATTCTTCACTAGCATACTTGAAAAAATTCCCTATACAGACGTTAAAAATAGACCGTTCTTTCGTCAATGATTTAGGGGTAAACAGTGACGATAACGCCATTGTTAAAGCCACTATCGCAATGGCAAATAGCTTAAATTTAAAGGTTATTGCGGAAGGGGTAGAAAATCGAGTGCAAATTGATGTGCTTAATGGATACAAGTGTGAAGAAGTGCAAGGCTATCTTTTTGCCCGGCCGATGAGTAATAGCGACTTTTCCTCTTATATGAATATTAATGTGATGGGGCAAGCATCAATGCTGGCTGTTCATTAAGCGCTAATATTATGTAGGCAATATGTAAAATACCGTCCTATATAGACGCTTTTGTTTTTCTAAGTGTTAGTTGACTTGTTAATAAGGCGATATCCCCATAAAATAATGCAAAATTATATTCATCGGAAATATTTTGCCAACGTTTGAACATCTCTCCTGCCCAATTGACAGATTACCGCTGAGCCTTCAAGAGCGAAGTTTGGTCTGTGCTCACGGACACTCCTTTGATATAGCCAAATCGGGTTATATCAATCTATTGCCAGTCCAAAATAAGCGTT
The DNA here is from genome assembly GCF_038155025.1 of Marinomonas sp. TI.3.20. Taxonomy (NCBI): domain Bacteria; kingdom Pseudomonadati; phylum Pseudomonadota; class Gammaproteobacteria; order Oceanospirillales; family Oceanospirillaceae; genus Marinomonas; species Marinomonas sp. TI.3.20. The sequence continues at coordinate 34,879 of NZ_JBAKAS010000009.1, read as the reverse complement.
CCAAAGACCCTGGCGACAGTAAGGACATGGTTTCTTACCGACAGTTCTTTTTAAATCTTGGTCATTACTTTCCTGTAGTCAAAAATATTATTGACCAGTGGCCTGATGATTTTACTGGAAGCGCCGCTTGTCGTATTTTAGATGCCGGATGTGGCGAAGGATATTATCTTCACCATTTAGCTGATGAGTTTAAAAAGCAGGAGTTAAAGACACATCGTTTAGGTTTAGATATTTCAAAATGGGCAGTCGCCGCGGCCAGTAAGCGAGACAAAGAGACCACTTGGATAGTGGGCAGTAACGCAAGCTTGCCCATGCCAGATGCTTGCTTGGATGTGGTGCTATGTTTGTTTGGTTTTCCGGTGTTTAGTGAATTTCATCGAACGCTTTCTGAGCGAGGCTATCTATTGCTGGTTGAGTCCGGTGAAGATCATCTAATCGAGTTGCGTCAAATCCTTTATCCAAGCATACACCCCTTTAAAGAAACGCACAGTAGCGGTGTTGACGGTTTTAAGCTGGTTAAAGAAAGCTCGCTTCATTATCCGTTTACTTTGAATTCGCAAGATGAAATACAGCACCTCTTATGTATGACACCGCATATACACAAAGCCTCTTATGAGGGGAAGGAAGCGGTGAAAAAATTAAGCACACTAAATTTAACTGCAAACATTAATTTTCGTTGGTATCAAAAAACGATAGAGGGAGATCATAATGCCGAATAGTTTGAATCATCTTTTTCAGAAAAATAGAGAATGGGCTGAAAAAGTTAACAAAGATGACCCTACTTTTTTTGAGACATTGTCTCAGCAGCAAAAGCCAGAATATTTGTGGATTGGCTGTGCAGACAGCCGTGTGCCCGCCAACCAAATTGTTGATTTACTTCCGGGTGAAGTTTTTGTACATCGAAATATAGCCAATGTCGTTGTTCATACTGATCTTAACTGCTTATCTGTTATTCAATTCGCCGTTGATGTACTGAAAGTTAAACACATTATGGTTGTTGGTCATTACGGTTGTGGTGGCATTCAGGCTGCGATGGACGCCGATGAGCTTGGTTTGGTTGATAATTGGTTGCGCCATATTAAAGATGTGTATCGTCTTCATAAGCAAGAAGTAGACAGTATTGAAGATAATCATCAGCGTTATGATCGGATGTGCGAATTGAATGTAATGGAGCAAGTCTCTCATGTTGCACAAAGTAGTATCGTTCAAAATGCTTGGAAGAGTGGGCAAGAGCTGCATGTACATGGTTGGTGTTACAGCATTAAAAATGGTTTTGTGACGGACCTTGAAACAACGCTTTCAAATGTAGAAGCGGCTAAAAATAAGCTTAATGAGTTATAGATAGTACTTACTAATACATAATATTTAGATATAAAAAAACGAGCATTCATCATGCTCGTTTTTTTATATTGTTACTTACAGATTAATCACTTACAGATTAAGTGCCAACATTTCTTCTTTTAAAGAAGAAAGCCAATGTATTCTATAGACTATGATTTTCTGCAATGGCTCTCGCACAACCAGCAATGGTGGATCTTATCCAAATATGGCCGGGATCATGTTGTAATAAAGGGCTCCAAAGCATCTTTAGTTCCACCGGTGGAATATCAAAAGGCGGTGGTAGCACAATCACGTTTTTATTACCCTCCATTAGTTTGGTCGCTAACGATGGTAGTGTTGCAATAAGACCGAGTTGCTCAGTTGCCCTCATTGCGACATTGTAGTTTCGAGTAAATAATCGGATGTTGCGTTTATAGCCTAAATCCGCGAGAGAGCTGTCTACCCAACCCAGTTTTTGAACTTCTTCAGGTTGAATGCCAACACCAACACCAAAGCCGGTCTTACTCACCCACACATGGGGAGACGCAAGATAGGTTTCTAAGGTGAAATTTTTCGCGATGTCTGAATTGGCAGGCACTAAGCAAGAGAAGCGGTCTACCCAGACGGATTTCTGATGAAACGACTGTGGCAGCGTTTCAAAGCGGTTGATCACTAAGTCGACTTTGCCTTTTTCTACATCGTGAAAACTCACGTCGCTTGGATTCATGACGTCAAGAATGACGTTTGGTGCTTCGCTTTGTAGTTTCTTCATTAAAGGCGGAATCAGTGTTGCTTCAGCGTAATCGCTGGCCATAATTCGAAACACGCGAGAGCTGGATTCTGCCTCAAAGCTTTGACCCAGATGAAGTACTTCATCGACAGATTGTAGAATGCGCTGTACGCGAGGCTGTAATTGTATAGACAGAGCAGTAGGCATCATGCCATCGCTAGTACGAACCAATAAAGGGTCGTGAAACAGATCTCTTAATCGTCGTAGGCCATTGCTCATAGCTGGTTGGGTAATACCGAGCTGATTAGCCGCGTGAGTGACATTTTGCTCTCGTAAAAGAGAGTCTAAATAACGAAGTAAGTTAAGATCTATTTTATCTAACTGCATAAGGGGCTCATGTCGATTAGCATTGGGCTGCATCATACTGCATTTTATCAATGAATAGAACGATGAGCCTCAATATTGCCGTTAGTTTGAGTTGGTTTTATTAAGCTGTTCTATTACTTCATAGCAGGCGCCCATGGTGTGGTAATCCGTTTTTCCGGCTGGGCTTTTGCAATCGTCGTAGGCGCGGTTGTCTTGATGTAAAATTCGGAACCAAGCGCCAAACTCATGATCAATCATGTGTTGCCAGCTGTATTGCCACAGTGACTCATAGCGCTGCCAGTAGCGTTCTTCTTTTGTTTCTAAAGCGAGCATGGCCGCCGCCGCAAAGGATTCCGCTTGTACCCAAAAGTACTTGTCACCATCGCAGACATTGCCTGCGGTATCATAGCCGTAGCATAGCCCGCCGTTGTTATCATCCCAAGACTGAGACCAGGCGAACTCAAAAAGAGATACGGCCTTTGGCACTAGCCAATCTTGTGGTTTGCGTTGTTGGATTAGCAGCAATAACTTAGACCATTCAGTTTGATGTCCTGGCTGGAAACCCCAAGGGCGGAACAGGTTTCTAGGGTCTTGTTTATTGTATTCCCAATCAATTTCCCATTCTGTAGTGTAATGTTCCCAAATTTGTCCCTTACTCAGAGCGGCTTGTCGCTGACAAATATTTTCTGCAATGCGTAATGCACGATCTAGGTATTGTTGTTCTTGAGTGGCATCAAACGCCGCGATCAGTGCTTCACAGCTGTGCATGTTAGCGTTTTGTCCACGGTATGGTGACACGGTTTGCCAATCGGCTGAAATCTCATCTTTATACAGCTCGAACTTGGCGTCCCAGAAGTGACTTTCCATTAACGCGAAGGTTTCGGCAATCCAAGGTTTGGCTTCCTCAATACCGGCCTTGTAGGCGGTGGAATAGGCTAATAAGACAAACGCTAAACCATAGCAGTGGTTGGTTTCATCTAGGTTTTCGTCTTTGCTGAGTAGCCAAACGTAACCGCCATTATCACGCTTATGACGCTCGCGTAAGTAAGCCAAACCATGTCGAGTGGCTTCTAAATACTCGCTTTTGCCTTCATTTAGGTAGGCCTTTGCGTAATTAAACGCAAAGCGAGTACTGCTGACGAGATGGCGAGTATCATGATCGTAAATGTCGCCATTATCTTTGAAAAAATGATAAAAACCACCGTTCTGATCAATGCAATTCGGATGGTAAAAATCCATGGTCGATTTGATGTGCTGATCTAAAAAAACAGTTGAGCGAAAGTCTGGAAGGTAGCTCATGGCGTTTTCCTTGCTAGGGCATTATAGGAATGCATTTGAATTTTTATTTTTAAAATCTCGTTATGTATAAGATTGAATGCAATGGCATACTAACGCCTTTTATTATTAAATCAATTAGATTTATTAATAATAAATCGTTAGTTTTACGCCCTTAATAACAGAGCAGTTGTGTATGAGATCATCCGGTAGTACTTCAGAACAGAGTCGTATTTATAATGAGCGCATCATTCTTCAATTGATTCGCCAAACTCCAGGCCTGTCTCGCGTTCATATTGCCAAACAAACCGGATTGAGTTCGCAAACTATTTCTGTCATCACATCTTCTTTATTAGAGCGCGAGCTGTTAAAGATTGACGGCAAGGTTAGAGGACGTCGAGGTCAACCATCGGTACAGTTAAGCATTAATAAACAAGGTGCATACGGGGTGGGAATCAACGTAGATAGAGACCATATTAGTGCCGCACTGCTTGATTTTAGCGGTCAGTGTGTATTATCTCTTGAAAGGACGGTTTCTTTTCCAACGGAAAAAATTGCGAAAGACATTGCTCAAGAACTTATTTCTGAGGTTAAAACAAGGCTGCAAAACGATTGGGCTAAAGTTCAAGGTATTGGTTTGGCTAAACCAGATTATATGGATGCTTGGTTAGACTCTTTAGTCACAAATACTGAGCAGCGAGAAGATCTTGTTGGCTTACAAGCAGAATTGATTTACTGGCAGTCACCGGCTTTTGAAACCTGGCTTAGTGAGCAAACATGTTTACCCTGTTACAAGGAAAATGATGCCGTAGCGGCGGCCACCAGCGAGCTTCTATTTTCAACTGGAGTGCCAAGAAAACATTTTTTCTACTTGTTCGTCAGTATTGCCTGTGGTGGCAGTATTGTCACTGATGGAGAGTGTTACTCTGGAGCGCATGGAAAAGCCGGTAGCTTTGGTTTGATTCCGACAGCGACGGGCAAACATGGGAAATGGATACTAGAAGCGCTCTCAATATCCTCGTTAAAACGTTTTTTTAATGCGTTGTCGATAGTCTGGCCGCAAGGTGATGATTGGAATAAAACAGAAAATCAAAGCGTTATTATGCAATGGACTCAAGAAGTGGCATTTGAAATACAACCAGCGCTAAGTGCGGTCATCGCCTTATATGACCCAGAAGCCATTGTTGTCGGTGGTCGCTTACCTGACGTTGTTCAGAGCAAGTTGATTGATGCTATTCAATCGGTTCTTGTTCAGCAGAGTGTCTTACCTGTACCAGAGATTTGTTCTGCCCATGCGGATTCAGTCGCGGTGATCCTTGGTGCTGCGGTACTGCCTCTTTATGAGACCTTTTCCCCACAAAAAGAGCTACTTTTGTTAAGTTCTTCACCTTCACTCAAGCGACCCTTGTCAACGAGTGTCTAGGTTATGATTAAATTTAAACCTGTTAAGAGAATATCATGAGATTAGAAATACAGTGTGAAGATCGTATTGGCATGGTGCGAGAAGTACTGGATATTTTTGTTCCTCATCACATAGACATTCGCTTAATCGAAGCCGACACAAAACATCATTGTATCTATTGTGGTTTTCCAGATATTACTTTTGCAACGCTACAGCAACTGCTTGGTGAATTGCGTCGTTTGGAAGGTGTAGAAGATGTAAAAAGAGTGATGTTTACACCTTCTGAGCGCGAGCATAATTCCTTATACACACTGCTAGAAGCCTTGCCTGATGGTGTGATTGCTGTTGATCTGAAGGGTGTCATTACGATGGCAACAGAGTTGGCAGCGCAAGATTTGGGTGTTGATATCGCAGATTTATTACACCGACCTTTGCAGCAGTTTATCAAGGGGGTGAGCTTTGCCAAAGTTACTTGGGATGACATTGTTAATGGAGTGAGTAAGCGTATCCGTATTCGTAACAAGGCGTTGTTACTTGAGATGAAACCTATCTTTGTACCGGATGAATATGGGAGTGAAAATCCGGCGGGAAGTGTTATTCATTTAAAGTCGCAGGCTCGTTTAGACCGACAGGCGGCTAATTTTAAACAAGTTCCGGACGCAGAAAATCATCTAGGAAAATATTTTGTACCAGATGTTATAAAAAGTGCGGCAATGCGAAGTATGTTAAATCGCGCTAAGGCATTTACGAATATGGTGGAGCCTTTACTTATTCAGGGAGAAATTGGTACGGGTAAAAGAGATTTAGTGCGGGCCTTGTTTCAACACTGGCAAAAAGAACAAGTTGATCGAGATAGTCAAATAACCATTCGACATGCTCGTGATATCACCATCAAGGACATTGCCAAATTAGATCAGTTTAATGGTTGGCTCGTGATTGAAGACGTCGAATATTTGCAAGCGGATGTGCAAGTATCGCTCGCTAACTGGTTGAACCGACATCCAGAATTTTCAACTAGCTTTGATTGTGCGTGTCGAGTCGTGTCGTTAACGACCCAAAAAGAGCCGCAGCTTATTGCGCATGACGGATTGAATCCCGCGCTATATTTCGCTTTATCAAGTTTGTTTTTATATGTTCCTTCATTAAAAGAGCGCCGTGAAGACTTAGCGGGTTTAATTCAGCAAACAGTGCTTTTTTATGCGGAGCGTTACGTTATTTCTATGCCGAAAATTTCCAAAGGAGCCCTGCTTAAAATGTCTCTTTATTCTTGGCCCGGAAATTTAAAAGAGCTACAAAATATCTGTTTACAAACGTTAAATCTGAATAAGTTAAATACGTGGGTACCAGAAAACATTAGATTACCTGGAGATAGTGGCACTATGTCTCTAGAGTTGGTGGATGGATCCCTAGATAAAACAGTTAAGCAGTTTGAAGCGAGTTTGCTAAAGGCGCTGTACCCTGAGAACCCGAGCACACGTCGTTTAGCAAAAGCCGTTGGAATAAGTCATAGCGCTATCGCGAATAAACTCAAAGAATATGGGATTAGTTAAGCTGGAAGCATAGAAAAGCCACTTATCAGGCGATAAATGGCTTAAAAATAATTAAGAACAAGTCTTAGTATGGACGACGAGTCGGTACTTTTTTTCGAGGTGTTTCGCGTTCAATTTTGATTGGCTGCAGTTTCACCTTTGGTTGAGAGGCAAGTTTCTGCACATTAACGACCAGAACCGCAATCGCAGTACAAGCAGCAATGAAAAGTAAAAATTCAAACATAGTGTCTCTCCAAACTTATTCTTCTTAAATCTATCATGGGCCATTATGCTGGCTGGGTAAAGTCCATTTTGTTGTATTTAAGTAAATGGGGGCGATTTCATTTATAGCAAGCTTTCTGCCTTAAAGGTCGTACCTTTTCCTTAAATAACGCGCTACGCCATCTTCATCATGATGACCAATAACGCTATTAGCGGCTTCTTTTACATGTTCAAGTGCGTTTTCTGTCGCAAAAGCTTCATCAGATGCTTCAAACATAGACAAATCATTGTCGCCATCACCAAACACGATCACTCGTTGGGCACCCATTTGCGTTTTTAGTTCCATCAAAGAAGAGCCTTTACAAGCATTACTGTGATGAATGTCTAGCCAGTAGGCGTCTGCTGTATAAATGCCACCACCAGAATAGGCAGTAAGATGGTTGTGTTTTTGGCAATCAGAGACAAGGCTCTCTACCATGTCAGGTCGCCCCATGGCGCTAATATTAGTAATAATGGCATCAGAAGAAAGTTGCTCAATGGGGTGTAAGCTGAGCTGATCATGCGCACCTAACTCATTGGCGATATGGTCACTTAAATCACCATTTAGAGGTGCGTGATACACCTTATGTGAGCCATCTGGATCTAAACAAAAAACAAACGGAGTAACTTGATGATCAGCAAATGCCAATAGGGTCTCGGTGATTAAATCTGGTGTGAGAAAGTTTTGATGGCGATAGGAGTTATCCTGAGGGTTCCACCATTCAACACCATTTTTAAAAATCTGCCAATGAGGGAAATCGTGATCAGCAATGCAGGGTTTGGCTGCAAAGTGCGTCCTGCCTGTCGCCACGGTATAAGCAATACCGGCCGCGTCTAAGCGTCTTAGGGTGTCGCAAGTGTATTCTGAAAGACGTTGCTGACGGTTCAATAAGGTGCCGTCTAAATCAAATGCTAATAAATCCATAATTACCTCACCTTTAAGACGACATAACACTAGCGTATTTTGTCTTACGAAGGAAGCGCTAAGGGGAGGTGGAAAAGCAGACTCGTCAAGGTCGACCAGTCTGCTTTTTATTAGGCTTTTTTAACCAGAGCAGGGGATTGAAAGGTAATGCCTTTCCAGCCAGAAATCATAAATTGGCGGATGTTTTGGTGATCATTTGCTGTTGGATTTTGCAGTACATCTACACGATAAAAATCACCAAATAACTGAAGCGTTTCTTCTTGGTTTAATTGGTTAAGCGCCGCAAAGGAAAAAATTTTACAAGAGCCATTGTTTTCATTTTTGGCATTCGCTTGTTGGCCATTAGAAAAGTCAGTAGGAGTAAAATCGTACTCAGTCTCAATGACACTAATGACGTCTTTAAATTGAACCTGTTGTGGTGAGTCTTTTAATTTCGCTAAAAGTGTTTCGCTGTTTAACATAGGAGCTCCATTTTAAGTAACAAGGCAGTATCAATGGTTTTATAAATTAAAGTATTAATGTTTGTTTACAGCGGGTTCGAATCGACGACTTACAAGCTGATACGTAATAAAAGCAGAAATCCCACAGAACGCCATAATTAGTAGCATAGGCGCAAAGGTGCCGGTATGAAAAACACTGACCGCAACACCACTTAACGCACCGGAAGAAAAACGAAAAGAGCCTGCAAGTGCCGCAACACTGCCATTATGATCACCTGCATTTCGCATCGCACCAGCCATAAACCCACTACCAAGTATGCCGATAGAGCCCATAAAAAATATGCAAGCGATAACAATGACTGCGAGCGGTGGCTTAGTGAAAAAACTAATAACAATCATGCTAATAGAAGCGCATAAGAGAATGGAAATAGCGTATTTAATGAGACTGTCAACGCCTACTTTTTCCACTATGCGGCTATTAATTGTGGTTGCTGTCATCATGCCGATAACGTTTAACGCGAATATAAAACCAAAATGAGAAGGTTTTACATCGTAGAGTTCAATATAAACATAAGAAGAACCGGTGATAAAACACATCATGCCCGCAAAATGAAAAGAGCCTGCCGCTATGTATCCCATTACCGTTGGATTTTTTAACAGCGTGTAATAATTACGCAAGGCACCAGACAGTGACAAAGGTTTACGGTGGTCTTTGTGCAGCGTTTCAGGAATGGTTCGAATAAACAGGACGGCGCCAATTGCTGAGATAATCGCGAGAAAGACAAAGATAAAGTGCCAATTTAAAAATACCAGAATAGCACCGCCTAAAATAGGCGCGACAAGGGGAGCCAAAGACATGGTCAACATTACTAGAGACATGGCTTTAGCAAATTGATTTGTCGACATTTTATCTTTGACGAGCGCAGGAATACTGACAGCAACAGCAGCCCCACCGACGGCTTGAATAGCGCGCCCAATAATTAACATTTCATAATTTAGGGCGCAGGCACAAATAATACTGCCCAAACAAAAGAAGCCAAGGCCACTAAGCACCACTTTACGGCGGCCAATAGCGTCAGAAAGCGGGCCAAAAATAAGCTGTAATACAGCAAAGACAATCAAATACATACTGAGAGTCATCTGCACCAAACTTATTTCAGTGTTTAGGTCTTTCGCTATGGATGGAATACTGGGTAAATAAGCGTCTATTGCCAGAGGTGTTAAGCCTGATAATAAGCCAAGAACAAGAATAACGGGAAGAGTTAGCTTCATATAGGTTCAACGAAAATATGAGATTAATTGGAGATGGAAAATTGATTAAAAATCCGCCATGTATGCAGGGATAATTATAATCATTTATGATCGGCTGTGGATTGTTAATTGTGCAAATAGTACGAAAGCAAACTGATTGTTTGCTTACTTTCGTCTTTTGTTAGCTGTCTTTCGATATTATTCACTCTATTGCTGTTAGATTAAAAATAAATTGATTCGCTTGTTGTATCAGCGTCTGAAATTCGCGTGTCTTTTAAACACGTATTTCGAGGCGTCTCTCTAATTACTAAGGAATGTTATGTTACGTTTTTTTGAAAGATGGATAGAAGCTTATCCTGATACTGAGCCTTTTCAGGCGCCAAGTACGCTGTATGCATTCTGTCGATATTATTCAAAAGGTGTTGAAGTTCCTTTAATCTTAATGTCAGTCCTTACTGCAGTCATTGCGATGTTGGAAGTGACCTTGTTCAGTTTCATGGGGCAGTTGGTTGATTGGCTGGTGGAGAAAAATCCTAAAACTTTTTTTGCCGAAGAAGGGACGCATTTACTGGGCATGGCCTTAATGGTGCTGTTAGTCATGCCAGTGGTGACATTTTTGCATTCTGCCATTATTCATCAAACCTTATTGGGTAATTACCCAATGCGCATACGTTGGTTGGCACACCGTTATGTGCTTAAGCAAAGTGTCACCTTCTTTCAAGATGATTTTGCTGGGCGAGTGGCGACCAAAGTCATGCAAACCTCGTTAGCCGTTCGCGAGAGTGTCATGAAATTACTCGATGTTTTAGTTTATATCGTGGTGTATTTCACCTCCATGCTGGTGTTGATCGCCAAGGCAGATTATCGGCTAATGCTGCCGATGCTGGTTTGGCTGGGTATTTATATTGCTTTGCAGTTCTATTTTGTTCCTAGATTAAAACGAGTGTCTACGAAACAAGCGGATGCGCGCTCTACTATGACGGGTCGTATTGTAGACAGCTACACTAATGCATCGACAGTAAAACTGTTTTCTCATACTCAACGCGAAGCCAGTTATGCAAAAGAGGGAATGGATGGATTTTTAGAGACGGTTCACCAGCAGATGCGTTTGGTAACTGGGCTCAATGTGGGCGTGCAAGTGTGTAACTATGTGCTGGCATTTAGTGTGGCTGGGGTGGCTATTTTACTTTGGACATATGGCCAAATAAGTATTGGTGCGATTGCTATTGCGGTCAGCTTATCTTTGCGAATAAACGGCATGGCGCAATGGATTATGTGGGAAGTGAGTTCGCTGTTTGAGAATATCGGTATGGTAACCGATGGCATGAAAACGTTATCCAAACCACTGCAAATTCAAGACAAAGAGGGGGCTAAGCCATTACTGGTTAAGCAAGGTGATATTCGCTTCGAGCAGGTGCATTTTCATTACGGTCGACAAGACAGCAAAGTTATCGAAAACCTGAATTTGTCCATAAAATCAGGTGAGAAAATCGGTGTGGTGGGCCGCTCTGGTGCAGGTAAATCAACGATTGTGAATTTGCTGATGCGGTTTCATGATATTGAATCAGGTCGTATTTTGATTGACGATCAAGACATCACCCAAGTGCAACAAGATACCTTACGAGCCAATATTGGTATGGTGACGCAAGACACGTCTTTATTGCACCGTACGGTACGCGAAAATTTACTTTATGGTCGTCCTGATGCCAGTGAAGAAGAAATGATCGCGGCGGCAAAACAAGCCGAAGCGCATGATTTCATTCAAACGCTAACAGATTCTTTTGGCAATGCAGGATACGATGCCATGGTCGGTGAACGTGGCGTTAAATTGTCAGGTGGTCAGCGTCAGCGTATTGCCATTGCGCGAGTGCTGCTAAAAGATGCTCCTTTACTTGTTTTGGATGAAGCCACCTCGGCGCTCGACTCTGAAGTGGAAGCGGCTATTCAAGAAAGTCTTTACCGATTAATGGAAGGTAAAACTGTGATTGCGATCGCCCATCGGCTGTCTACTATTGCGGCTATGGATCGTTTAATAGTGTTGGATAGCGGTGAAATCGCTGAACAAGGTACTCATGAAGAGTTAATCCAGCGTGGTGGTATTTATGCCAAACTCTGGTCCCATCAAACCGGTGGATTCTTAGCGGAAGACATTATTTTATAGCGAGTGAGTAATATGACGTATTTGATTTTATGTGTGGCGATTTTGTGTGAAGTGATTGCCACCACGGCACTGAAAGCATCGGACTCTTTTACTCGATTGGTGCCCAGTTCTATTACTGTGATTGGTTATGTTGTTTCATTGTATTTGCTGACAATTGTGATGCGAGCAATGCCCACAGGGATTGCTTATGCTATTTGGTCCGGATTGGGGGTTGTACTGATTTCGTTGTTTGGTTATTTATTTGCTAATGAGAAACTGGATTTAGCCGCTTGGTTAGGGATGAGTTTTATTGTTGCCGGAGTCGTGGTGATTAATTTGTTTTCTAAATCAGTGAGTCATTAGCGTTGTTGTAAGCAGAACCTAAAAAACAGTATAAACGCGGCTTTGGCCGCGTTTATACTTAAATTTGGGTGTTATCAGTGCAAAGTATGCCGAGAGTGGGACGCTTTACGACTGAGTATTACTGCTGGTAGGCTGAGTAAGTTTGACCTTACCTATTTTATTGGCAAGCCAAACAAATTGATAAGGCATAAGCGTGACTGTTGCTAAATGATCTTCATAAATTTGATCGGTGATCAAATCTCTCCAATCGTCGGTAGCAATCAAGTTAAGCTCTGACAAGTTAAAACTCTGCGGCTGATCCGTCATGTTGTACACTGCAAATAAGCTTTGGCGTCGATCTAAACTTTGGCGCCAGAAAGCAAATAGATTGTCACCCATGTGCAGTACATATTGCGTAGCATTAGGATGGAAAGACGTTTGAGCCCGACGAATTTGTGTTAAACGCGATAGCCCATTAAATACTTTCTGATGATGTGTTGGCGTGTTTAGCGCGTGTTCTAAATCGTCCATTTGCCAAATGTGACGATTAATGGAGCGGAACTGACCAGTATTATCTACACGCTCATTATCGTTTTCTGTGCCAAAGAAGCTGTGAATATAAAAGGCCGGAACACCTTCTAATGACATCATTACCCCAGCAGCACACATAAAGCGTGCAAACTGCCATTGATCCGGTCCTTGCTGTACCGAACCAGACAAAGCATTCCATAAGCTAATGTTTATTTCGTAAGGCTTGGCCTCGCCTTGTGGTGTGGTTCTAGAGCTTAAACGACCGCCAAAGCGCTTCATGGTATTGATCAGTGTTTCCAGCTCCCATTCAGATAAGAGGCCTTCCGTAGGGCGTAAACCGATACCGTCATGAGAGGCGATAAAGTTTAGATAAGTCGTCCCCTGCTGGGCTGGAGGCATAGACATGAGCCATTGCTTGAGATGCGCGCAATTCCCCGTAATTAAGCTGTTAATAAGCAACGGAGGTAAAGAAAAGTTGTAAATTAAATGCGCTTCGTTGGCGTTACCAAAGTAGGTCAGATTTTCTTGGTTCGGAATATTGGTTTCAGTAATGATCACGGAGTCCGGCGCGTAATGCTCGATCATTAAGCGCAATAAACGAATCATTTCATGAGTTTGTGGTAGGTTGATGCACGGCGTGCCGGGTATTTTCCATAAAAAAGCGACCGCATCCAGACGGAACCAACGAATGCCTTTTTCTAGATATAAACGGATAATACCGAGAAACTCTAAGAGTACGTCTGGGTTTTCAAAGTTCAGATCAACTTGGTCATGACTGAAGGTACACCAAACATGTTTTTCGCCATTTTTGGTTTGTACTTCGCGCAATAAAGGGGATGTTCTTGGTCTAATGACCGCGCTTAAATCGGCATTAGGGTCGGCTTCATAAAAAAACGTTGCGCCTGGATTAACGCCTGCTTTGTAGTTTTCAAACCACATGCTTCGGCTAGAGCAATGGTTGATGACTAAGTCTCCCATTACTTTAAAATCTTTGGCAATTTCTGAAATATGCCCCCAACGGCCAGAGGCAGGGTTTACCGTGGTGTAATCCATCACACTAAAACCATCATCAGAGCTGTAAGGGAAAAATGGCAATAAATGAACCGCAGAAATACAGTCGGTTAATTTGTTTTTGATAAACTTTTGCAGGGTTGCTAATGGTGCTTCACCTTCAGTGCGCAAGGTATCTGCGTAGGTGATAAGCATAATGTCGGATTGATCCCATAAATTTAGATGGGGTCGTGGGGACTCTGTTTTTGGGTCAAGGTTAAACCTCGCAAGGCAGGTGCGGGCAAGTTCACTTGCATCATAATTAGGGTACAAGGTTTGCAAATGAGCCATAAGTCGTTGTTCTAATTGAGAGGGCGCAGCATTTTCCATGACAACCTACCTGTAATAAATTTGAAAAAGGAAATCCAAGTCCTGTTATTTAACAGAACTTGGTACTGTTGTGAAAAGAGTGTTTATTTTGCTCCGAATTCATTCATATCTTGTTCAACAGCAAGAGCGAGTTGGTTCATTACGCCAGGGAAAGCACTAACGACACGGTTCCAGCTTGGAATAAATGGAGCCTCCATTGGGTTAGCGAGATACATTTCACCGGCTTTCATAATATTACCGGCGAACAGCTCAACTGCTTGTTCTTCCAAGTGTACATCTAACTTAAGGCCATTAATTTCTGCGTCGTTGCGGTAAGTTTCAATAAAGTCTAATGCCACTCGATAGTAAGTTGCCTTGATAGTACGGAAGGTCTCTTGATTAAAGATAATACCGTTTGTTGCCAGCTTTCTGAAAATTGCTTTGGTGATGTCGATGGACATTTTAGACAATCCTCCATCATCATTTTCTGCTGACAGATCTTGGTGTTTATGGTCGTAAACATCGGCAATATCAACTTGGCATAAACGGTTATTAGAGTAGTTACGTTGCATTTCGCTCAGTACGCCAATTTCTAAGCCCCAATCGCTCGGAATACGAATATCCGTCATCACATCGCGACGGAAAGAAAACTCACCGGCTAATGGATAACGATAGCTATCTAGATAATCCAAATACTCCAAGTTACCGAAGACTTTTTTCAATGAGTAGAGCAGAGGAGTAACTAATAAGCGACTGACGCGACCGTTCATCTTGCCGTTAGCAGTACGAGAATAAAAACCTTTACAGAATTCGTAGTTAAACCTTGGATTGGCAACGGGGTAAATTAAGCGAGCTAATAGCTCTCTATCATAGGTGACGATATCGCAATCATGCATAGCGATAGATTCGGCTTTCCCCGCGGCTAAGTTGTAGCCCATACAAAACCAGACATTACGACCTTTACCAGGAGCAGAAGGCGAAAGATGCTCGCCTTTTAATACGCTATCAATTGCGCGCAATCGAGGGCCGTCGTTCCACAATACTTTGTGTTTTTGCGGCAGTACGCTGAAAAACTCCAGAGCGTGGCGATATTGTTCTTCAGTAGCACGGTCTAGGCCAATGATTATTTCTTCTAAATACGTGACTTTTTTCAGATGCTCAATAATATTCGGCATCGCATCGGTTTCTAATTCGGAATATAAGCAAGGAAGAATAAGAGACATAGGCCGAGTTTTAGAAAACTCGCATAATTCTCTTTCCATTTCTTCAAGAGGGCGGTGCGCTAAATTGTGTAATGTGGTGATGATTCCGTTTTGATGAAAATCGCCCATAATATTTCTCCTAATGCCGTTATGCTATGACTCGGCATAACGAACGTTATTGTTGTACTAAGTGAGTGGTTTCTAAAATCGTGTACCTTACGCTTGTATTTCAATGTTATGCAGGGCTGTTTTTTTAAAGAATGCCTTGTTTACTCAGTGCCTTATCAATAGCTTGTGCCCACCCTTCAGGGCCATAGGCATCAGTCAGCCAAGCATCATTACGATTAGGGATTTCTAGTGGTGCGTGAACAGGTGAGCGAATCACCACAGCAATGTCTGCTTTACTGAGCATGCCGATATCATTTTCGCCATCCCCAAGCGCCATAGTGGTGACCGCTTCTTTATAATGTGATTGGTAGCGTTCGCTTAGCCATAGCATTGCGCGTGCTTTATCGCAGTTTTTCCCCATCAAATGAGTGAAGCGTCCCCCTTTTTGTACTTGAACCCCTTTTATTTCAAGCTCTTGATTTAATTGGCTCAGAGCGATGGTCGAATCCTGCCATACCATGGGTTCGGTAAACTCTCGTTGCATTGCAAGCTTGGCATTGGCTTCAGACAGTCCGGTTAAATCAACCACGTCCTGCCATTGCATGTCATGAAAACCTTGGAATCGGTAACGCGCTTTGCAATCATCGATTATATCGATCAAGGCTTGACGGTTTGGACCGAAGGATTTTAACCAAAAGTCACCGTGATCTTCTAAGGGATCATCGATGGGCAACCCTAGGTGTTTGGGAAGATAGATAGCCGCCCCATTTTCCACGATAAATGGATCTTGGTGGCCGAGCTTGGTTCGTAGTTGGATTAATTCTGCGTAGGTTTTACTGGTGTTTAAAATACAAGGAATGCTAAGCGTTTTAAGTGCTTGAAAAGCCTGTATAGCAGGTTGGAAACTGTAAGTATGATGGTCAAGTAAGGTGCCATCGAGATCTGAAAATACTAAAAGACGAGTCATTGTTGTAGGACCTATTTAAAGGAGCAAAGGCAAATCTGTGCCCTGCGACGTTAAATGATCTTATACCTCCTAATTAGCTAGGCAACGGATTTTATTTATCGAACGTTGCTATTTCACTCAAACTATTCCAGTGAAAGATGATTCATTGATCTTGCAAATCTGGTGCCAGTCAGTGAAAGTAACCTTTCGTGCGGGGCTGTTGAGTTCCTGTTTAGACACTAACGCGTTAATTGAACAAACATATGACAATGAACTTAAAATTAATATTTTCTACTTTTTTGGCATTGGTGGCTTTTGCTGCTAACTCTGTTTTATGTCGTCTGGCGCTGGTGCAAAATGATTCTGGTGCCTTAATTGATCCAGCGTCTTTTACCCTAGTCAGATTGGTCAGTGGTGCCTTGATGTTATGTGTGTTGTGTCTTTTTTATCGAGATAAGAACAGCACGCCAGCGGTTAAAACTCGATTGCAACAAGCATGGTTGTCTGGCAGTTGGCCCTCGGCTCTGGCGTTGTTCGTTTACGCGCTTGGTTTTTCTTACGCGTACGTTTCATTAGCCACAGGTATTGGTGCCCTTATTTTATTTGGCGCAGTGCAGATTACCTTGATTTTATTGTCTTTTATCAATGGGCATCGGATGAAATGGCTAGAGTGGTTGGGGCTTGCGGTGGCGTTTTCCGGTTTTGTTTATCTAGTATTGCCGACGCTTTCAACGCCGTCTGCTATCGGCTTTGTGCTAATGGCTTTAGCGGGTATCGCATGGGGGATTTATACCTGGCATGGTAAAAAAGTGACCAAGCCATTGTTTGCCACGGCGTCTAACTTTGTGCGTACGCTTCCGTTGCTGTTAATCGTGCTGGTTTGTGTTGGTTTTCAGCTCGACATCACCCTAAAAGGGTTTTGGTTGGCGGTTGC
Source organism: Marinomonas sp. TI.3.20 (assembly GCF_038155025.1). Taxonomy (NCBI): domain Bacteria; kingdom Pseudomonadati; phylum Pseudomonadota; class Gammaproteobacteria; order Oceanospirillales; family Oceanospirillaceae; genus Marinomonas; species Marinomonas sp. TI.3.20. The sequence continues at coordinate 17,818 of NZ_JBAKAS010000009.1, read as the reverse complement.
ATCTGGTTCGATTATGTCTGGATTGGGTTACGCGATTTGGTATGCGGTGCTGGCACACATGAGTGCGTCTGTGGCGGCGGTATTGCAACTATTAGTACCAATTATTGCGACATTAGGCGGTGTTATTTTCGCTAATGAAAGCGTGACTTTGCACTTGATTCTGGCGTCAGCGGCGGTGTTAGGTGGTGTTTTGATTGTCTTAGTTGGTAAGCGAAAATAATATTTTTCGCACAGAAATGGTGCGTATTTTTGCCTTTGCGCTAATTTGGATGTCTTGTGTGCATCAGAATCGTCTGTTTGATGGGGCGGTATTTTAGTGCTATCTAGATAAGAGTTTTCTGAGTAGGCGTTGAGGTATTTTGCGAATATAAAAAAGGAGAAAAACGAAAGGATCGTTTTTCTCCTTTTTTGATTTCTATAGCAGAGAACTTACTTACTACTGAACTTCGCTAAGCGCTGCATATGCAACAGTGAAAGCACCTTCTTGGAATGCTTTAAGTCCTGTTGATTTAAATGGTACAGGGAAAGGGTTGTCTTTCACTATGTCTTTTACTTTTGCGCCAGTTAGCAACTCAACATCGACGGTGTCGATTAATTGAATGCACGCTTCGATTTTGAAACCGACGGCGCTACCAGCAAATTTGCCTTTAGTAGGGCGTTCACGAATGACGGCTCGTGAGACTTTGTAATCTTCAAACAGTTTCTTCAGCATAAACTGAAATTTTCGCACGCTTTCACTGCTATTTGGATTGCTCAATGTATGACGAATCTGGCGACAATCAGCGATCTGAAAGAGACCTTCTTGTTTCGACAAAAGACAAAGGATGACTTCGCTGCCTTTGATTTCGATACCACAAGTATTCATAACCTGTTCCTGAATAGGGGATTTCTTGAATTATCGCACAGATTAGTGAAACTCGTAGAGTAAATTACGCAGAGAAGAGAGTAAAAAACACTGCTTGGTTAAGAAGATGCAAGTCAGATGTAGGGCAAAATTGAGAAGGTGTGAAATATCGTACTGTTTTACTGCTGATATCTCTTTTTTAATACGAGAATATTGTATTATTTCCGAACATTATTTTGAAAAAAATATAAAAACGATATTTTCTGCTACTAAAGTGCAAAAAATGTGCGTTAACTTTTCAAAGTCTCTTTCATCGTAATAATTAATCAATAGGTTGTAAATTATGATTGCTTCATCGCCAATGGGCATTCCTCGTCCCCAGGTGAAATCACTAGATGACATTCTTCCGCGCGAACCATTATTAATGATGGGCGCTGGGCCAGTGCCAATTCCAGAGTGTGTCGCTAAGGCGAACTCAGTGGTTATTAACCACTTAGGGAGTGTTATGGCGCAGGTAATTCATCAAGTAAAAGCAATGGCGAGGTATGTCTTTCAGACGGAATCAAAATGGGTATTAGGCGTGGCAGGTCCTGCTTCTGCGGCAATGGAAATGGCCGTGTCTAATTTATTAGAGCCCGGTGAAAAAATTCTGTGTATTAACAACGGCTTTTTTAGCCATCGAATGGCAGAAATGGCGACACGTATCGGCGCAGATGTTCATGAACTGCATGTGCCTGTATTAGAAGCCGCTGATCCAGAATTGGTGAGAAAGGCGATTGAAAAAGTACGGCCTAAAGTGTTGAGTTTAGTGCAAGGTGAAACCTCTAATACGGTGTTCAACCACACTCTAGAAACCATTGCAAAAATTGCCAAATCTTATGACTGTTTAGTGATGGTAGATGCGGTTTGTACATTGAGTACTATGCCGTTGAAAATGGACGAGTGGCAAATTGATGTTGTGATTACAGGTGGTCAGAAAGGGTTGTCTTCTATTCCCGGCGTTTCTTTGCTGGCTTTTTCAAATGACGCATGGACCAAAGTAAAATCTCGAACTAAACCGGTTGTGCAATGGTGTTTTGATGCTCAGCTAGCAGAAAACTTTTGGCATAAAGACGGTTATCATTACACGGCGCCTGTATCGGGGATTATGGCTCTACATGAAGCGCTTAAACTGGTGTGCGATGAAACTTTAGAGCAACGGTTTGCTCGTCATTTGCGTTGTTCCAAAGCTTTACAGGCTGGTATTGAAGGGATGGGGTTAGAGCTTTTTATACCATCGTCTTCGCGATTAAATTCAGTTGTTGGTATTAATATTCCCGAAGGGCTGACGGCAGGGGGTATTTGCCGTCATATTTCCGATGCGTATCGAGTTGAAATTGCCGGCTCATTTGGTCAGCCGATTGTGCGCATTGGTCAAATGGGCGAGCAATGCCGTGAACATAACTTGTTCCGTACCTTGCACGCTTTTGGCAGCACCATGCGAGACTTAAATGTGAGAGTTGACCAACCAAATGGTATGGCTGAGATGGAATCCTATCTACAAAGTGTGCCACGCACCTTGTATCACGTAGCATAAAATATCTATCTGGTTACACGCATAACCAGATTGGTCCTGTTTTAATCAAAGGTGCTTCTATGAGGCACTTTTTTTGTCTCCATTTTTATTAGACCGTTACTAGGAAATAGATGGTTTCCCAAGCAGTAGAGGTTTTTCCACCCTAATCCAAAGACTAAAACTGCAATTCTTGATATCGGCACTGCTATCCTTTTTATTGATATCGTGAGGAGAAATTAGTGCGCCTGTAAGATTTTTTTACACATTCTATTGATATAAATCACACATGACAGGATGGTGACAGTTTTGGGATGTATTGTCGGGTGTCTAGTTTGGAGTACGCAAACCTTGATGTTTGAGGCTCAGGCTAAAGCTCGCTAATAAAAAAATAACAAGCAGGAGAAAACCATGCTAACTAAAATGTCCTTAAAGACTGTTCTTCTTTCAAGTGTTGTCGCACTTTCAGCCGTAAGCCAAGCCCAAGCATTTGAGCCTAACCGCAGCGTTGATTGTATTGCTCCTGCAGCACCTGGTGGCGGCTGGGATTTTACTTGTCGTAGTGTCGGTAAAGTACTAGTTGATCAGGATTACATTAAAGGAAACGTCCAAACTATCAATATGGGCGGAGCGGGCGGTGGTGTTGCTTTTGCACATACAGTGAGTAAACGAGCTACCGATGAGAATCTTATTGTTGCAGCGAGTACGGCTACAACAACGCGCCTAGCACAAGGCCAGTTCCCTGGTATGCACACTGACCAAGTTCGTTGGGTTGCTACATTAGGGGCAGATTACGGTGTTATCGCAGTAGGCAAAGATTCTAAATACACATCACTTACACAGATGATGAATGCGCTTAAAAAAGACCCTTCAGCGGTAAAATTTGCTGGTGGTAGTGCCTCTGGTGGTTGGGATCATTTAAAAGTCCTAATGACAGCTAAGGAAGCACACGTTGGTAACCTACCGAAAATCCGTTACCTAGCATTTAGTGGTGGATCTGAAGCTTTGGTACAAGTGGTTGGTGGTCATATTGATGCATTTACTGGTGATATTTCAGAGGTCAAAGGCTTTATGGCGTCTGGTGATTTGCGCGTGTTAGCGGTACTTTCTGAAAAACGTTTACCAGCACCATTCGACAAGATCCCAACGGCACTAGAACAAGGTATTAGCTCTGTTGCACCAAACTGGCGTGGATTTTACGTACCAGGCAATGCAAGTAAAGCATCCTACGATTGGTGGGTAAATACTATGAATGAGTTATACGCAACACCAGAATGGAAAGGTGTTATGGCTAAAAATGGTTTAATGCCATTCCACAAATCAGGCGAAGAGTTAACAAAATTTGTTAACAATCAAACGCTAGATATTAAAATTCTATCTAAAGATATCGGTCTTATTAAGTAAGCCTCGACCGTTAGGGGGAGTTCTATCCCCCTATATTACTTTACGATTATCCCCCTAACGATTTAACTAATTCGGAGCAAAGACATGCGTATTAATGACCGTGTGTTTGGCTTGCTGATGCTGATCCTAGCCGTTGCTTACGGCTGGGGAGCGATGCAATTCCCCATTCCATTTGGCGGACAAGAAAGTGTCGGCCCAGAAACTTTTCCTATTATATTGTCAGTGGTTATGTCCATTAGTGCGATTTACATGATGGTCAAACCGGATCCAGATGAAAAATGGTCACCGGTACCAATGTTAATCGAGTTGATCGTAGTCGCGTTGTCGATTCTTTTGTTCGCTTGGGCGATTGAGCCAATTGGCTTTATCCCAGCGGCGACTTTTGTTGTCTGCTTTTTAAGTTGGAGAATGGGAGCGAACTTTGTTAAGAGTTTGATTACAGGCGTTGTATCGTCGGTAATTATCTTCTTCTTATTTAACAATGTGCTAGAACTTGCACTGCCTTTAGGTCTGTTGGAGCTGTAGTCATGGAAACAATGAGTTTACTGATGAATGGCTTTGCGGTGGCATTGACACCTGAAAGCATCATGTTCGCTGTTATTGGGGCTATTTTAGGTACCCTAATTGGTGCTTTACCTGGCCTTGGTCCTGCTAATGGCGTTGCGATTTTAATACCGCTTGCCTTTAGTCTTGGGTTATCGCCTACGTCTTCGTTGATTTTGCTGACGTCTGTGTATGCCGGAGCCATGTATGGCGGTCGTATTTCTTCTATCCTACTGAACATTCCTGGTGATGAGCCAGCCATGATGACGTGTTTGGATGGTTATCCGATGGCGCTAAAGGGAAAGGCGGCCGAAGCGCTGGCTATTTCCGCTATTGCGTCTTTTATTGGTAGTTTTATCGCGACTATTGGCTTGGTTATCCTTGCTCCGATCCTGTCTAAATTTGCTCTTAAATTTGGTCCTTCTGAATACTTTGCTTTGTTTGTATTAGCCTTTGCGACACTAGGTGGTGTAACGGGTAAGAATCAAGTTAAAACAGTCATGGCCGCAGCGATTGGCTTGATGATTTCTACTGTCGGTATTGATATTTCAACCGGTGTTCAGCGGTATACCTTCAATATGCTTGAGTTGTTTGAAGGGGTGGATTTCATTATTGCGATTGTTGGTTTGTTCGCCATTAGTGAGTTGTTCTTCTTCCTTGAGCGTCATGCGGGAGACGGCCTTAAGCAAGTGGCGATTAATAAGCTTAAGCTAACCGCTCGTGATATTTTGAATGTGTTACCAACCTCAATTCGTGGTGGCATATTAGGTTTTATCGCCGGTGTTTTACCGGGTGCTGGTGCTTCTTTAGGGTCTTTTATCAGCTACTCGTTAGAGAAGAAAATTTCTGATAAAGGCGAATTTGGTAAAGGTGACCCACGTGGTGTCGCGGCGCCAGAGTCTGGTAATAACGGTGCGGCATCGGGTGCGTTAGTTCCTATGTTGACATTAGGCGTACCAGGAAGCGGAACCACAGCGGTGTTATTAGCGATGTTGATCTCGTTAAATATTTCACCGGGTCCTATGTTGTTTACACAAAACCCTGATCTTGTTTGGGGCGTTATTGCCGCGATGTTCGTTGGTAACTTTGTGCTACTTCTATTAAACATTCCGATGGTCGGCATCTTCGTTAAGTTGTTGAGCGTACCGCCTAAATACCTTATGCCAGTGGTGACCTTGATCGCTTCTGTGGGTATTTATTCCGTTAGTCATAGTCCAACCGATTTGTATTTTATGGTGGCATTTGGCGTGCTGGGCTACATTTTACGTAAAGTGGACATTCCATTAGTACCTGTGATCTTAGGGTTGTTGCTTGGGCCAGAAATGGAAAAAAGCTTACGTCATGCCTTGGTTCTTTCCGATGGTGATTGGAGTGTGCTTTTTAACAGTGGATTGAGTATCGGTTTATGGACTGTCGCAATCTTAGGGCTGCTTCTTCCTCTTATCGTGGGTCCTATTGTGCGTTCAAAAATGCGTAAATCAAAAGATTCTGTTCAAGACGATTAACACCTGCAATACTACGCAAAGTGAGTTTAAAAAAGTTCGAGTCGTGTCAACGGCTCGGACTTTTTGTTTGTTAAGCTTTTTTAATTTGCGATGAAATAAACAGCTTTGGTAATCACGTAGTATGCGAATTTTGGTGGTGGAAGATACTCAAGTTTTAGGGCAAGCCATTTGCGAGCGCTTAGCAAGCTTAGGCCATGGCGTCGATTTGATCGGAGACGGCAAGCGAGCCGACGATTTACTTAAATACCAGACATTTGATCTTATTTTACTGGATTTGAATTTACCCGGCTTATCCGGTCTGCAACTGCTTCAAAAGCTCCGTCAACGAGACGATTCAACACCAATCTTGATTCTAACAGCTCGCGACCAAATCGATGATCGAATACGCTTGTTAGACGAAGGTGCAGATGATTACCTCACTAAGCCTTTCGATTTTGGTGAGCTGGAAGCGCGCTGCCGTGCGTTATTGAGGCGTAAGCAAGGGTACGCGACGAACGTTACTGAACATGGAAACATCACCGTAAATCGTGACAGTCGTCAGGTATTTGTCTGTGGTGAATTGACGGCAGTGACCAACCGAGAGTTTCGGTTGTTAGAGATTTTTCTTGGTCATCTAGGCAGAGTATTAAGCAAGGATGAAATTACTGATCACCTGTTTAATTTCGATGAAGCCCCCAGTGCGAACGCCATTGAGTTGTATGTCGGGCGTTTGCGTAAAAAGTTATCGCAAGGTGACCTTGCCATTAGTACCCTAAGAGGAATTGGCTATGTGGCAGAAATCACTACAAAACCAAAGCCCCACTGAAAGGAATCTCAGCGAAGAACGCGAAGCGCTGAAGCGAGCGCCGTCATTGCGTTTTCGCTTTATAGTGGTTGGTAGCTTAGTCATTAGTATTATCGCGGCATTGGCGATTAGCTTTGTGTTTGATTACAGTAATCGTTTGGCTGATTTATCTTACGATCGCTTACTGCGCAGTGCTTTGCTGCAAATGGATGAAAATGTTGGCTTGATCAATAATGAAGTCAGTATTGATATTCCTTGGTCCGCTTTTGCCACACTTGCCCAAGCCAATGACGACAAGGTTTTTTACAAGGTAGAAAGCTCAGATCAGGGCTTTATTACTGGTTATAAAGATTTAGACATTACCCCGCCAGAAGAGCCTATTTACGATAAGGTTCAGTTTTTCAATCGCCAATACTCCGGTGAAAAAGTACGCTTTGCTTTTCTCGAGCGGCACTTAATTGAGCCTGATGCCACTGGGACGGTTCGTATTATTCTAGGGCAAACGCGTTTATCTCGGGAGGAGCTTGCTTCATCAGTGACACAGCGTGCGGTCGATATTGTATTGATAATTGCCTTAGCCGCCATTGCACTCATTGTCATCGGTAGCCACTTAGTGCTTCGTCCTTTACACCGTATTGGGCACGTATTAGAAGAGCGATCTCCCGGTGATCTGACTCCGTTAGACATCAAAACACCCAAAGAAACCCACCATTTGAAAGTGGCAATTAATCATTTTATGTCGCGCCTTCAAGTTAACTTAGAGCAATTAGAGCATTACACCGCCGATGCTGCTCATCAATTACGAACACCACTTGCAGGGCTACGAGCATTAGCAGAAAACGCTCGTGACCAAACGTCGCCAGAACGACAGCATCAGGTATTAGAAGACATTGTTAATCAGTGCGATGCATTGAGCCAAACCGTCACTTTGTTATTGAATCAAGCGGTGGTTTCCCATCGTATGCAAACGCGTCATCGAGAGCCTATCGACCTATTAGTGCCTATTGCGGCATCGTGTCGGGAACAAGCTGTGACTGCACTTCATCAAGGCGTTAGCCTGTCTTTAGACACTGAGTTAAGCAACGCGACTGTGTTAGGTGATGGATTTGCTTTGCAGCAAATGATGCAGAACTTAATTGAAAATGCGGTGCGCTACAGTAACCAAGGAGAGCAGCAAGCGACCGAAGTCGTGGTGACTGTGGCTGAATTTGCCTCCTATTATCGTATCCAAGTTATTGATCATGGTGAAGGTATCCCTGACGATGAGAAAGAGCGAGTGTTCGAGCGCTTTTATCGAGGGCGTTATGACATTGCAGGCAGCGGCGTTGGCTTGGCGATGGTTAAAGATATCGTTGACCATCATACTGCACGTATTCGTATTTTAAATACCGAACCCAAAGGCACGACCTTTCAGATTGATATTGCTAAATTCAAAGTGGGAGTGACCATATGAAGGGATTAATCGTTATTATCTGTGTTGGCTGTTTGTTTTTATCAAATGCGCTAAAAGCAGAACCAGTTTGGTTTGGGAAACCCGATGCAACACGGGTGCTACGTATAAACTCTTCATTGGATTTAGCGTCTTTCTCCCCCTTGTTAGAGCGTTTCGTCACGCTCCATCCTGATGTTCGTGTTTCGTATTTAGATGTAAACACACTTGAATTGTATAAAAAAACGATTCAAGAAAAGGCCAACCCCAGTGCCAGTTTAGTGATTAGCAGTGCGATGGATTTACAGTTTAAATTGGCCAATGATGGTTATGTGCAGACCTATTCGTCCGATGCGACCGCACGTTTACCAAGCGATGCAAAATGGCGTAATCAAGTGTTTGCTTTTTCTCTTGAGCCTGTCGTTATGCTGGTAAATAAAGATAAGTATCCAGGAAAATTACCAGAGGATCGGCAGGATTTGTTGCAGGCCATTCGCCAATACGAAGATAAAATGACCGGTAAAATTGGCACTTATGATATCCGAAATAGTGGTGTTGGCTACTTATTAGCGAGCCAGGATGCGCGTCAAGCGGATGCTACTTGGGGGCGCTTGATTGAAGCTTTCGGCAGTCATAAATTACAAACTTATTGCTGCACCCACGAAATAATAGACGACGTTGCCAGTGGTAAATTAGTACTGGGGTACAACTTATTAGGCTCATACGCTTCACAGCGAGCGCGTACTGATCCTCGTCTTAAAATGATTTTGCCGAAAGATTATACCTTGATGGTAATGCGAGTCGCATTAATCCCTAAAAATGCCCCTAACCTTGAGGATGCGGGGCATTTCTTAGACTTCCTATTGTCGGATGATGTGCAAAAAATCATGCAAAAACAAGCGCTGTTGTTTCCCATTCTCCCCGAAATGACCTCAGTGAAAACGCCTTATATAGTTGAAGCTCCGGGGCCAAAGCGTGTCATTGAGATGGATCAGCAGCTGCTAGTCGGTCGCGATTATGCAAAGCAACGCCGCTTTATTAAAAGTTGGGAAGTCGCTTTAGAAATAAGTGAGAAGTAGCGGTTAAGGAACGTATTTAAATACCTGATGTCTTTATTTTAGCAAGCTAAGTGATTGGCTTATCATTGAAAATGACCAAGCGGAGTAAGTACGTAATGGATAAAATCATGAAACCTTTTTTGGTCATGGCGCTCGTCTTCACAATACACAATGCCTGGGCAGATATTAGTGTCCAAGTCATCGATGAAAATCACCAACCAGTGCCTAATGCTGTTATTACCTTGCCAAATCATGAGCAGAAAACACCAGATAGCATTGCAGTTATGGATCAGGTAAATGTCCAATTTAGCCCTCGAGTACTAGTGATTCAGAAAGGTCAGTCTGTCAGTTTTCCAAATAGCGATGATATTCGCCATAATGTTTATAGTTTTTCGGCGCCAAAAGCGTTTCAAATTAAACTTTATAAAGGCAACTCGACCGCTCCTATCTTATTTGATAAGCCGGGTTTGGTGGTTTTAGGCTGTAATATTCATGATGATATGATTGGTTATATTTATGTGGCCAACCATGAATTTGTGATCAAAACCGATAAAAATGGTAAGGCCACTCTCCCTGCTAATGCAGGAGATCGAATTAATATTTGGGATGAAAATTTATCCTCAACGATTAATTCAACAAAAACCTTGGTTTTGGGTGAAGAGGCGAGCCAAACGATTATGCTAGATTTATTACCTAGCGCGAAACAAGCAGAGCATAAACAAGCCACAAGTTTTGGCAAAAAGTTTTAAAAGGGACTATCTAACGGAAGGGGAAGTCATAACAATCCTAATAACAAAGATGTTATGGCGCTTAGCTGCAAATGGCAAGAATGTCATTTTGCCATTATTGCCGAAATAAAAAAGGATTAGAATGAGAATAACAGGGCTGAAAACGCTGAGTTTATTATGCGTTATGACAAGTGCAACCAGCGTTATGGCAGATGCTGGAAAGTTGTTAGCAACCGCAGGATTATCCCAAATAGAAGGCAGCGGTGGCGGCGGTCTAGTCCCATGGGCGACGTTAGCGGGTTACGATACCCGCGATGAAACATCGGCCTCTGTGTTTATGACTAATGTGGACGTAACCGACTATCGACTTTCTTCAATAGGTATTGCGAGCAGTTTTTATGATCGTGTTGAGCTAAGTTATGCTCAGCAAACATTTCATTTACCCGTTTCTCTAAATAAAGCGTTAGGTGTTGGTGAGATTAAGCAAAATATCTTGGGTGCAAAGGTTCGACTATTCGGTGACCTTGTTTACTCGGATTACCCACAAGTAAGCATTGGGTTGCAGCATAAAAGCTTGGATCAAAACACGGTAGCGTCTTACCTAGGTGCAAAGAAAGACAGTGGCACAGACTTATACTTAGCGGCGACAAAAGTGCACCTTGGCCTTGTTGCTGGGTATGATCTTATTTGGAATCTCACCGCACGTGCAACCAAGGCCAATGAGATGGGCTTGTTGGGCTTCGGCGGAGACGACAACAATCACTACCAAATGGTGATGGAAGGCAGTGTCGGCCTATTGCTCTCGCCAAAATGGGTAGTGGGCATGGAATATCGTCAAAAGCCCAATAACCTTTCTAGAGTCGAAGAAGACGATTGGAAAGATGTATTTGTTAGTTATAATCCGAACAAAAATTTCAACCTTACCGCCGCGTATGTAGACCTTGGAACAGTGGCCACGCAAAAAGATCAAGCAGGTCTTTATCTCTCAATGACGGGGTATTTATGGTGAGTTTTATCAAGGCGTCAGTGCTCATATTTTGTCTTTTTTTAGTTGCTTGTGCGAACCAGAATAAAGCATCTGAAAGTCTCTATGATGACGTTGGCGGACAACCCGTAATGATAAAAATTACGGATAATTTCATTCAGGAAATTAGCTTTAATAGAACTATTTATCAGTATTTTGCCAAAACGAATATAGACAGGTTTCGTGAAAAGTTTATTGAATATCTCTGTGTAAGTACGGGTGGCCCTTGCCAATATACGGGTGACACCATGCTAAAAGTTCACCAAGGACAAAAAATAACCGAAGCGGATTTTAATACCACGGTGGATTTATTAGTTGCTGCAATGAAAGACGCAGGGCTTACCTATCCGCAACAAAATAGAGTATTAGAAGTGCTAGCGAAAACACGTCGTGAGATGCTGTACCAATAAATAAGACAAAGTTACTCATAAAAATTATTACATAAAAAAAGCGACTTAAGGGTCGCTTTTTTTATGTGATAATCGGTTATTTAGTAAGAGCAATAACCGCCTTTGTGGTGTGAACCTGTTCCACCATATGGGTGTTCGCCTTTAGGACAAGCTAAGGTAGAAAAGGAAGCTGTGGTTAGCAGTGCTACCACAAATATAGCTAATAGCTTTCTCATTATTCATCTCTTTAATAAATTAGTGTAAGTGACTAGAGCGTCAGTTTCATCAGTTTATTCTCCAAATTCATAGATGACAAGAGCAACTAATTGACTGTGGTCAGTAAAACTGTTTCTCTATTTTTCTTGCTGCAAAACACGTTGATTTTTTCTTCCCATTCTCGTTTTAGTCCCAGCACAAAGAGGAATTCGACAAAGACAAACAAAGGGCCAATGATGAACCCGGTAATGTTGTGATATCAGTTAAATACATTTCTTATAAAAATAGAAATGATTTTTTGGTATGTCATATATCGACCATAAGGTGCTTTTATGCTTAAGGTCTCGCTAAGCTGACCATTGCCGTGTCGATTTTCTTCGAAAAGGAATAGGATAGAGGGGTTGAGTGGCGCCGAATCTGACGCTGGGCTCAACGGACATTTATTCGGCTAGGCCAGCGGTTAGACAGGCCAATCAATCTACTTTTAAATATTTATATTTCGGAGGACTCTTGATTTCACGGTTGCCAAAATGGATTGAATACGGGGCGTTTATTCTTGCTTTTGTGGCGGGTTTTATTAATGCCATAGGGCTGATTAGTCTTGATCATCAGGCCATCTCTCATCTTTCCGGTACAGTAACGCTGCTCGGTGCAAGTTTCCTTGATGCGCCATTAAGAACCAGTGCAGACCTCACCGGTGTTCTATTGTCTTTCTTGCTCGGCGCCTCGTTATCAGGTGTCTTGCTACACAGTCGTACTTTAAAGCTTGGTCACCACTATGGTTTAGCCTTGATAATCGAAGCTTTATTGATTTTTTGGTCTATTTACCTGTTTTCGAACGGCTCGTATTACGGTTGTTATGCCGCCTCTGCAGCTTGTGGGGTTCAAAACGCTTTGGCCACTAAGTACAGCGGAGCCATTGTACGAACTACTCATATGACGGGTATTTTTACAGATTTAGGCATTATGTTTGGCTCAGCACTTAGAGGTGAGGAGCTTGATAAAAGAAAATTGATTCTTTTCTTGCTGATCATTGCAGGCTTTATCACGGGTGGAACGCTCGGGACTTATTTATTCAGAGTCTATTTGTTTAATGCTTTATACATACCGGCGTTTATTTGTCTTATTTTGTCTTTTGTGTACACCGCTTACTCGAAACGAAAACACTTAGTAACGGCAGAGCGTATTTAAGTATTGCGTTAGATCAGTATTTGGGTGTTATGGGTTTTATTGGGTCAGCTTTTCGGAGTACATTAGTTTTTTCTAATTTATTCTGGAGAGTTTGCTATGAAAAGCTATAAAGAAATCAATAATGATCAAAAAACACTGTCTTCTGAATATCGTAAATCCGCACCAGCGGTGTTAGATGGCTTCATGGAATTACACAAAGCCTCCATGAAAGAGGGAGCGTTATCCAGTAAAGTCAAAGAGCTCATGGCATTAAGTATTGCTATTTCTGCACGCTGTGATGGTTGTATTGGTGCACATGCTAAAGCCTCACTTCGTGCCGGCGCAACAAGAGAGGAAATGATTGAAACGATAGGCGTCGCTATCATGATGGGCGGCGGCCCTTCCATTATTTATGGTACTCAAGCGTTAGGTGCCGTAGACGAATTCTTAGCTGAGAAATAATAACTTCTAACACGATCCACGCTAGTTATTTTTACTTGGAACGTAACCAGATTTTTAAAGTGGTATAGAAGTGGTTTAATATTTGTCTTGGATCATGGGTTCTAATTGGGTTTGATCAAAGAAAGCGATGTTTCCTTTTGGGGAACAGATCTGACGATTGAATGGCAAACTGACGGTACCACCTTGAAGAGTTAAGACGGTTTTATTTGGCGTTACGCAATGGGCGTCATCAAATACATTGCTCGATACCCAGTGTAAGCGCATAGACACTTCTTTATCCGGTTGGATGATAACAGGCAAGAGTACTGGCTCTGAAGGCAGGTCTTTAGGTGTGTTCCGTTTTACGTTAAGAGTAGTGTTATTGGCATCTTTAAACGCTAGTGTGGGTAAGGCTTCAAGCGTGCAGGCCTTCTTGCTGGGATTGCGTAATATCAGTAAGAAACCTTGCTGTGACATGCCATCAAAGGCGCCTTTCTTACTGTCAAAACGAGCCTTTATTTGATCCGCCTGACACTGGGGAACTTGATTTTCCTTTGTGGTCATAGGCACAAAAATTTCCATTGTTAATTTTCTTTCAAACTTTTCTTTTGTTTGAGGATAATAACGGTCCACATAGCATTGCTTCTTATTCGAGTCGCAATAGACACCATTGCTCAGTGTATACTCAGTTAAGCTAACACCAACCCCATCACCAATGACATTCATCAAGGCGTCTTGAGCTTTCTGGCCAAGATACTGTTTGGTCAGCCCCATAGATATTCCTTGTTCATCGACACAATAATTCGATTTTTTATCGCATACGACACCAGAAGCGGGAGAGAATATTGTTGAAGCGAATACGGAGCCCGTGGCACCTAACAATAGCGCCATTATTAACCATTGCATCATTTGAATTACCTTAAATTCTACTGTCATTACTATACTCGAATACCCAACAGGCTTATCGCATAATACGTCATAGGGATACCTTATAGAAAACAAGAATAAGAATCTACAGAGCAGAAATAACCTACCTTTTCTTTCTTAACAAAGAGACAAGGGCCCGCTAGATAGGCGTGGTGAGCTTTTGTATTAAACGACACCAGCCCGAGATGATTTAAGCAAACCTAAGGCAGGTGTTGGCTATGTTAGTCGTCTAAAAGTAATGGTTTTATTCGTTATCTTATTGTACTTTAATTGAAAAACTAGGGAGTGGTGATGTTTGAAGTAGAACGAGACGTGGTAAGAATCGGCATAGCCGCCACGACGAATAAAGCACAAGAAATGGATTTTTTCATCCCTCTTGAATCCCTATCGACAAGTGCATCTTGCGGCATTATTTCAGACAGTCGTCTCGATTTATTGCTGGTCAGTGGTGCCACTCCTCAACAGATTGACATGATAACCACGGCTTGTGGTGCGGTAGGCTGCATAGTGGCATTTGTGGGGAATCCATCAAACGATGACGCGGTTGTTTGGAATGTCATAGAAAATGTAAAAGGCAAATTAGACAGCTATGAAATGCCGAATAACATTGGTATTGCAGACATTAGATTACTGGCGGACGAGGCGGATTACCTTCTCGCTTTTGATGACGAAGCAAGCCTGTTTCAATTTCTAGAAACAACGCCAGCAGAACAGCACTCTGGTGGAATCTACCTAGCAAGTGGTCGTGTTACATTCGAAGCCTTTACTGGCATGAACGAAAGAATAGACGCCCTTATCTCACCGTGTGCGTATTTAGTATCCAGCTTCTACTCAGCAGCAACATCAGAATGCTCAGTAATCATCGGCGTAAGAATAGCGAAATAGTAATGGGTCTTGAAAGGAATTTAACCACGTCTTTCACCTCACCACTCGACCACTACCAGCTCAATCGGCGTTTCTCTTCGAGATTTCCTCCTCAAAAAAAACGCCTACCTCATCGAAAACACCGATTGACCTTACTTGAAGCAACTCTTTTACAAGGATTTATAACCGCGAAACTGAATGGATACGATGGCTTGTACCTTCCCCTTTTTTCTTCCAAGGGGCTAGGATGGGGTGCACTGGAACTAGAACTTGTGGGTTGGAATACCTAAAAAAGAGCGGCCGGTAACTGGAGAATATCTAAAGCCAATCATCGGTTAAAATCGAAATAATCAGTGACGTTATGCACGGCTCAGGGTCGAACCCCTTTTTGCCCTACAGACCTTTTGTAGCCAGAAATACTGCTGCAAAAAGGGCTTTGACCTGACCTCGACCTCACAGCTCAGGGTCGAACTAAGCCTTTCTCGACTAAGGGGCTATTGGTTTTGTGCGTTCCATTCAAACGCTTTGCATTCCTAACCTTTATTCCGCTCTGCTGAGCGTGTAACTTTTTGCTAGCGCCCAAAAAGTAACCAAAAATGCGCTTTAAGATCTTTAGCGTATCGTTTCCGTAGCACAGGAAAGCTTTTGTACGTCGATCATTTAAGGAAGGTGCTTAGCGCCTTTTTAGATGGAGAGACATCATCAAACACGGCCTCAGAAACGTCATCAAGTCGCGCAACTTCGTTGCATCGAATGAAGAACACCAATTGCGAAAACAGCTGACCTCAAAAACCCGAGCCACGAACCAAGGAAGACAGTGAAAAGACGGCTGAATCAAGTTGCTCATGCCCTGCTTGTGGCGAGAGTACTGTGATGTATCTTGGCGATGTATACTGCGAGTAAGGAGATAGGGCGGGTTCGCATCATGCTGCCATGGGACAATGGCAGTTAGCGCAAAGCGAGATCAGAGTATAAAAACAGATCAGGTTATAAGGTTTGAGGTAATCGCTTGCCTATCTGGTCAAATCACGCTACAAAAGGGCACGTAAAGAACCAACATAGCGGCGATCAAAGACGATCTGAAGCGGCATAGTCCAAACAATCTTTGGTATTAAGCGAGTTATTTAACAGGGACGTCCCACCATGAAAAAAGCAAATTCCCTATATAGACCGCAGCCGTTCAACAGTGGGTTATAGCCGCAGCTACGCTGCCGTATAACCCTTAATTGTTATACGTTTAAGCCGTCTGGCATATAGAATAGTTACAAGGATTTTAAATGAGTCAAAGTGTTATTGCTGATAATTGGTCATTACAAAACATTGGTGAGCTGATTAACTCAGGTATTGATGAAAGTAAATCCCACTACATCACTATCGATAAAGAGAAGGATTGTTATTTTTATGAGGCCAGTACGAGTGCCATTATCAATACGGAAGCATTATTTGATTTTATCACTGATATTATCCTTCGAGACCAAATTTTAGTGGAAGAAGATTTCATTCATACGTGGAATCAAAATGGCAACCCTTTTCAAGATGCACTTGCTCAAGGTGTTATTCGACCTTACCCATTTTTGGTTGATTATAAAAAACTTCAAGGTCCTCGTGATGAGTTTATTGACCGCTTGAGTATTACATCAGACCTAAAGAAAGATCATGAAGAAAACCGTGTAGGTTTTCTAAAAAATAAAGTTGCTCCGCATGGCTACCTTTCACAGACACTTTGGGGTGGAGCCGGTATGCTTGCTAGAGGGTTTGTATATGAAAAAGGTTACACACCTCACCCTGTTAGAAAGCGTTTATTTACAGAAGCTGGAATTTTACTTTCTAATGAGGACTCGGTTTTAAAGTTAAATGATTTCGTGTCCGATAAAAGAGCTTCTATTTCTTCGCATCATACTTCTAGCTCAGAGTTATATGCACTAAATGTGAGCATGCTACCTTTGCCCATTCGTGTTATACAAGAATCAAACTCAGCAAAAGATCTGATTACAGTTGCTCTAGAGCTAAGAGGAGAATACCAAGAATTAAGGGGCTGGCTTAATTGTTATCAATTATCCTTAAGTGATGGTAGTTATAAGGATAAAGCTAATTTTTCTAAAATCCTCCATTCTATCTCTCAATATGTCGATTCCACAATGGGGACCGTAGATACCAATGCACCTACGTTTACTGCTGGTATTGGTGTACTTAAGGTTGCAATGAAAGGGCAACCTATAAATACACTTTCCAATCAATTTGGAATTCGTTCTATGGTCAATAAGCTTATCTTGAGCCAAAGTGGGACATCTGATATTAAAAAATATCTAAATTTCTTTGGCCATCGAAATAGTGTTGTTGGTATGAAAGTAATTGAACATTTTTCTCAAAAAAACGTATAACAAGTCAATTAAAAGGACTAAAAACAGCGGGCTATCGCTTCGCGATTTTAGCCCACAATTTTTAGCCTCTTATTTAGGCGTTGAGGCTGTAGAATTTCTCCAAAAAAGAACATTTTTATGTTCTTTTTGATAGTCTATTATCTAATCACTATTATTCTCTACAGTTGAACGTGATGGCGAATTATAAACCTGACTTATCCTGCCAAAGTAAATTCATCCCCGTTGATTTTGCACAACAAATTATCCCCGGTACATTTGAATACGCGCTTTCCCATATTGTCGATAAACATCTTGATTTAACGTCTTTTGATGAATGGTACAACAACGATAATGGTGGCGCTGCGGCTTACCCTCCGTCTGTGATGTTGAAAATTGTCTTGTTTGGTTATTCACGCGGGTTAGTCAGTAGCCGCCGTATTGCAAGAGCATGTGAAACGTGAGCGTCCGGGCATCACCACCTAGGCAAGCTCAAATTATTATCTATTACTTTTTTTCATTTCTGAGTGGCGTAAAACGACAAGTGGATCTAAGGTTATAGATAGACAGAGAGCAAGGGATT
>NZ_JBAKAS010000008.1:0-175989 GCF_038155025.1 Marinomonas sp. TI.3.20 | reverse complement strand
AAGAAGAGGTAAGTGAAGAGACTTTTTTGCAGCCTCCTTGCTGCAAGGAATCATCCTGAAAGAAGACAGAGCCTCCGTCCTGGAGGCTTGAACAATCCCTTGCTCTCTGTCTATCTATAACCTTAGACCCACTTGTCGTTTTACGCCACTCAGAAATGGAAAAAAGTAATAGATAATAATTTGAGCTTGCCTAGATGGTGATGCCCGGACGCTCACTATTGCATAGCCCATCAATGGCTTTACGCATATCGGTTGGCCCACAAATGAGGGTCACATTAAGTTGATCAGAAGCCGTAAACATGAGTCTTTTATTCCAATTTAAAAAATAAAAGACTTTATGGTTTTTGGAATAGATTGCTATGTGGGGTTTAGCCGACGCTCACTGCTACTCAACCACGAACGGGACGGACTGGACAAACGCTACATGCACACCCATTCAAGAGAACAGATGCGCAAAGCGTTGGGGGAGTGGGAGGATAAACTTCGTTTTAGGTTTGATCTAAGTTTAATGAGTTCAGGTAGTATCTGAAGAAATTCAATCTTTGTTCTTCTGAACTTTTACAAATATATTTACTATAAATGGATTTAATGACGGAGATTTCATTAGGACTTAAGAATTTTCCAAAACCATATTCTGCTAGAATTATCAAGGTATCAAAAGACTCTTTGTTATTACTGTTCTTTTCAAATTCATATTCAATGTCTATCTTGAATATACTTGTTTTTTTAAGATATGACTCCCAGTTGTTATTGTTTGGATCGATTTTTGAGATTTCTAAGGCCGTTTTAATGTTTTTATTTGAATTTATAGCATTTTTGATGTTTTCTTGAATGAGATCTTGTTTTATAAAATCAGAATTTATTAAAAAGTTATAGAATTGGGACATTTTTGATGTTAGCTCAATTTCATCTATTTGAAATTGAGCTAATTCTTTATCTTCGGAAGTATTTATGTATAAGTTTGTTACAATATCTTCTAGTTTTTTATTAGAGCTTTTTAAGTTCTCCAATAGGTAATTAGTTGCATCGATTTGAGATTTTATTTCTCTTGTTTTAAGGAAATCGAAGAACATTCCTGCCCATTGCTTTCTTAAATGGTTTTCAATATCTGAGAAATTACTAAATCCTTCATAGCCATTGTTATTACTTTCTTTTCTTACTTCATTTATAAAGTTGAAAATATTTATAGCATCCTCTTTTTTTTGTATTGCAGGGTAGTTAATTTTAGCTGCGATATCATTTTTAGAATTTGTGCTATAAATATGATGATTGCTGAGATCATCTTCTTTTATATAGGTAAAAACGGGGATGTTAGAGCTTTTTGCTGCTTTGTATTCTGCGTTTGTAATGGATTTTTCCTTGTCTGCTAAGTATTGTCCTCCGAAGCGCCCACCAATGATTAGTATGAATAACTGACAATTAGATACCTCATGAACGCATGCTTCATGGGTGTGTAAATCTGGATGATAAAAAACATCGCCATGATCACTGAGAATAGGATCAAAGCCAAATGATGAGACAAACTTACTAAGCTGCTCTCTTATTTCGGAAAGGTCGAAGCAAGTGGAACTGATGAAAACTTTTGGTATGGCCATTTTAACCTTTCTTAATATCTATAAGCATATTTGAAGTAAGCTTGTTATAAGCCGTTTATAAAAGACGTAATGTTTTTGATGGGCTCATCTGCATGATAATGTATTAATGGAATATTTAGATTAGAACTTATTGTGTCTGCTCTTTCTAACTCCGCATCTTGAAGCTCTTGCAGCAGCTCTATACCAAATGTAGTGCCGTCTCTTTCTTGTAATCTGTTATGGATGGTTCCCACATCACAAGTTAGAACGACAATGGCGGAGAGATTCAAGGATTCAAACACACTATCATCTAATCTAAGAACAGAATTACTTTTATCAATAAGGCAGAAATGACCATCTAGTAATAGTTTCTCATCTGAAATTTGATTTAATACTTCAATTAGTATCAGCTGATTCCGTTCAGCCTTATCAATAGTTTTCGATGTTTCTATGTAATCAGAGTTTTCTTTTATAAGAGAGCTGCATGAATAGTGTTTGATTGCCATGTTTTCCTGTATTTTTTGGCAAAAGGTTGTTTTTCCAGCTCCATGTATACCTGCAATAAACACTATTTTTTTCATACTATGTCATCTCTGGAAACATATCGTCATGTAGGTAGCTGAATGATTGGGGAGCACTCACTTTTTTTGCTAACTCACTAAGTTTGATTGGGGTGTCATACTTAATAACATTGGCTATTTCAATAGCGTAAGCTTTTTGTCTTCCTATAAAATAAGAATCGAAAAAACTTTTTTGTATCCCTGAACTTTTTTCAGTTTGCTTCCATATTAAGTCTGGTGAGTTGTCATGAATTTGCTCGATTGAAAATTCACCAACAATTTTACCTTCGGGCATTGTTGAATAAATAACGATTTTTTTAATGTCATTTCTTTTGAATATGGCTTTTCTATATTCAAATCTTTTCTCGCCAGAAAAAATTCGTTCAACAAATTCAGGCTTAATTGATAATAAAACGTTCATTTACATTACCTAGTTTTAGCATTTTTAAATAATTAGAATTATTTACTTCTAATAGATTTATTCTTTCATCCAAGATGCAACCTTCTTCAATAAGTTGACCTCTTGTTACTCTGTTCTTTAACGCCGAATTATACGTGAATTTTATAATGTTAGGGTACTTTTTTGTTCTGTAAAAACTTACTAGTTCTTCCTGTGAAAAAACAGAATAAGCTGATGTATATCTTAGGAAACCGTCGAGAGTGGAAAATTCATGGATTGATCTGACCTCCTCAACTACGCATAAAGATGTTATGACTGCTCTATACCAAGCGGGACCAGCTCCATCACCAGTTCGGTATATTATTAAAACATCACCTCTTCTTAGATTCTGAATACCGTACGCAGCGCATAAGTAAATTTTATGAATGCTATTTGTATGTGATACATCTTGGATTATATTGTGTGTTTCATTATTTAAAATTGAATCTGGTAACATTCTAGTGTGATAGGTTGGGTATATTGAAAGTAAATACTTTCTAGAGTTAGAGCTAACCATTGGATAGTTTTCTAACATATCAGTTTTAGTGCTATACATGTCTTTTGTTAAGACATTTTCTATTCCATTCGGTGTATTCTTTGATCCGTATATAGCAAAACCATATCTCTGAAATAGATTCATTAAATAATCGTGTTTTGAAAATACAGTGACATATATATTGTCTGAGTTATGTTCAAATGCGAGATCAAACATTTTTTTAATAAACCGCTCGCCGCGTCTTGTACCCGCTGACTCAAATTTAAATGTACCAATTTTTAAATGTCTGCCATGTGGTAGAGAGGGGGAAACGTCGTTCACTTCTCCGTCCTCTATCTTTAGATACATAAAACCTTCTATACAACGGTTAGTATTGTATAAGACATAGGCTGAGTCTTGAGCGTTTGCTTTTTTCGTAAACCAGTCTGAAAACTCGATATAATCGGCCTTGAGGCCATCAAAGAAGGGATCGTTTAAGTTAATATCTGAGAAGTGCTGATATATGAGATTTTCCATGATTACCCCTTTCTATAGAAGGGGGCTTTGATGAACATCAAACCACCTTCCTTGGTTATTTGTATTAAGATTTATTCGATACTATGTGACCTGTCAGGCTTTGTCACCCCTTTGTCACCCCTTTTGTTGAGGATTTCCTAGATATTGGGGTCAGGTGAAATAGATATTGGGGTCAGGTGAAAAATTCATTCTGACTCCTCTTTGATCTCGCCTCATTTTTGGTCGAAAAATCGGAAATTGACGATTTGGAGTGGTATAAGTGAAATAACTGAATTTAATCTTGTTGATTTCAGTTATTTCACTTAATATTATTCTTACTGGATAACGTCAGTAACACAATTTGCAGCATCGTTGGGTGCCTCTAGAACCAAGATGATTGGTAATTAAATCTAGCTAAGAGCGAAACTTAACCTGCTAAAAACTATGTGGATGTAATCTACTAAAAGCAATATGGGTCAAAATGGTAAATCTTTGTTATTTGATATCAAAGGTTTAGTAAAAATTATAACCCTCTAAGACGTTTTAGAATTCCTAGCTTCGGCTAGCATTCGACAGTGCTAAGAGGAAGGAGTTATGAATGATTAAGACACGTTTACATGTTGAACCGGATGTTAGCGCAATAATGAAAGCGCAACAGTATCTAACACAGCACCAAGCGGATCTAGACAAGTTAAAAATTGATGTGCTTCTAAAGAATGGCCAAAAAGCCGAGTTTGAAGTGCCAACACTAACCCTTGATATTCTTGTTCAAGCGTTAAGTCAATTAGCTAAAAATGGGAACAGTGAACACTTTGAAGTGCAACAGATGGATCCAAATAAAATGGTTAGTCCGGCTATTGCTGCTAAATACCTTGGAATGTCACGGCCAAAAGTAACAGGTTATATTTTGGCTGGGCAAATTCCATCTATGAAGGTAGGCACTCATCACCGTGTCAAAATGGCAGATGTGGTGTTATTCAAAGAACAGCTTTCTAGCGCGAAGATGTCGCGTGATGAAACCCTTAGTTTAATTGCTAACTTTGAACAGGAGTCAGATTCTATGTAAGGTAATACCATGAGTGATAAAGTTTTACTGGATGCAAATGTCTTGTATTCGCAGCCATTGAGAATGATGCTTCTCAATTTGGTTAATTTAGATGAGTGTTCAACTCAAATGTTTTGGACAGAGAAGATAGATGCCGAATGGTCTGATGCTTTAAATCGTAAGCATCCTGAAGGCAGAGACAGTGTTATCAGGCAAGTTCAGTCTATTAAGGCGTCCTTTTTTGATCGTTACGTTTTAGATTACGAACCATTAATGGATCAGCTTGAGCTTCCTGATCCAGATGACCGTCATGTTCTCGCAGCCGCTATAAAGACGGGTTGTAACATTATTGCGACAGATAACATTAAAGATTTTCCAGCAGAATTATTGGCTGAGTATGGCATTAGAACGATGACAAGAGATGAGTTGATGTGTTTCTTGTTCACCAATGAGAAAGGTAGTGTCATAAAAGCTTTAGATAATTTTGCTCGTGTACATAAAGATCCGAAGCTTACAGTCGAAGACTTGCTAATAAAGCTTGAGCGTTCAGTGCCAAGCTTTACTCACTTGGTAAGAGATTCATGACTTAGATATCCTGTATTGCTTTAAAAAATACCACCTTCGGGTGGTTTTTTATGCCCAAACTAAACATATTCATCAAAAAACATCTGTGATTTACCGCTAACAGGCCGCCATTGAGTTGATGAGGCGCTTCGTTTTAGCCCAATACTCATAAGGGTTTAGCCTTAAAATGTCGCTTTCATAAGAAGAGAACAACATTCACTAATCGCGCGGTAAGGTTTGCGAGTCTGGGAGTTAGCCGTAAAAGTTTGCTCAAGCTGTTAGCTTTATGACTGACCGCAACACAATCCATTGAAGCCTCGCTAACGCGGGGCTTTCTTGTTTCTGTAGTCACTATGAATGATACGGATTCTTTTAAAGAGCCGTTTGATGACTAAGTTTTACAAACCCAAACCTCGTCGCCGAAGGTATCCTCACCCTAAACGACACCTTCCCACCCGAAATGAAAGGCAGCTGGTCCATCGACAAAGTTACCGCTCGAGGCGATGGCAAAGCAGGGTGCAGGTGTGCTGTGGTCGATAGTGAGGTTGTTTGAGGTAATTGTGGTGCCAGAGTGGCACCTTGTTTACTATATGTTTTTTTGGTGCCATAATGGCACCAAGTGAGCTTAGATCTCACTGTATAAGGTATTTAATATATCAACATGTAAGTAGTTGGCTGGTCAACTAAAGCTAACGGGGAGTGTTATGTCTATATCTCATGTCCAAGAAAATGTGCGTCTTGTTGCTCGAGCGCCAAAAGATGTTCAAGAGATCATTACAAATGCGGCGGAATTGTCCGGTGCTTCAATGTCTCAGTTTATGATTGATGCAGCCTTAGATAAGGCAAAGGAAGTGGTAGAACGAAGTAGACTACTAATGCTGTCTATGGAAGGGGCTAACCGATTTTTTGAAGCATTAGATAATCCGCCAGAGATTCAACATCTTGATGACGCTTATGAAGCACTAAAGGGTTATGAAAATGGCAGTGTCACCTTTAAAAGAAAGCCACAATCGTAAACGATTCGATTGTGGCAATGAACGAATTAATAAGTTTTTAAAAGAGTCTGCGAACAGTGCAGCAAAGCGTAATCTGTCTAGGACATTTGTTCTGGAAGGAAGCGATGAAACAGACATTGCGGGCTTCTACTCGCTCAGCAATATTGAGGTCAAAGTTCCTGTTCCTCATAGAATGTACAAGAAATACCCTAACCCATTACCCGGGGTGACCTTAGCCAGAATGGGAGTGGATGAAGATTACCAAAGGCAGGGCATCGCCAAAATTATGGTAATCGATGCAATGAGGCGAACATTGCTGATAAACGAGAACATGGGAGTTGTTGGATTATTTGTAGACGCCAAAGACGATGACCTCGTTAAATTCTATCAAAATCGTGGTTTCATCTTCCTTCTGAAGGAAGAGCACACCTCCAAACTTTGGATGTCGATCGAATCCATTGTAAAATTCTTCAAAGATCGAGAATAATCATTAAGGCAGCAATCCGTTGTAGGTTGCTGCCTTCATTATTTCTTGTCAAAGCCGCTCTAAACGACACCTCCCCACCCGAAATGAAAGGTAATTGGTCCATCGACAAAGTCACCGCAAGAGGCGACAGCAAAGCTGGGTATCGGTGTAGTGAGGTGGTTTAATTTAACTTTGACCTTAATTACTTAATAAAGGTTTCTGTAGTCACTATGAATGATACGGATTCTTTTAAAGAACCGTTTGCGGAGTTGCACGATGACTAAGTTGGTTGATTCTGTTTCTGAGCTAATTTCTGTTTTGGCTATCCACTTATTGAACGCACATCTTAAGAAGACAATGTTTTTAAGTTAGCAGAGTGAGCGTTTTGAAGGGCTCAAAAATGAAAGGCAGCTGTACTATCTGCAAAGTCACTACCCTCGGCGACAGAAAAGTAGGGTTCAGGCGTCCCGTGGTGGTTGGTAGTGCGCTCTTCAGTTCAGCTCATTCTAAACAAGGGTTCTAAACACTCTGCTGTGACATACTGATGGCAAGACGTGCTGTCCATGAGTGTGTAGCTGTATCTATGAGACCACCTTTCCGGTAGAGAAGGGGCTTTGGTTAAGTGGCTTAACCGTTCTGTTTCCAAGAACGGTCTATTAGGCCGTGTAAGGATCTATTGGTGGGAGAGTTAGCAACGAAACTTTTGTGTCATATCCAGTAGGCTGGCGGCTTGCTTGCTCGATTCACTAACGTACTCTTGAACTTCTTTGCTTTTCTCGTTTACGTGAGAGACATTATCTGCAACTTGAACCATGTTCTCTGCAATCATTTGTGTCGATTTAGCGACTTCATCTATATTTACTTTAAGCTCTTGATTTCGATTGGTAACGTTTTCAACCAATGACTTTATTTGCTCTACTGCGTCGGCGGCTTTGTCGCCTAGCTGACGACCGCTGTTAACGTAATCTCGTCCTTCAGACATGGCTTTAAGGAGTTCTTGAATGCCTCGATGCATTTCGTTAATGATAGTGTTAATGCTCTGAGTTGCGTTTACGGTCTTTTCTGCTAGGCCACGAACTTCATCCGCAACAACAGAGAAACCTCGACCGGCTTCGCCTGCTCTAGCGGCTTCAATTGCTGCATTAAGAGCTAATAGATTGGTTTGCTCGGCTAAACCGTTAATGATGTCTGTTACCCCGTCAACTTTTCCTGATGAGCTTTCTAGGCCGACAACTTGAGTATTTAGACCATCAAAAATAACCGCCAATTTGCTCAGGCTGTCGATGGCGCTGGTAATAACTTCTCCACCTTGGTTAGCTGAGTCTTGCGCCTGTTGGGATTGATCATGAGCGACTTCGGTGGCACTGGCCATGTCTAAAATAGTGACACTGATTTCTTCTGCTGCAGCGGCTACCGATTCCGCTTGAGTGTTGGTGGTTGTATTGATGGTGATCATTGAATCTAAGCTGTGCGATAAGTTTGTTGCACCATGATCTAGCTGTTCACTTGTTTTAGTGACTTGCGTTAATACGGCGCTTAAAGATTGGGTCATTTTATTAACAGCTTGGCCCACTTTATCCAACTCATCATTACGCTGAGTATTAACTTCTAGTTTTTGTGTCAAATCGCCTTCTGCAAGCTTATATAACGTTGTAGACATGCGAGATAGAGTATTAACCACTTCATTGCTAGTGCGTATTAATAGGCCAACAACCAACAGAATGATTAAAATAGACACACTTATGATCATTAATTGTGCTCTTTCGCTGCTCTCTACGGCTTGTTCTTTTGCAATGATCAGTTGTTGGTTTAAAGATTCTTGTAGGCTTGTTACAAAGCTGGTCAATTGAATATACGCTTTTTCGGCTTTGTCATTCTCAATTTTCATAGCAGAAAAATTTTGCTCTAATAACGAGAAGTCACTTCTTATTTTTTGAATTCTTGCGTCGTAGATTTTTCCGAAATTAATCTCATCGGACTTCTTCTGAAATGCATCAAGAGACGCTAAGACTAAGTTAAAACGATCTAGAGTTTGATTATCCTCATAGACAGCAACGCTTTTTTCTATTTTAGCAAAAGGGTCGTTGAACATAGGAAAGAGTTTTTTCTCAATGTCGGCAAGTGAGAGGCTTAGCGTATTTCGAAGGCCTTCTCTATTATTACGACCGATGATTTTCAGTATTTTCAATTCTTTTACTCGGCTATTAGCCCAGTTGGTCAATTCGTTTTTAACGTTCTCTGTTAACACTGATTTATTTTCTGGAAGCTGCTGTTTTACTGCGTTTAATTGGTTGTTGTGCTTCGATGAAAGTTGGTTTAATAAGCCTAAATCAGTACTTTTATTTAGTTGAAGGACATCAATCTGAAGATTTTTTAGAAAAAGAGATTGTTGGCTGATTAAGTCCACTTTTTGAGAGGTGTTTTTTAAAGTTGTCAGCGCATTAAAGGATATGAAAGATAAAATAATGAAGCCTAATAACGCTAACGTGATAGCAACACGAAGTTTGGATTTAAAGCTCAGCTGAAAATTCAGCATATTTTTTACCTACCATTTAAAAGTCAATTTACGTCGAATGTACAACCAAGGTAAAACTCAACATGCGGTATTTATGATTTTAATTAAAAATCTTGTGTTATAAATATATAAAAATAATATTGATGTCTATATATATTGCTTTATTTGATTTATTTCTGTGCAAATGCACTATTTATTTGGTATTTAAATTACGTTTAGCACATTGTCTATTTTTTTAAATTTTGTTAGAGAATTTGGTTGTTGTGATGGATAGATATAAAAAGGGACCAAATTTTGGTCCCTTTTTATATCTATATTTTAATGATTTAAAGAATTCGCTTGAGCAATCGATCGGCTCTGGTTCGAATGATCTTTTTTAATAGCCGCTTTATTTTATATGGATAGTCTCTAATGGACTCAAGTTGGCGGTAGCTTGCAACACGTTGAGTGTGTGCGAAGATATTATCGAATTCAGCAGAGAATTTTTCTTCAAGTTGACCGTTAGAATCTTGAATCAACAGGCCATTTTCTAGGTCTAGTGCCCAAGCTCTTGGGTTTATGTTATTGCCTGTGAGTAGCATGTAATGACGATCCACCCAGATGCCTTTTAAGTGGTAGCTGTTGCTGTCGTGTTTCCATAAATGAATGGATAAAAGGCCAGATTCAATATGATTTTCGTTAGCTCGAGCAAAGCGTCGTAATGTCATTTCATAAAGGTAGGGAAGGCCGCCAATGGCTCGAAAAGGTTGCTCTGGTGGAATATAAAAGTCATTTGCCGTTTTATCTCCAACAATGATATGCACTCTTATATTGCGTTTCATCGCGCGTTTAATTTCTCGAATAACGATGTTAGGCGGGTTGAAGTAAGGAGTACAAAGGAATATCTCGTTTTTCGCAGAAGCAAGTAAGGAGACAATTTGTTGGTTAAGTTTATTGTTTCGTTTACCAACACCGACCAATGGCGTGATGGCGACTTGGTCTTTTTTTATCTCTTCGTTGGTAACGTGGTAAGTGGCTTTTGATAATGAAATACGGAATCGTTTAATGGCCGACTTGAGTTCTTTTGTGGTTGGTAAATCCACTTTAGATAGGTCATGTACTGCTGGGTTGTTGATCATGTTCTGACAAATGAAATCAACCATGCTGTTGGCAAGAGATCGATTATTAATGACATGATAGCGATCAAATCGGTAGCGATCTTTATGGTGAAGATAGATGTTGTTAATGCTCGCACCGCTGTAAAGAACCGTATCATCAATGATAAAGCCTTTAAGATGCAGCACGCCAAACACTTCACGGTTACGCACCGGTATCCCATAAACAGGGATTTTGTGTTCATGTTGTTGTGCAAACTCTTGATAAAAAGCAGCATTGCCTTTGCTTTTATTCGCACCAATGAGGCCACGTTGTGCTCGATGCCAATCGACACAAATCGCTACATCGAGCTGCGGATTACGCTGCTTAGCTTGATAAACTGCCGTAAGAACTTCCTGACCTGCTTCATCGTTTTCTAGATAAAGGGAGGTTAAATAGATGCGTTGTTTGGCATTTTTAATCGCATCAAGTAAAAAATCACTAAAACAATGGGCAGAATGCAATATTTGAAATTGATCAGCCTGAACAGAGAAAGTGGGCAATGAATCAAATTGGGGTCTAATGGGCATGATACCAGAGGGCTACCTTTGTTTTATCTTAACTAATAACTATAGCAAAACTGCTTTTTTTTGCCTATATAATAAGAACTTGCTTTACTTTCTTTTTCTAAAAAATCGTATTTCTTGGGCAAATAGTAGTGGTTAAGTTCAATTTTATCCATCACTATATTTCTATGCCATTGGAGGATGAAAAGGAGCTGAAAGTATGTTTTTTTTGATCTGTAATTGATCCTCTTTCGTACTATTTAATTCGCAGTATTGATGATCGTAATTGACATCGATTGAAAAGGGTCAAAAAAGGTAACTTTCCTCAATGAAAAAATTGCTTGTAGCGCTTAGCTCTCTGCTTCTATTAGGTTGTGCTCGGACTGGGTTGGAACTTGCTAATTTACCGTCAAAGTTTAGTGATACAGACATTATAAGAAATGTTGCGTATGGGCACGATGCTTGGCAAAAGCTTGATATTTATATTCCTAAACATGCCAAAGGTGAAACCTTACCTGTTGTTGTCTTTTTTTACGGTGGTAGCTGGCAAGATGGCTCAAAAGACATGTACGCTTTTGTTGGTGATGCATTTGCTCAGAAAAAATACATTGCCGTCATTGTAGATTACAGTAAATACCCTCAAGTGGTCTTTCCTCAGTTTGTTAACGATGGCGCTAAGGCCGTTGCCTGGGTGTATCGAAATATTGAAAAGTATTCTGGAAATCCAAATGATTTATTTCTTTCAGGTCATTCCGCTGGCGCGCATATTGCCGCGTTGATTGCTGCTGATCATAGGTATTTGCAGAAAGAAGGACTGAATACATCAGTTATTAAGGCGTTTGCGGGTATGTCTGGTCCTTATGATTTTGTGCCTAAAGAAGAGACCTATAAAGCCATTTTCGGTCCACCAGAAAATTACCCACAAATGCAGGTAACCACCTTTATAGATGGTCGTGAGCCGCCAATGCTATTGCTTTGGGGAGAGAAGGATACCTTAGTTGGCAGAAGTAATATGGATTTATTGGCAGATAAAATTCGCCAGCAACAGGGGGTCGTAGAAACCAAAATTTATCCCAATGTTGATCATGTTGGAATGGTATCGAGCTTTACTTGGTTTTTAAGGGGCAAGGCGTCGGTTCTTGAAGATATATGTCAATTTTTCGGAAAATACCAATGACATAAATGCTAAGCTAAATTTATCTACAAAGTAGTACTATGTTTAACTTGGCTTTATTTCTGAATGGTTTGTAGGAGGCATGATGGAAATTCGTAAAGTAAAGTTCTCTGATGTTGAGCAAATGACAGCGATTTATAATTTCTATATAGAGCATACATTGGTCACTTTTGAAGAAGAGGCGATCACCGCAGAAGAGATGCATTCTCGTGTAGAAAAAGTCATACAGCAACACTTGCCATGGCTGGTTATAGAGAATGAGGAAGGCGATATTTTAGGGTATGCCTATGCGGACTCATGGCATACACGTCGTTCTTATCGATTTACTGTAGAACCATCTGTCTACTTGTTACCTGAAGTCAAAGGCCAAGGATATGGCACGATATTATTCGATGCGTTATTACTGCTACTACGTCAAAGTGAAATTAGGAATGTATTGGGTGTTATTGCTTTGCCTAATGAGGCGAGCGTGGCGATGCATGAAGCACACGGTTTTGAAAAAGTGGGTGAGTTTTCTGACGTAGGATTTAAGTTTGAACAATGGGTCTCTGTTGGTTATTGGCAATTAAAACTAGAGCATAGCGAATAACGTGCTCGAAGCACTTTTCTCAGTACATAACGCATCGCCAGTCTCTGTCTAGAAAAATCGGCAGGGATTGGCGATACGGGTTGCAGTGATATAAATTATGCGATCAATTCTTGTAACTTTTGACAAAAAGTCATCACTTCTTCTTTGGTATTGTAGTGCAAGCAACCCACGCGAACGACGCCGCCTTTGTCTGATAAATCGAGTTGATCGTAAAGGCCTTGCGCATAGAAATTACCATCCCATAGGCAAATGGCTTGATCCCCAAAATACTCAGAAATAGCACGCGGTTTGAAGCCTTTAATTCGAAAAGCAATCGTTGGCGTACGTTCTGACACGCGCTCCAAATCTGTAATACCATAGAAAGTTAGGCCATTTACTTTCAGTAGTTCGCTAATAAGTGTCTGACTCAAGGCTTCTTCGTGGGCTTTGATATTATCAAACGCCATGAGTAATCGTGCTCTTCTATCTCCATCTTGTCCGCCTAAGGAGGCAAGATAATTCACACAAGCGATGTAACCCGCCATGGCTTCGTAATTTTGGGTGCCTGTTTCCCAGCGGTTTGGGTCAATATCTTTAGCAGGTGCGACCTTGTATGGAGTCAGTTTGGCTAGCGTACTTTCTTTGGCGTATAAAACGCCTAAATGTGGTCCAAAATACTTATAAGCAGAAGATACTAAGAAATCACAATCCAATGCTTGTACGTCAATGGCATGGTGTGGCGCATAGTGCACTGCATCTAAATAGGTGATGGCGTTGGTTTGTTGTTTAACCAAACTCATGATCTCTGACAATGGGGCGATGGAGCCCGTGACATTGGATGCACAAGTAAATGCGACGAGTCGTGTCTTTTCGTTCAATAGGCTTTTTAGGTGGTTCATATCCAACGTGCAATCGATTTCGTTGACTCTCACATAATGAACAATGACGCCTTTTTCTTCCGCCAATAAAACCCAAGGAGACACATTGGAATAATGGTCTAAGTTGGTCACAATGATTTCATCACCTGACTGCCAATCTCTAGCAATCGCTCGGCTGACATGAAAATTAATGCTGGTGGCATTGGCGCCAAAAATGATTTGTTGCTCGCTGGGTGCGTTGTATAAATCTTTGGCTGCCAAGCGAGCTTGATGCATAACGTTTTCTGTTTCTTTACTAGAAAAGTAAGCGCCTCCTAAATTGGCATTGAAATGACCAAGATAGTCTTGCATTGCATCCAACACACCGCGGCTCACTTGTGAACCACCAGGCCCATCTAGAAAAATAGGTAATTGATTGTTATGAGTTCTATTTAAAGCCGGAAAAAGGTGTCGGCATTGTTCTAGGTTACGCATGTTTTTCTCCATTGTAAGTCGGCTTGGTAAATGAATTGTTTTATTGGCGTATTAAATTGGCAGTAAGAATAAAAGTATCCATGTAGCCGAACTCACCATCAACAGGCTTGATAGGGTACGCGCTATGGAAGAACTTACGATCGTTTAAGACAACAAATTCACCCTGATCAAAATCGTGGCTAATGATTGCTGGGCTGTTTTTGCTAGAGTGAATGTTGATATTGCCGCCTTGGATATTATGGCGTTGGATGACATAAATACCGACACGGTCAAAGCCATCTTGATGGACCCCTTCTGGTGCGACTTCGGCTCTTTTATTATTGGCTAAAATACGCATTTGATGCACTTCTATTGGTGTGTCATCTTGTACATTGGCCATTCTTTGGAAGTGATTAAACAGCTCAATAAAGGCAGGATCTTCAAATGTTTGATCTTCGATTTCAGGGTAAACACGGACAACATTACCTTGAAAGTGGTTGATGCTTTCATCTTGTACGAATGCTTGGGAGGCCAAGCGAGACAGGCTGTGGTTATTCATGGTAAAGCGAGAATAGCGACGTAAACGATAGGCGCCATCGGCATAAGGACTCGCTGGTAAATCATTAAATGAAGAAACTAAATGATTAACGCTGTTTGCAGTGAGTTGACCTAGTTCAAGATAGAAGTCGTCTTGAGTTGATTTATTAGTAATCATAATGGAATCCTCCGTCAGCGCATTGGCATCTCATGCACAATGACGTTTGTTGTTATTTTAATGAATTGGCGGCCTTGTTGGCTGGCATCTAGTGTAGCGATTAACAAGGAAAGTTATTTTGCTTTTTATGCACTGATTTAATACTTTACGAAATATATTATTCATATAATTAGTATTATTTAGATTTAACATCTAATCATGCCAAATCCTGTATTAAGTATTTAAATATTGGAGACTCTTAAAAAATCATTAGAAGGCATGTCTTAGATAGTGAGAGGGAAGAGGAGAAAGACAGAAAAGAGTAAAGAATAGTCACAGGTTTGGCAGACTTTTTATGGCATATAAAGACTATAAGCCGAATCTATTACTACTTTAGTATTAGTCTTTGAATTTCACGATGATCTAGCGTTAGGATAAAGCAACATTCTAATAAAAAGCAGTAGGAAATATTCATGGTTTATGTGCAGTTTGGTGGCGTATGTTCTCTTTTTATTTTATTTATTATTGGCTATGTACAAAACTCCATACCACTTGCCTACAGTATTGTCGGAGGGATTATTTGTGTTTTAGTGCTGTTATCTCGAATAAAGTTACCCTCATCTAATGGTATCGAAAATCAAGAAGAGACTGCACTTAGCGCTGAATATGGGAAAATTAGCAAAAGTGTGACCAGTGCCACTTCTAAGATGGCGATGGGAGCCGCGGAAGTCTCTCATTTTGTCGATATCCTTAATAAAGACATTCGTTTCACGAGCGATGATAGTTCACAAATTTCTGAAGCCGCGACAATCCTTTCTGAAACCAGCGTTACCTTGTCAAAAAACTTGACCCAGGTTGCGCACACCATGAGTGACACGGCTAGCTCCAGCCAAGTTGCCCAAACTGCCTTGAAACAGAGCTCAGAACAAATAGGTGAGCTGACTCAAAAGGTTCAAGCAGCCAGCGAGCAGCTTAGTCAATTAACACAAAGTGCGGACGCTATTGATGGCATTACTAATGTGATTAAAGGGGTATCCGATCAAACCAATCTGTTGGCTTTAAATGCAGCTATTGAAGCCGCTAGAGCAGGCGAGCAAGGGCGAGGTTTTGCGGTAGTGGCCGATGAAGTGCGAGCCTTGGCTGGCAAAACGGCGGATGCCACTGAGCAAATTTCAGCGCTGCTAATTGAAGTACGACACAATAGTGAGTTAACCAACACTGAAATGACCTCTTTGAAGGTGTTATCGGAGTCGTTATCTGAAACCTTGTTAGGAGAAACTGAACGTTTTATTTCAGTAACGGAAGAAGTGCAGAGTGCCTCTTTAATATTGTCAGAAGTAGAAAATACAGGGGAGATATTGGGATCAACCAGCTTGCAAATTAATGAGTCAATTTCGCGTATTAGTAACGCTTTAAGAAATATTTATCAACGTAGTGAGCACTTATCAAAAGAGGCGTCAGGGCTCAGTGATGGCGCTGAGGTGGTTTTTAGAGAGTTGGATAAAGTCGACCAATCGCTCTTTTTCTCTGAGTTAGTCGCCGCGGCAAAACAGGCCGCTAAAGGAATTGGACAACTTTTTGAAAGTGCCATCGCGGAAGGAAAACTTTCACAGGAGGATGTTTTTTCTAAACAATACCAACCCATTGAGAACACGAATCCACAAAAATTCTGCACACCATATAATGCGTTTACTGATCGTACATTTCCTCAATTTCAAGAAGCGATTCTAGAGCAGCACGGCGAGGTTATTTTCGCTGGTGCGGTGGATGTGAATGGGTATTTTCCAACCCATAATAAGAAATTCAGTCAACCGTTGACGGGTGACTATGATACTGATTTAGCGAACAATCGTAGTCGTCGTATTTTTGACGATCCAACAGGGCGCCGTTGTGGAGCCCATAACGAAAGCTTTTTATTGCAAACGTACAAGCGAGATACCGGAGAAGTCTTACATGACCTATCTGTGCCCATTTTTGTGAATGGACAGCATTGGGGCGGTTTTCGTATGGGGTTCAAACCAGCCTTATAGGCTGGTTTGAACGGTTAGTGTTATTAGGCCAGTTTAGCTAAGAGCACACCACGATAATCACACTGTAGTGTATCGTTCTTGATGCTCATGCCGGGCGTTTGGAATAGCACTTCGATATTCTCTGAGTTTTTCGGCAACGGTACGTTAAGAGGGTGATCTTCTCGATAGAATACGATCCATAGGCGATTAGATATGTCCGCAGACGTTAGTGTTAACGCCAGATAATCGCGTTCGCTTTCAGACCACTCGCCTTCTGACATTGGCTGACTGAACTGATTCAGCCATTCAATATGGTCCGCGTCCATGTGCTGATAAAGCGGATCATCTTCTAGGTAGATTTCTGCCAAAATAGGGTAGGCTTTGCGAATTGTCATTAGGCTTGATAGTGCCGTTTGGAGCGCTTTCCTAGCGTCGTTTTCTTGCCATGATAACCATGTTGTTTCATTGTCTTGGCAATACGCGTTGTTGTTGCCTTTTTGGCTATGAGAAAGCTCATCACCACCTAAAAAGTGGGGTGTACCTTGGCTTAGTAATAAGGTCGCAATAAAACACAGTTGCTGATTAAGACGTTTACTTTGAATCTCTGTGTTGTCTGTTTCGCCCTCTATGCCGAAATTCTGGCTGATGTTGTCACCATGACCATCACGATTATTTTCCATGTTGGCTAAATTATGACGTCGGTGATAAGACACTAAATCGTTTAGGGTATAGCCATCGTGATAGGTAATGCAGTTGACTGAATGAAGCGCACTGCGTTGGCCTTTATGGAAGTAGTCTCTTGAGCCCATAATGCGAGTCGCGAACAGTGGAATGATACCCTCATCGCCACGCCAGAAGCGTCTAATAGTGTCGCGATATTGATCATTGCATTCTAAAAAACCACGTGGAAATTGACCAACTTGATAGCCACCAGGACCAATATCCCAAGGCTCCATGACTAAGCAAGTATGGCTCAAAGTGGGATCTTGTAAAATGGCTTGTAACAAAGGGGCTTTAGGGGAAAAATCATGATCAGTTCGGCCCATATCAACACCCAAATCAAAACGGAAGCCATCAACCCCCATGACCTCTACCCAGTAACGCATACTGTCACAAATGAGTCGAATGGACGCTGAGTGGTAAGTGTCAACACAATTGCCGCAACCTGTGAAGTTAAGATAGTGACCATCAGCACTGCGGTAGTAATGAGCATTGTCTAAGCCACGATAGCATACGCTAGATTGATCCATATCACTCTCAGCGGTGTGGTTGTAGACGACATCTAAAATAACTTCAAAGCCTGCCTCGCGTAGTCCATCGACCATTTTTTGAAATTCTACAGTGGCATCTTGTTGAGCATAAGAGGGCTCTGCCGCAAAAAAACTAATAGGATTGTAGCCCCAATAATTTTTCAAATTGAGTTCTTCTAAGTGCCTTTCATTCGCAAAACTAAAGCAAGGCATTAGCTGGATAGTCGTAACACCCAGTGAGGTAAGGTGTGCTAAGCCTTCTTTTGAAATAACGCCTAAGTATGTGCCTTTTAGCGCATCATCAATGGGAAGCTGTTGGCTAAAACCTTTTACATGGAGCTCATAAAGCGCCCTATGTGACGGCAGAACGTTCACTCGTTTTGGTCTATTTTCTGCGGGCAAAACTGTTTTAACAATGGATTTAGGAACGCAGTAGGCAGAGTCTACGAGATGAAGTTCGCCTTCCTCTGTCATGGCCGCTTGGTCTGCATGCCATACAAGCTTTTCTGTTAAGGCTCGGGCGTAAGGGTCAATCAGAAGTTTGTTTTTATTGAACAACCATTGTTTCTCGGGCTCAAATGGCCCTTCTGCACGTAAACCATAGCGCTGATTTTCTTTTAGCCCCAACACTTCCATATGCCAAATACCACGTTGCTTAGCAATAAAGGGTAGGCGCTGAAGTTCATTATCTTCTTCATCAAATAAACACAGTATTAAGGCGTGGGCATCCTCTGAAACGACCGCAAAGTTAACGCCATTCTCTGTAACACTTGAACCTAACGGGAAAGGTTGTCCATTGTTAACGGTATAAGTGCTCATTATGACTCCTCAATGAGTTAAAAAAGCCAACGACCGTGTGAAACGGCCGTCGTGTCTGAATCAAAGAACGATAAATTGAAGCGATCTCAATTAATGCTCTAGCCATTTAAGAAAGATCCCTGATAGAGGAGGGATTTTAACAATAATGCTGTGTGCCTTTCCGTGACTAGGAATTGCTTCGGTTGAGTAAATATGGCCCGTTTCCAAGCCTTCGTGAAGTAGGTAATCACTGCCTTTATATTTACCTTCATCGGTATTTAGAACCACTTGATAATGACCTGGTTCTGGCACTCCGATCCGATAGTTACCTTGTGGTACGGGTGTGAAGTTAGTAATAGCAATACCGTGAGTGTCATAGTTTTTCGCTTTACGAACAAACACTAAGATACTGTTAGCACTGTCGTCATAACTGATCCATTCAAAACCTAATCCTGAGTGATCGAGATGCAGTGCAGACTCATCTTTGTATAAATGGTTTAGATCTTTGCTAAGGTTTTGTTGGCCTTGGTGGTAATCAATGTCGAGTAAATGCCAATCCAATGAGCGTTCATGGCTCCACTCTCGACCTTGAGCAAACTCATTGCCCATGAAATTCAGTTTTTTACCCGGATGAAAGTACATATAGGCGGTGAATACACGTAGGTTCGCAAATTTCTGCCATGGATCTCCTGGCATTTTCTCGATCATGGAGCCTTTGCCATGGACGACTTCATCATGAGAAAGTGGCAGAACAAACTGTTCGTCATAGGCATAGACCATGCTAAAAGTAAGTTCACCCTGATGATACTTACGATGCACTGAGTCTTTTTCTATGTAATCAAGAGAATCATTCATCCAGCCCATATTCCATTTGAAGCCAAAGCCAAGGCCATCCATATAGGTTGGTTTTGATACTCCCGGAAAAGCGGTGGATTCTTCGGCTACGGTGAAGCAGCGTGGGTGATTAAGATAAACGGTCTCGTTTAAACGACGTATAAAATTAATCGCCTCGTAGTTGTGATTTCCGCCATCTTTGTTCGGTACCCATTCACCTTCTTTGCGTGAATAATCCAGATATAACATGGAGGCAACCGCATCAACACGTAAGCCGTCGATATGAAATTCTTGTAACCAATAAACCGCGTTGCTGATCAAATAATTGACAACATGTTCTTTGCCGAAATCGTAAATTAGAGAGTTCCATTCAGGATGCCAGCCTTTTTTAGGGTCTGGATATTCATACTGTTTAGAGCCATCAAAGTTCGCTAGGCCATGGCTATCGGCAGGAAAGTGCGCTGGTACCCAATCCATAATAACGCTGATGTCGGCTTGATGAAGAGCATCTACTAAAGCTTTAAACTCCTCTGGTGTGCCAAAACGCGACGTTACAGCATATAAGCCAACGGGTTGATAACCCCAAGATCCATCAAATGGGTACTCAGTAATAGGAAGTAGCTCTACGTGGGTATAGCCCATTTTGACGATATAAGGTACTAATTCATCAATTAGCTCTAGGTATGTCAGTGGTTGATTGTCTTCTTTGCGGCGCCATGAACCCACATGTAATTCATAGATACTCATGGGTTTTTCGTACAAGTCTTCGACAGGGCGCCCCGTCCACTTAGTGTCTTTCCACTGATGTTTATTATCGAAACAGGTCACACTTGCAAAAGAGGGGAATTGCTCAATGCGTTGTGCATAAGGGTCTGTACGATGAGGAAGTAAATCGCCGTTATGAGCGCGAATCTCATATTTGTAACGGGTACCATGGTTTACATCGGGAACAAATAAACGCCAGATGCCATCGCCATTACTCGACATAGGGTGAGCACGACCATCCCAACCATTAAAATCACCGACGACCGACATTGATCTGGCCGCAGGGGCATAGACCGCAAAGCGAGTGCCATTTATGGTGAGATTGTTACCTATTTTTGCACCAACTTTAATCGCCCCTTGGCTTTTATAAAGGCTGGCTTGATGGTGTTCAGGGTCCGAAAATGTAGTTTCGGCGAATTGATAAGGATCGACAATCGTGAAAACATTATCGCCATAAGCAACTCGAATACGATAGTGGAAATGTTGCTTTTGTTTAGGGAAATTCAGATAAAACAAACCGTCTTTGGCAATTTGTTTCATCTCACCCAATACTTCGTTCTTGGTGATGTCTAGTACACTGATTGCCGTCGCTCCGGGACGCCATACTGTGAGAGAAAGTCCTTTCTTCTTACCTTCTTGATGTAGGCCTAAGCAGCCAAAAGGGTCGGCGCAGCAGGCATTAAGAACATCATTTATTAAAGCATTTTCAAGCAGATCCATTTACTTCTCCAACTAGGGGTTGGTTTTGTTATCTAATAATAATTGACGTTGGCGGCTATGAAGTTTACTGACCGCCCAACGTAAGTATTGATTTACTTTATTAGGTGTTAATTGTGCGAACTCATCCAATGCCGCTTCCGCTAAATCGTTTTCAGGGTGGTCTACGCGGTATTGTTTTACATGATCTACTGCCGCGTGTGATACGAGAACGGGTAAGTTGATTTCTTGTTCGAAACGACAGTTTTTATGTTGCTGACAAAATTGAATATAGGCGTATAAACCTTCAAAAATCAAACTCTTATACCAACTTGGATGAATGTCTGACGTTAACGACTCGATCAGTACGGCAAAGGTATCCTCGCCTGGTGTCATTGAACTGAGTGTGCGCTTACAGTCTAGAGTCGTATTACTTTTCAGGTCACCAAAAATAATAGAGTCTACATGACTTAAACTTTCCCAGAGTTGCAATAACATAGAGTCAGGCAGTTTTGTAATAATGCCTTGTTCTACACGCCAATCAAACCAATCTACATCCTTCATTTTTATGTCATTCGCATCGACATTGTGGTGGTAGTGAACCGTATTAGCAACCTGAGTGAATTCAACGTGTTTTTGTTGAAGCACTTCACTAAGTGCGTCATATAACTCACTCGGTGAAACATAGGACAAGGTTTCAAAAACAGGCGCATTTTCTTCTGGTTCAAAACGTCGTGCACATAGCATCGCCAAACTGTGGATTCGTAACGTTCGAACCCCAGAAAAGTACTCAGGGTGGATTTTGATTAGGGTGCCGGCAATCGCGATTAGTTCATGACTGAGAACCATATCAAGTGCTGAAGACGATGTGGATCGTAACAGCTCTAAAATTTCATCCTGATGCAAAGGCAGAGAAATGTCTATTTCGTCTTCTGGGGTTTCGCCAAGCACTAAAAAACGCTGACGAACGGTAATATCTGCAATATAAGTGGCTAGATCAGAAGAGGGTTTAAGCATCAATGAAAACAATAAGCGAGCAGCATGCCAGTTACTGTTTAATAGAGCTTGTGTGTACACCGAATTTAATACTTTGTAGGCCGTCACTGCTGGTGTTGAACCCGGTATTGTATTCATCAGCGAGCGTCTTGCACCGAGCTCGATTAAACTATCAATAGCCTCTTCAAGAGAAGGTGTTTCATTTAAACGAGCGAGTAGGGTGTCTGTGTCGACCGTATGAATTTGGCTATTGTTGTAATCTTGTGATTCGGTGGCGATCGGCCATGGTGTTTGATGCACTGGTAAGGTAGTGCATAAATTTTGCTCTTCTGGTGAGGTGATTGTGATGGTTCTTCTGTTGCCAGATTTGAACGCATTTTTTGCGGATTGTGCTGTAACACGAAACTCTTCTACTTCATGATTCTGTAGCATGCGTATGAATTCAAATAACTCATCCACATTATTCATCTCACTCATTCCTTCATCAATCAGAATGGTAAAAACGGCATTGGCTGGATAATACCAGTGTTGCGCAATAATGCTTAATTCATTCCGAATATGAGTTTGAAGCAGTGCAGGGTCGATTTTCCGATAGTCTTTGTCTTCGTTTTGAATCCATGACAAACAAAGGTAGTTATCTTCATTGATATAAAATGGTTGAGATGTCGCTAAACTGTTTAATGCCCGATTAGGTCTGCCTGTTAATCCCAGACTCTCAGAGGCCCCTAAGTATTGATAGGTTTCAACCAGTTGTTTTGCGCTGATTGCTTTTAGTGGGGCTATTTCTTCGATGGTTTGGCACAAACAACCTGCGTCTAGTAATTTCTTTTTAACCTCTGCATTCTGCGCCAATATCACCATTGATGTGGTGGCTTTGTTAGGACGGTACTGGATTTTATGGAGGCCTAGCGGGTCTAAATCATCCGTTTTAATCAACTCGTCATCAAGCATTTTACCCACAAGATAGAGGCTTTGAGCCCAAACAAGAGGTAGGTTGTCGTTTGGTACACGCTTTTGTGATCCTGGATTTTCTTTCTCTGCCAGAATGTTTTCTTGTGGCACATAATAGAGCTCAGGAAGCAGCATGTGACCGTCTTTTTCAACCATTAAGGTTTCTAATTTATAGCGATAAAAGTTTGCGCTTTCCCAGTCACGAGCAAAGAGCCGATCAATATATAGATAGGTAAAGAAAAGAGGCCATTCTGACTCGATGTGTTCGAAGTTAATCAATTCATCGTATTCATAATAAATTCGGCTTTGATCTTCTAATAAGGACTGATGCCCATCTAGTAGAAAACGTTTACAGCCATATTCGCCGCCTAATTTATTGATAATTTCTTTACGCGTTCGGCGAGCCAGTTTTTCATCGTTCACTGCAAAAGCAGGAAAGCTGATAATGCTCAGCAACGCGCTATCTACTTCTTTGGAGCGCGATTCTTTAGGAAGCAATGATTGCAGGACGGAACCTGCTCGGGCCACGGCATCGGCGAACGAGTGAATAACCGACCACTCAGGCCCATCTTCACCAAATAAATTCAAACCATCTAGCGCTTCCATGGCGGCTTTTGCCATACCAACGGAGCTGGCATTAATTTCAGCTTTACCGTTATTAACTTTATTGCCTCGCTCCCAAATGCCGTAATCTGGGGTGCGATAGGTTCGAGATATGTAATAAATTAAATTTTGTATGAAGTTAACTTCGGCGCGAGCAAAAATGACTTTGCTGCCTGCCTTGGACATTTGAGCCAGCATCAATAAATAAAAGCTAGTGGCATCTATTTGCAAATGCCCCCAAGCATCATCAGCAACCGCTTCTAGTCCTGTTTTTGTATCGTATTTAGCGTGCAGAGCATCTTTTGGATCGAGGCTATGTTTAAAGGCTTCGACTTTATGTGACTGACGCATCATTGCAAACAATAAGCCACGCATCATTTTGATGCAGGCGTACTCTAATTCGTGGGTCCGTTTGTCAGGGTTAGACGCTCGTTTATAAGCAAGGTGCAAGGCCCAAACGGCCTGAATGCTATAAACATTATCTCGTACCCAAGCATCGGTATAATTACCGTGATTGTTAATGCTAGTACTGGCTGGAAAGAGACCAGTAACAGGATGCTGGCGAACTAAAATGACGGACTGGATGTGTTGATAAAGAGAATCTAGCTTTTCTTGTATATCAAACGCCATATTCGATTCCTCTGAAGCGAAAACGCTTTAAAACAGTCACCCTGATTGAATGGTGACGTTAACAGCGAGTAATAAATTGAAAAGAAGCAACCATATTTTTCTCTTGTAAGCATATGGTGACTGGCCGTGAAGATAAAGTAGTAAAATAACTTCTTCTTTTCTTTCAAGGTTTTTACTGTCGCTGGCAATTAGGGACGAAAGCGGCCTCACCCTGAACAACCTATGAAGTAAAGCAAGAATAATGCCGAAGCGCATGGCTAAAGACACACTCACTTGACCTTTTTGAACAAAAGTAGGGCGAGTGTGCTTAAGCAAAGCATTGCGAAACCATCTAATACGTAACTGTATTTCAAACACTGAATTGTTTAATTAATCCGCGAAGTTGTGTGGCGCAGTGTTGCAGACGCTCGACAGAGGTCTGAATATCACTTGAGTTTCGCGTTGTTGTTTCGCAGATATGAGCAATGCTTTCCAAAGTCGAATTTACCGTATTGGATGCGTCATGTTGACGATTCGCTGCTTGCGTTATATTACCGTTTAATTCAGAAATGGATAATACCCCATTGGCTATGTCGTTAAAGGCTTGACCCGCTTCTTCTGTTTTTTGTACGCCTTCATTAGCAGTATGCTGTACCGTCTCCATGACATTCACAGAGACCAGCGTTTGTTGAGTGAGTCCATCAATCAGTTTGCCAATTTCTGTTGCCGCTAATTGAGAGCGCTGTGCTAATTGTCTTACTTCGTCTGCGACAACAGCAAAACCACGACCTTGCTCACCTGCTCTGGCGGCTTCAATAGCAGCATTTAATGCTAGTAAGTTTGTTTGGTTCGCTACCTCAGAAATAATACTTAAGCGGTCGTTAATATTAGTGACATCCTCTCTTAGTTGATGAATGTTTTTGGTGGCATTTCCTACCTCGATAGAGAGCTGTTGGATTTCTTTCTTCGCTTTGTCCATGACACCAAGGCCTTGCTTAGAATGCAGGCCGAGTGTTTGTGCTGTATTGCTAGCACGCTCTGCAATACCAAGCGTTTCATCGACGGAGATCAATACACTTTGCATTAGCGATGTAGCTTGCTCAGTGTCATTGAGTTGCGTTGCTACGCTGGTGGCTGTTTTTTGAGTCGATTGATTGGTTTGATCAACAATATTGTCTAGCATTTCACTGGAATGACTGACTTCTCGAACAATAGATTGAAAATCCCCCATCATGGTATTGAACGCATCGGCCATTTCCCCCATTTCGTCATTACCATTGAAATCTACTCGACGAGTCAAATCCCCAGACTCTTTCACTGATGTCATTGTGTTACATAGACTAGTCACGCGCGCTGTTACTAAGTGGATAATATACAGCGCAGTCCCGCCTACGAGTATTGTTAACACACCAACTAAAATGGCGTAATTAATAACGGCGTCTAGGAAAACATTCCACACTGTATCCATAGAATCAGTCGCAATAAAAGTGAGCTGCCAAGGTTGAAAAGAGGAGACGCTCGCAATCATTCTATGTGTTCTTTGCTGGTCTCCTTGATACTCAAAACGTAATGAGTGAATGTCAGGGCGAGTTCCAGCTAGGCCATTACGAGGTGGCAGCGCGGAAAGCAGCGAAGCTGGTGCTATGTGACCAGTATAATCATGG
This sequence comes from Marinomonas sp. TI.3.20, assembly GCF_038155025.1. Lineage (NCBI taxonomy): Bacteria > Pseudomonadati > Pseudomonadota > Gammaproteobacteria > Oceanospirillales > Oceanospirillaceae > Marinomonas > Marinomonas sp. TI.3.20. The sequence goes on along the minus strand of NZ_JBAKAS010000008.1, from coordinate 150,258 downwards.
GAGGAAGCGAGCAGTTTGTTGGATTGGTCTAAAATCCATAATCCTTGTCGATCGCCGTAACGAATCGTTGATAATGCTTGTACTGCGTGTTGTTTGGCTTGTTGTTCGGTTATTTGACCGTCTTTTTGTGATTGATAAATAGGGGCAATAATTGAGTTAGCGATATTAAGAATATCTTGAGTGTGATCTTCTCTGTCGTGAATACTACTTTGAAAAAGTGTTGTGAGTGATACCAGAATTAACGCAGCGGTTCCCATCGACATGAGCCCAATAATAGCCCACAACTTATAGCGTATTTTTATATTGTTAATACGATTTAACATAGACTTCCCCTAGAATACATCACACTCATTCTACGGCTGTGATGTTCGGAACTCGAATGTAAAACGTTGATCTATATCACAGAATAAGACATCAATAGGCGTTATTTCATCCTATGCACCAAGATGAAGCGAAGAGAAAGCAATTGGGCTCTTTAGAACTACCTTTCTAAATGTGAAACGAGGTAAACTTAATGGCCTATTTTATTATCTAACTTAGAGACTTTATTGAATTATCTTATTGTTTTTGCTGTTTCATTCTTATCGGCGACAGTTTTACCTTTGGGTTCAGAAGGGGTGTTGCTTTATTATGTGAGTGAAGCAAATTCAGCGATTGTTTGGTTATGGTTTTGGGCTAGTATAGGTAACACGCTTGGGGCGTTAACAAATTGGTATTTGGGGCGATATTTGGCTCAATACGAACACAGTAAGTGGTTTCCTGTTAGTATAAAAAGTCGGCAGAAAGCGGAACACTTTTTTAATCGATATGGGATCTGGACATTACTGTTTACTTGGCTTCCTATCATTGGCGATGCTATTTCATTGGTTGCTGGTGTATTTCATACGCCAATAAGGTATTTTTTACCTTTCGTTTTTATCGGTAAGGCGGCAAGATATGCATTACTTTTATGGGGACAAAGCTGGTTACTTAATGGTTAACCAAGCTCTGTATTATAGCTATACACGGAGGATTGAATAGATATGGGTATACTAAAAAAACTCTTGTTAGTGTCTGTGGCGTTGTCGCTAAGTGCTTGTTCTATGTTTGAAGGTAAAAATACTTTCATGACGTATCAAGATCTGCAAGATAAAGTCAAAACACACGATACTGAATTGCAAGATATGAAAGCAAAATTGAATCGAATTGATGAGTTGCAAACCGAAGTTGCTGAACTCAAAAAATCCAAAGGTGTGACAGATTCAAGCCAGCCAATGATTTCTACTGTGGCTTCTGATGAAAATAATCTTGCGGACGGTAAGGCAATGGCTGCGTCTGATGTGGTTCCAGCCATTACGGTTGCACCAATCGTTGAAAGTCAGTCTACTAAGATGAAGCCTAAAGCGGCTCAGGCGACGGTGATTACACCGGTAGCTGCCCCGACTAAATACAAAGAAAAAGACAATAGCTATGGTGTTCAGCTAGCCGCTTACGGTTCTCACAATGAAGCAGTACGTGGTTGGCAAGTTCTTAGTAATGCGTCGCCAGATACGTATGTAAATCTTGTTCCTCATGTGAATGAAAAACAAATAAACGGACGTACTATGTATCAATTGAAAGTTGGGCCATTTTTGGACCGAGCTTACGGCGCAGATTTTTGTAATATGTTGAAACAAAAAGGCCAAGATTGTTTGGTTAATAAATACGATGGAAAGCCTCTATAACGGCAATTGTATCTATAGACACTATTCTCTGTGTAGAAAACGCGCCAATTGGCGCGTTTTTTTATCGTGTTTTTGACCACTATTCCTGATTATTAAAGAGGGCATTTGTTTTGATCGTTAGGTGTGAAAATTTAACAGATTTACCCAAGTTGCTTGAGTTAGAGCAAGCTGTGGTAGACGCTGAAAGGCTATTCAATCCCTTAATATTTCTTGCTCTAAAACAATTTAGTTTAACGATGACTCCCCAACAATTTATAGGCAAAACGTATGCATTTTGAAGCGTATAAAACGACGTTACAAGCTTTTCGCGATCAAGGCTTTTCTGATTTGGATCTTGCCAATATAACCTTGCCCGAGTTGGATGCGTTGTTGGATGATCAAGCCCATTTGATTGCATCCTTGCTTGAGCAAGGTGCTGTGATTGCTGGCTGGAAAATTGTCGATAGAAATGACGGTGTTATTATTTCACCGATCTTTGATTTTCAGGTTGTGCCTACAACGGGTGAAACTGTGTCCCGCGAAGTACTGCGTGGCACAGAAATGGAAGTTTGCTTTCAGTTAAACGTTCCTACGTCCAATGAATCAATCAGTGAATTGGTGGCCAGTCTGGATACTTATGCTGCCGTTGAGCTAATCCGTCCAGCTATAAATACATTGAATCATCCAGCCTGTGATTTCTTTTTTAACTACGGCGTTTTGATTTCACAAAAAACGCTTTCTGGTGATTTGGTTTTTAATGGTGAGCATCAAGGGTATGAGTTTGCTTTTTCAATTGAACAGGCCGCTGAGCGAAAAAGAAGCATACTGAAACAGGGGGTTCTTGAGTGTATTCGCCGTGGATATGCAGGAAAAGACTATTTTTTTATTACGGGAACACTAAATGGGCTTGTCTCAGTGGCGGATTCTATTGGGTTTAATTCACTGACGAATCACGATGAGACACTGATTAGTTTTAATGTTCTTTAGAAGGTAGTACGAGCAGGAAATACCAGAGGCAAAGGCCTCTGGTATGAGCAAGAATGCTTAGCTTTTAACGGTTTGATTGATACTTAGCGCCATTGCTTCAGCGATTTTTATACCATCAATAGCGGCAGACATAATACCGCCAGCGTAACCGGCGCCTTCTCCTGCCGGATACAAACCTTTCGTGTTTATGCTCTGGAAGCTCTCATCACGTTTAATATTGATCGGCGCTGATGTGCGTGTTTCAACACCCGTTAAGAGAGCGTCTTCAAAGGAGAAGCCATTAATTTTCCTATTGAATGCAGGAATGGCTTCGCGGATTGCGTCAATGCAAAAATCTGGCAAGGCGTCAGCAAGGTTGGTTAGTTTGATACCGGGTTTGAATGAAGGAATTACAGAGCCCACTTCTTCGGGTGTTTCATTGCGTAAGAAAGAGCCGACTGTTTGCGCAGGAGCGTCGTAATTGCTGCCTCCCATAACAAATGCATGGCTTTCTAACTGACGTTGGAACTCGATACCTGCTAAAGGTCCACCCGGGTAATCTGATGGGTTTATTCCAACCACTACGGCGCTGTTTGCGTTGCGCTCGTTACGAGAATATTGGCTCATGCCGTTAGTAACAACGCGGTTTTCTTCGGAAGTCGCAGCGACAACAGTACCGCCTGGGCACATACAAAAGCTGTATACAGAACGCCCATTTTTACAGTGATGAACCAGCTTATAATCCGCGGCCCCCAGAATGTCATTACCAGCATTTGGACCAAAGCGGGCTTTATCAATAGCGGATTGTTCATGTTCGATTCTAAAACCAACAGAAAAAGGTTTAGCTTCGATATAAACCCCTTTGTCATGAAGCATTTCGAAAGTGTCTCGGGCACTGTGTCCAATAGCGAGAGCAATATGTTTGGACTCAAGTCGCTCTCCATCTGAAAGCGTGACACCAGTGATTTGGTTGTCTTCGATATGGATGTCATCAACACGTGCGCTAAAGCGAATTTCACCACCGAGCTCAATAATTTGAGCACGCATTTTCTCGACCATAGCCACCAATTTGAATGTGCCGATATGTGGCTTGCTGACAAAAAGAATTTCTTCAGGTGCGCCGGCGGCAACAAATTCATTGAGTACTTTTCGGCTGTATTGTTTTGGGTCTTTGACTTGGCTGTACAGTTTGCCGTCTGAGAAGGTCCCCGCGCCGCCTTCACCAAATTGTACATTGGATTCTGTATTGAGTATTTTTTTGCGCCAAAAACCAAATGTGTCCTTGGTGCGTTCTCGTACTTCTTTGCCACGTTCTAGAATAATAGGCTTGTAACCCATTTGAGCAAGCACTAGGCCTGCTAATAAGCCACAAGGGCCAAAGCCAATAATAATCGGGCGTTCTGCTAATGTCGCTGGCGCTTGTGCAACTGGGTGGTAGTTGAGGTCTGGCGTTGCTTTAATTTGCTGGCTATCGGAAAATTTATTCAACAAAGCTTGGTTGTTTAAGGTTTCAACATCCAAAGTATAGGTCAGAAGAATAGAAGCTTTCTTTCTTGCGTCATAGCCGCGTCGAAAAACTGAAAATCGAACAAGTTGATCTGCTTTAATGCCCAAAGTGGACAAAATAACTTGCTCTAATGCGGTGTCATTATGATCCAAAGGTAGCTGTATATTCGTAAGTCTAATCATAGAAAAAAAATTGATCTTGAAATAGTGAGGCTATTAACGAGCCGGGAAGGGAATAATAAGCCATTTTAAGATAAAAATCTGGTCTGAATGCTTCAAAAATTATCGATATTGCTTACTGGTCGTCGCAGCTGATTTGAATTTTTGGGTTGTGATTGCGAAGTGTCAACAGTGATTAATGCTAAGCGTTTTTAAATTTATTACAGCTTCTTTGTTGTCGATCGAACTGGACATTGCTCTAATAGAATAAAATATTTACCAGCGGATGTAATAGGTTGATATGATAGCCTTTCTTCTACAAACTAACCTGAATGTTCACTTAAGTTGACGAATGAAAAAGTCAGACAAAAAACTCGAAAATGAATTAAGAAAAGCGTTAACAAAAGTCTGTGATCGAATGTTATACGATATTGAAGGATTTATTTGGTTAACGCACTTGGTTGATTTTAATTCATATCCTAAATCGCTCAGAATTGTGTGCGTATTTCGACAAGATGAAGAGCTAAAAAGGGTATTGGAAACGAAACAAGATGAGCTTTTTTGTTGCCTCATTCAGGATGAGTTAGTTCGTGCCAATGTTTCTATTAAAAATAGTCACCAGTATGTGTTTTTTGATACGCAAGAAGCGTGCGAAAGAAGCGATGAAGGAAACTGGAATAGGCGTTTTAAACGGCTTGAGCTTCATTAAGGTATAGATATTTTAAGAGAATAATGAATTCCTGCGTGGGACTCATGAAATTCTATTTTAAATTTAATAAAGAAGTTGAATTAATGCTTCTATAATTAAGGTGAACATCATCAATTTCACAGGCTATAAAAAAGAAATTCGTAAAATAAAATTAACGTCAAATAGTATAAAGAGGCCATTGTAATGCCACTTTCAGATGCCAATGATTACCTGAATGGCGAGCAAATCAAGCATTCAAATTTGAGTCGTTTTATTATAGGAATAGGCCAACCGATTGGGCTAATTACTATGTTATTAGGACTGTTAGTTCTGGTTGGTTATGCCTTTAACCTTGAGTATTTATATCGGCCTATTGTTAACGGACCTGCTACCAATCCATTGACTGCCACGATAGTTGTGCTGGTGGCGTTAAGTATTGAAATGAGTAACCGAGTCATCAGCAAAAAAATGCCTGTACTATTGGGTCTAGTTGCGACTGTTCTCTGCACTTTATATATTGTAGAGGGTGCCAGTGGCATTCCATTCACCACGACCCTAGTGCCATTCCAATCAATAGTAGACCGCGACTTATTACTTGGTAAAAGCAATTCAGTTGGCGTTAATACTGCGTTTATGTTGCTGCTTTTAGCACTGTCTCATTTGTCTTATATTTTTAAGTTTCCTCTTATTTCCCAGTTGCTTTCCTTTACCGCGTTATGTTTCCCGCTAATATCCATAACTGGGTATGCTTATGGTTTAACCGCGTTTTATGGCTCCATGTCACTCCTTTCTACTACTCTCGGTGTTTTGCTTTGTATTGGTACATTGGCGGTAACAGCCGATAAAGGCGGATTGAGGGCATTATTGTCACCTTATATAGGCGGTAAGATTGCCCGTATCCAAATATTACTTGGGTATTTTGTGCCTTTGTTGATCGGTTATATGGTGATCCGTTCGTTAGTGAACTCTAGTCAAAACAGTATCTTTGGTATTTACGTTGTATCAATTTGCTGGTTTATTGCTCTGCTTGTGGTGGTGAGTGCCATTATGCAAGAAAAAGTAGACAGTAAGCGCCGCGAAATGGAACAAATGTTGCATCATTCTGCAATGACGGATGAATTGACTCAGTTACCTAATAGGCGCTTCTTTATGGAGGTGGCGGCTCAGAAACTGGAAGAAGACCGTGAGTTAGTCGCGCCTTTGACGTCTTGGCTGCTAATGATAGACATTGATCATTTTAAGAAAGTGAATGACACAGCTGGTCACGAAATGGGTGACAAGATATTAATCGAATTTGCTCGAATATTGAATAAATTTGTCCGTGAAGAGGATTTGATCTGTCGCTTAGGGGGTGAAGAGTTTTCACTTTATTTAAGTGAAATGACCAAAGAAGAAGCCTCAATAGTTGCGGACAGTATTCGTAGAGCAGTTGAAGAAATCGTAGTACCAAACTATACAGAAAAACATGGTCATATTACGACCTCTATTGGTTGCGCTCACACAAGCGACAAAGAGGGCGTTGATCATGCATTAAGATTGGCCGACAGTGCGCTTTATCTTTCTAAAAGCTCGGGCCGCAATCGAGTAACTTTCTCGTAGTAGGGATGAATGTCATATTGAAGTTTAAAGTTATCGTAAAATTTTTGACCTAGTGGTTAAAATCTTGTAATGATAATGACACATGGACAATTAAGAAATGGGATTAGGTTGCTTAGTAAGTCCTTGTTTTAGCTTATTCACTTAAAGGAGTTTGGAAATGGTTCCGACTAGATTACGTACACTACTTGTCTCTACCGCTATATTGGTGGGAAGTGTTTCTTTACCAGCATGGGCAGATGACGCTTCGTACACTACGAAAAATTTGAATGAACAGTTGGTCATGTCCAACTTATGGATGCAAGCTTCCGCTGAATTTAGAGGAATGTCTTATCAAGCATTTAATTTAGCGAAAATGCGTTTTGATAGTTATGCAAGCACTCATAAAGGCGATAAAAAAATTGCAATCGTGGTCGATGCTGATGAAACAATCATTAGCAACAGCGCTTATGAATCTTGGTTAGTGGGCAGAAATGAAAGCTACTCCAGTAAAACATGGGGAGAGTGGATGGCTTCTGCAGAAGCAACCGCTTTGCCGGGTGCTGTTGATTTCTTAAATTATGCGGTGAAACATGGTGCGGAAGTATTCTATATTACTAACCGTAAAATGAGTGGTTTGGAAGGTACGCGCAAAAACCTAAAAGAACTTGGTTTTCCTGATGTTGATGATGCGCATTTGATGCTGAAAACAACGACGAGCGATAAAGAACCTCGTCGCCTAAAAGTAGCAGAGCATTATGATATTGCATTATTCATGGGCGACAACCTGAATGATTTTTCTAAAGACTTTAAAACTAAGAGTCTAAAAGAAAGTTATGCTGCAGTCGAAAAAGATAAGGCATTATTTGGTACTAAATTTATCCTGTTACCAAACCCAGCCTACGGTGATTGGGAAGGAAAAGTTTATAATAATAACTGGGGTGCGTCTGCTGCGGAAAAAGATGCTATGCGTAAAGCTCATCTTCATGCTTGGCAACCAAAAAAATAATCCCATAACACTTCTTAAAAATGCATAGAAAGGCCGATCTTTGATCGGTCTTTTTTTGTTGTGCTGCAATGTTTAATTTGATGTAAATAAACTCGCGTAAAGAATCATAAATACAGAGAAGGTGTCGAGTATTAGTATCATTCAGGTTTAGAACGTTCAGGTTTAGAACGTTCAGGTTTAGAACGTTCAGGTTTAGAAAAAACTGTAAAGCTGGCTCCCATGAAAGACTTTTTACGATAGGCTTGGAACTCCAATCCTATCGTAGTGGACGTATGTTTAAAAAGATCAATCTCATAGGGTGTTACTGCTTGCTTACGACGATGTCGGCACCGTCTCAAGCGAACATGACAGTGCCTTCAGAAAATCGTCAAGCAAGTTTTGATAGGGTGATAGAAGCCAACCAAGCGCATTCAATAAGCACGGCACAAAAGATCGAACGCCTTAGTGCTACCTTGCTAGGCGCCCCCTATGTGGATGGTAATCTAGGGGAAGGTATTAATGGTAAATATGATAAAGACCCTTTATGGCGTTTTAATGAATTTGATTGTACAACTTACGTAGAGACGGTGCTGGCTGGTGCAATGTCTCAATCAGCCAATGATTTTGTTCCTAACCTGCTAAAAATTCGTTATGACCATGGTCAGGTGTCTTTTGTTACTCGTAATCACTTCCCCAGTGTCGACTGGATTCCGAATAATCATTGGATGTTGAAAGACATTACCCAGCAAATAGGCGGCACACAGACAGCCTTAGCAAACACCATTATCGATAAAAAGGCTTGGTATCAGCGTATGGCGCTGAATCGGATACAGAATATAACAGCGGCGCCAGAATCTAAAAAAACGCTGCTTATCGCCTTAAAAAAAGAAGGCAGAAGCCTTAAACCTGAGTCGGTGAGCACACCGTATATTCCATTGTCGGCTATCTTTCTGCAAGGCCAAGTTGCTCGTTCTTCTGTATTACAGCAGGGTCTAACCCATTCAATGATCAATCAAGCCTTATTGAACCGTATTCCAACAGGCAGCGTTATTAGCATGGTAAGGCCGAATTACAATGTGAAACGATGGATAGGAACCAATATGAACATTACGCATCAAGCCATCGCAATTCGTAAGCATGGTCGCCTGTATATTCGAAACGCGAGCTTAATAATGGGAAAAGTTGTAGATCAAGAGTTTGTTCACTATTTCTCACGTTATTTAGAAGGTTCTTCATTGAAGGGCTTTAACGTCCAATTGCCCACTTTTTAAGTTAGCGGCGACATGGTTTTGTAGAGGGTAAAGACAACCAATATTACAGTATTAATGAGTCTGACTTTGATTCATATGGCGAAGATTCATATAGCGAGGGTGTATTTTTTAGGAAAGAGTCCACAATCGTTGGTATAGCCAATAAATGTATCGTTTACTAAATAATGCGACGAGAAATAACGATGAATAAAAAGACAATGAACAAACAGACAATACTATTCGATATCAATGAAACAGTACTGGATCTCAGTACGTTAAAGTCTAAGTTTATAGCAGCCTTTGGTGATCAAAGTGCGATGGCTGTGTGGTTTTCTATGCTTTTACATTCTTCAACGGTCTGTGTTGTGACTGGTGTCAAAACGGACTTTGCAGCATTGGCTGGAATTATGCTTGAATCCATTGCTGCTCGTAGGGGGATCGCATTATCTAGGGCGGTCCGTGAAGATATTCTGAGTGGCTTTGCTAGTCTTCCTGCTCATGATGATATCAAGCCAGCTCTTAGTCGATTACGTTCTGCTGGTTATCGTACGGTCGCCTTTTCAAATTCTTCACTCGGTCTGATTTCGACTCAAATGAAAAATTCAGGCTTGTCTGAGTATTTCGACGAGATTATATCTGTCGAGAAAACTGGCAGTTTTAAGCCAGATCCTGCTACCTATCAGTTTGCTGCACAGCAATTAAACCAACCGCTTGAATCATTGCGGTTAGTCGCTACTCACGATTGGGACACTCATGGAGCACTGTCTGTTGGCATGAAAGCGGCCTATATCGCTCGATCACAGGCTATTTATCACCCGTTATATAGACAGCCAGATATCATGGCGACAACGATGGGTGATATTGTTGATAAAATCATCGAAAGAAAAGTGTAAATAAACAGTTTTAAAGTCTAGCGTTGATATAAGTCACTTTTTAAACCATGGCACTATTATAAAGTGTTGGTGGTTAAGAGGTGACCAGTGGTTATTTTAACGCGTATATAGACAACCGCATTTCTATGAAAAACTTACCTCTTCGCACGTATGGCTATCAATTATGTCATAGCCTGTCAGCCAGTAATCAGCGTTAAGCAATCCTTTTGTCATTTCGACTATCAAAAAGAAACATTGAAAATAACACATAGTAAGTTACCTAAACGGGGGCATAACAGTTGGCTGCGCTTCGTTTTTTGTACATTTTGCCAACTATTTTATGGCGCTCAACAAGGCGTTATACCGGTAGCTTAAAGCTACAATAGGGGTAAGAAATGAAGTCAGTTACCATATCTAATATACAAGCCATGGAAATACTAGATTCACGCGGCAATCCAACCGTTCGTGTATTTGTTGAGCTGAGTGATGGTACAACGTCGGTCGCATCCGTTCCCTCTGGTGCAAGTACGGGCGAAAATGAAGCCATCGAACTACGCGATGGCGATAAAGCACGTTACGCAGGTAAAGGTGTTTTGCAAGCTGTTGCGAATGTAAATGATAAACTTGCCCCTGCTTTACTCGGTATGGATCCGTTTAAACAAGCTTTAGTGGATCGTACAATGATCGCACTGGACGGTACGCCTAATAAGTCTAATCTTGGTGCTAATGCGATTTTGGGCATTTCTATGGCGGTCGCTCGGGCGGCGGCTCTATCATCTAACATTCCTCTTTATCAATATTTAGGTGGCACGGGGGCGAGGCGTTTAGTTGTTCCTTGTATGAATATTATTAATGGCGGAGAGCATTCTGACAACAATGTTGATATTCAAGAATTTATGGCGGTTCCCATTGGCGCGCCTAATTTTCGAGAAGGTATGCGTTATGTGGCAGAGACCTTTCATGTTCTTAAGGGCATTCTAAAAGACCGTGGTTTGGCAACTAGTGTGGGTGATGAAGGGGGTTTTGCACCAGATCTAGATAGTAATGAAGATGCAATCGAGACCATAATTCAAGCGATTGAGAAGGCGGGTTACAAGCCTGGAGTTGATATCGCTATTGCGGTAGACAGTGCGGCTAATTCGTTTTCTACCGATATGAGTGGCTCCTATGACCTTAAGTGGTCTGGCAAAGGCCAAATGAATAGTGAAGGCCTTATTGCAATGGCGGAAGAGTGGGTGAAAAAGTATCCCATTATATTGTGGGAAGACCCTCTAGCTGAACGTGACTTTGAAGGGTTTAAACGCTTCACTGCCCGCCTTGGAGATAAGATAGAAGTGGTTGGTGATGATCTATTTGTTACTAATACTAAGTACATTCGTCGTGGGATAGAGCAGCGAGAAGCAAATTCAGCGTTAATCAAATTGAATCAAATAGGCACAGTGACAGAATCTATTGAAGCGGTGCGCATGTGCCGAGATGCTGGGTGGCGCTATTTTATCTCCCATCGTTCTGGTGAAACAGAGGACACTTTCTTGGCAGACTTTGCTGTTGCTATGGATGGCGGACATTTAAAAAGTGGTTCTGCAAGCCGCAGTGAACGAATCGCAAAATACAATCGTTTATTAGAAATTGAACAAGAGCTTGGGGAAGATGCTTTGTATTATTGGAAGTAGTTCTCAAGTATAAATTTAGGCTCAGGATGAAATATCTTGTTTCATCTTTACCTGAGCCTAAATCGTTTATCTTAACGTAGTTATAGCTTGAAAAACTCTACCGTTTTTTTCAAGCTAGCGGCTATTTCAGCTAACCTTTTAGATCTTCCATCATTCTCTTTTGAATTATTAAAGTTTTCTTTTGCTTTATTGTAGATTTCAAACACACTTTGACTGATGTCAGTGGATACGTGAGTTTGTTCTTCTGCTGCTGTCGCGATCTGATCATTTTGGTTTTGTATCGAAACAATAGAAGTTTGTATCGAATCTAAAGCGTTGGCGGCACTCGATGATTTCTCTGATGTATTTTGAGCATCAATAACATTCTGCTCCATCATGGAAACTGATCTCTTCGCTTCTTCCTGAAGGCGATGAATCATGTTTTGAATCTCGCCGGTACTTTCTTTCGTTCTGTTTGCTAAGTTTCGAACTTCATCTGCGACAACGGCAAAACCACGGCCATGTTCGCCTGCTCTTGCTGCTTCTATTGCTGCGTTTAAAGCAAGTAAATTAGTCTGTTCAGAAATACTATTAATAACCTCTAAAATGCTGCCAATACTTTGAGTCTCAGCCTCGAGTTTATTGGTAACGACAACAACGTCTTGGATGCCTTGAACAAGAACCTGAATATTGTTATTCATTTCAGTAACAATGGTTAATCCCAACCCAGATGAATCATGAGCTTCACGAGCCGCCACTGATGCGTCTAAAGCATTACGAGCAACATCTTCAACCGTTGTTGTCATTTCTTCCATGCTGGTACTTGAATTTTCTAGCTGATTCATCTGTTCACTAGAGCTAGCACTAATAGATTGAGCGGCAGTACTTATTTCTCTAGAAGATGAATGTAGCTGTTCTGCCGCTTCATTAATATTTAACATGCTGGCTTTGAGATTATCAACCATTGTGAGCACAGAGGAATAGATGCCAGTTTCCGTTCCATCTGATGATCGTTGAATGGATAAATCACCATCAGAAATGCGTTTTACAATATCTTCAATTTCTGTTGGTTCTCCCCCAATTGGACGATAAATTAATTTCATAATCAGAAAATACGAGACATAAAGAGAAATGAGTATTAGTACAATTGCAGTAATTAAGCTTTCTACTAAATTGTCATTAGAAGCTTGATTAATATTCGCCATGCTATCCCAAGACCATACTGACCAGTTGTTCGATGGGATTTTAGAGTGGGCTACAAAATATTGTTCACCTTCAAGATCATAGGTGTGATGGGTAGATATTTCGTCTTTGTATTGAGAGTAGCTAGGTCTTAATTCAAAAAGGTTCTTTCCTATGTATTTAGGATCTTTACCCGCTAAAATAAAGCCATCTTCTCTTGTTACCCATAGCTGATTGTTATCAGAAAGCGTTGCAATGTATTTGGTTAGATCATCAACGGCTAGGTTCGCAGCCAATACCGCGACGATTTCATTATTTCTTATGACTGGAATCGCCAAGGCCATTACTAGGTTTCCGGCACTACTGGTATAGGGCTTTGTAATGATATTTTTCTCACCAGAAAAGATTCTTTTGTACCATTCTCTATCTAATGATTTTGCATTAAAATTTGAAATCTCACCACTTGGCAAATAGGTGACACCACTTTTTAGACCAACATAGACGGCTAGAACACCTAATTTATTTTCAATATCTCCTAATTCGTTTTTTAAACTTTCTAGGTTAACACTACCATCAGCATTGATAGATATTTTATCAGAAACGATATTAAGAGAATCAAAATACCGACTCATTTTCTGTTCGATGGCGTTGCCAATTAAGAATGAATTATCATTCAACGATGCTTTATAATTATTCGTAGATGCGGATTTGAAGTTAAAAAAGCTGGTTAATGTCACTATTAAAATGACCATCAAAAACATCGCACCTATTGAGGATACAATTTTTACTTTTGCACTCATTTACATTCCTTAATAGCCAAATGGCTAAACTAAAAAGCTAAGTCTAATCTGACTAATAATGCCAGTGAATATGCTGACAATCGGTTTCATCCAATGAAATATAGGTTTTATTATAGCATGATAGAATAGACTTGCTTTATGGCATAGATACACATATCTGCTAAAGAAGAGACTCTATTCTTGGTAAATAATTCAAAAAATAGGTACTAATAATGAGTAAAGATTTGTTTGAGAAGTAAGCCAACAATTATGAGAAAAATAAACATAGAGTATCGAATGTTGACTGCATCGTAATCCGAGAGTGTGTAAAGGTGATTAATTTATCGTCAATTAGGTATAAAGTAAGGCTAATGAATTGTGGAAAAGGTAGATATGAATGAATAGTAACCGAGACATCATTGTACGACTGCGAGAGAATATTCCATCGTTTAAATGTGTAGATGGCTGTCATGATTGCTGTGGTCCAGTAACAACGTCTTCGGAAGAAATGTCTTGTCTACCAGTAAAAACGGACGCTGAACACGATGCTGCATTAGAAGAGCTGACTTGCGTACACTTAGGGCCTAATGGCTGTACTGTGTATGATGAGCGTCCGTTGATTTGTCGATTATTTGGCACAACACCTCGTATGGCTTGCCCAAATGACCGTCGTCCAGAAGAAATGGTGGATCCAAAGATAGAAGATCAGGTTCATCACTACATCGCGACCACACGACAAGTACTCGTGTAGAGACGTAAACGCAGAATTTTAGCCTTACTTATAAGGGCCTTTTCATAACGAGTAGTAGGGGAAATGATGCTAGAAATAATAGAGATCGGAATTGATAACGCCCTTGCATTTCAAATGTCAGGAAAAATAACAGAAAGTGATATGAATATCGTCCTTAGTGAAGCGAAAGACAAAATTGAACGCCATGGACAAATTGTTATTTATGAAAAAATTAACTCTTTCGAGGGCGTTGAAATCGCAGCGATGATGGATGAGTTCAAATACATTTTTGACGTTGGTATGTCTAATATACTAAAAGTGGCAATTTTAACGGATAAAAAGTGGATAGAGCAGATTGTGAATTTTGAAGGCAAGATTTTCAGTAGCATTCAAATGAAATGCTTTACTCTTGAAGAGCAAGGGCAGGCTGTTCAGTATCTTAAAGCGACATAAGCAATGTTAAGGCTATTATCATCAAATCACTCATCGTTATCGGTTAGAATAATGCCTGTCATATTTCCTCATATTCTGAATATTATTCATCATGCGCCTTGATAAGTTCGTTTGTAAAAGTACTGAGTTAACAAAAAGTGAAGCAATCCAACGCATTCAGCTCGGTCAAGTGAGTGTTAATAGTAAGGTTAGAACGAATGAAGCGACCCAGGTGCATGAGAATAATGCGATAATATTAAACGGTGTTAAGCTGAAAACTCGTGATTTTTGCTATATTATGATGCATAAACCAGCCGGTACTGTCTGTTCGAATATTGATGAAGTCTATCCGTCTCTATTCAATTATTTAGAGCTTGATAACGTTTCAGAGTTACATATAGCAGGGCGTTTAGACGCTGATACTACTGGGTTGGTTTTGGTTACCGATGATGGTCGTTGGTCTTTTAATCTCACCTTACCTGCTAAAGAGTGCCGTAAGCTGTATCGAGTGACGCTTTCTCAAGCGTTATCTACAGAGCGAGTCGAAGAGATTACATATCGCTTTAAGCAAGGGGTTCAGCTGCAAGGTGAATCGCAATTAACGCTACCTGCGATATTGGAGGTGATTACACCAACAGAAGTGTTATTGACCATCACAGAAGGTAGGTTTCATCAGGTAAAGCGCATGTTCGCCGCCGTAGGGAATCGCGTGATGTCACTTCATCGAGAGCAGATCGGAAGCATTTCACTTGATGTTGAAGTGGGTCAATGGCGCTATTTGACCAATGATGAAGTGCAGTCTTTTAGTCAGTAACTTTCTTTATTGTTAGAAATTGAAGGAGCAATAAAGAGACTATATTTTTTTAAAGAGCAGTAAATCTTTTAATTCATTTCCTATGTTTAACGGAAGAGGGGTTATTCTTCAGTGCTCATCAAACGATCATAAATAAATAAGATATTTAATTTTATAGAGCCTTAAATAATATTATGACGAGAAAAATACTAAGTTTGAAAGGAAAGCGAGCCAAAGATCTCAATCCTGTAGAAGAGGTGGTTGAGGACTTGTTTCCTAATGACCCACAGAAGCGATTTTTAAACGGTGTTGTTATTCATCCTTCTCCAAGAATTTGTTTGGAGTCCGGCTCTAATGAGCGTTCTGTTCGTGCGATGGATTTAATTGCTCCCATCGGGATGGGGCAGCGTGGCTTGATTGTCGCACCACCGGGGTCAGGTAAAACGACGATACTAAAACATATTTGTCAGGCAGTGGGAAAAGCTTATCCAGAGATAAAACTCTATGCCTTACTGATTGATGAGCGTCCAGAAGAGGTAACAGATTTTAAGCGTAGTGTGCCTGCAGAGGTACACGCGTCTTCTTCGGATGACAGTTATACTCAGCATGTTCGTGTGGCCGATAATCTTCTTGATATTGCTCGTGCACAAGCCGGCGAAGGTCACGATGTGATGATAGTGATTGACTCTTTGACTAGGCTGTCACGAGTGCATAATGCAGAGAGAAAGAGTAGTGGTCGAACGATGTCGGGTGGCGTGGATGCAAGGGCATTAGAAATACCACGAAAACTGTTTGGTGCGGCTAGAAAAATCGAGAATGGTGGATCCTTGACGATTTTAGCAACTATTCTTGTAGATACTGGCAGTCGTATGGATCAGGTGATTTTTGAGGAATTCAAAGGCACTGGTAATATGGAAATTGTATTATCAAGGGAAGTTGCAAGCCATCGTATATTCCCTGCAATAGACATTGCCAAAAGCAGTACGCGTCGTGAAGAGCTTCTTATTGACTCAAAAGAAATAGGAAAAGTCATAGCTTTACGTCGATCACTTACACACCTTCAACCTGTGGATGGTGCTCAGAAATTAGTTGATCTATTAGAAGAATATCCTACTAATGCTGAGTTATTAAAGGCTTTCACGCCAACGTAAGTAATAGCGGTGGACTAAGAAACTGAGTGTTTGTTTTGATCCACCGCTATAATAGTATCCCATGCATTATTTCAATCTCCCGCCTGATTATAACAGGGCATTTTACAACGCCATGATTGTCTTTTTCGACGTTTCTCTCCTAATAGTTCAATAACCACACTTCCTTATTTACCCAAAAATTGCTGTCTCGCCTAATAACGCTCTTATCATATTTGACACAGTTATCGACGATTCTATTTTCATTGTCGACTCAGACTCTTTTATCTCCTTGGTCATCATTGCTAAAGAAAAGAGATGAGGCTGTTTGGTCTATGACACAGGTTTTTGTAAAAATAAATGTTTTGTTTTTATCTGTTCGTTAGAGCACTGAAAACTTCAATTTCTGAGTTTATGCTCAGTGAATATTTTTATGGTAATGCTTGCAAAAAAATCGCTAATTCAATTCATTAATAGGTGATTACATGTCAAATAAATACATTCGCTGGTTCGAAGAAATTGGTATAGACGATGTGGCTCAGGTGGGCGGAAAAAACGCTTCACTTGGTGAAATGTATCAACAACTTACTGCACAAGGTGTACGAGTACCCAATGGATTTGCTGTTACAGCTGAGGCATATCGCAAAGTACTTGGTGAAAATTGATATCGATTCAATCAGTCTCAGTCCGGATACGGTACTTAAAACGATTCGACAAGTCGTTGAACTTGAAAAAACGTCATCCCTTTAGGTGCGAGCCTAGATAGACAATGTCTTCAACAGATTTTAATAGGAAATAATATGGACAAACAAACCCCTAGCAGCTCGCCCCTTACGGCCCTTTTTCCAAGAGATCTTGAAGGATTTGATTTGTTGGCAGAGCTGGCGCTCGATTTACGTTGTTCATGGAATCATGCTACCGATGATATCTGGAGACAGCTTGATCCTGAACTTTGGGAATTAACGCATAATCCGTGGGGGTTATTGCAAACCGTATCGCGTGACCAAATTAGTACTCTGTTGGCTGACTCTGCTTATCGTACACAACTTGATGAATTGATTAAAAAGAAGCGAGAATCTGCAAAGACACCGGGTTGGTTTCAGAAAAATCATCCGAAATCAGCTCTTAACACGGTGGCTTACTTCAGTATGGAGTTTATGCTGAGCGATGCTCTGCCAATCTACTCAGGCGGTTTAGGTAATGTAGCGGGAGATCAGCTGAAAGCCGCCAATGATTTAGGTGTACCAGTCGTTGGTGTCGGTTTGCTTTATCAGCAAGGGTATTTTCGTCAACTCATTGATAACGATGGCAGTCAAAAGGCGGTGTATCCTTACAATGATCCGGGACAATTACCTGTGTCACCTTTGCGTCACGCTAATGGAGAATGGTTACGCATAAAGCTTGATCTACCTGGGCATCCGATTTGGCTGCGAGCCTGGCAAGTTCAGGTGGGCAGAACAAAACTGTACTTGCTAGACAGTAATGACACCGCAAACTATGCACCGTTTCGTGCTATCACCAGTGAGCTTTATGGCGGCAGTGCAGATTTACGATTAATGCAAGAGTTAGTGTTGGGGATTGGTGGTTGGCGCTTGCTTGAAGCGCTTGGAATTGAGCCAGAAGTTTGCCATTTGAATGAAGGGCATGCGGCATTTGCCATCTTAGAACGAGCTCGCTGTTTTATGCATAAAACAGGGTTACCTTTTGCGGCAGCGCTTATAGCAACCCGAGCCGGAAATGTTTTTACAACTCATACTGCGGTAGAGGCCGGTTTCGACCGTTTTCCACCTGCTCTAATCGAACAGTGGTTAGGCAAATACGCCAACGTAGAGTTAGGTATATCAACGAATGATTTGTTAGCGCTAGGGCAGGAAGCGCCAAACCATTTGACCGACGATTTCAATATGGCCTATCTGGCGGTTCGAGGTAGTGGGGCCGTGAATGGCGTGAGTGCACTCCATGGCGAGGTTAGTCGACGATTATTTGCACCATTATTTCCGCGTTGGCCGTTAAACGAAATTCCTATTGGCCATGTCACTAACGGTGTACATACACCGAGTTGGGATTCTGCTAGCGCGGATGAACTCTGGACTAAATTTTGTGGTAAAGATCGATGGCTTGGCGCCACGGATCATCTTGAAAAATCCATTAGAGCGATCTCAAATACAGAACTATGGAACTTCCGAACCGCTGCTAGTCAGACGTTTGTTACTTATGTACGAGAACATCTAGTTCGTCAGATGGCAGCATCAGGGGCACCGCAGACAGAAATAGAAGAGGCGCAACATCTGTTTGATCCCAAGGTTCTAACGTTAGGCTTTGCTAGGCGTTTTGCCACTTATAAACGTCCTAACTTATTGTTACACGATCCTGCTCGGTTACTGAAAATATTGACTAATCCAGAGCGTCCTGTGCAGCTTATTATGGCTGGGAAAGCTCACCCAGCAGATCTGGCAGGTCAGGCGTTAATCAAGCAGTGGGTGCAATTCATTCGCCAGCCTCAAGTTCGTCAGCATGTCATCTTTCTTAGTGACTACGACATGCTATTAAGTGGACATTTGGTGGCAGGGGTTGATGTATGGTTAAACACCCCGCAGCGTCCTTGGGAAGCAAGTGGAACGAGCGGTATGAAAGTGTTAGTAAACGGCGCTATTAATTTGTCTGAGCTCGATGGCTGGTGGGCTGAAGCCTACAGTCCAGATATCGGCTGGGCATTGGGGGATGGTCAAGAGCACGGTAATGATCCTGCCTGGGATGCGCAGGAGGCAGAAGCACTTTATGACTTGCTTGAGCAGGAAGTCATACCGGAATTTTACCAGCGAGATAGCAATGGAGTCCCCGTTGAATGGACAACACGAATGCGTGAAAGTATGGCCCGTCTAACGCCACAGTTTTCAACTAACCGTGTCGTACGTGAATATACCGAACAACGCTACCTTCCGGCCGCTGAGGCTTTTAAAACCCGCTCAGCTGATAATGGCAAAGTGGCAGAACAGATTGCAGACTGGCAGCAAACTATTGAACAGCAGTGGGCTGGGTTACGTGTGGACGGAATTACTGCAAGACAGGAGGGCGAACAGTTTATATTTGCCGCCACTGTACTGCTCAATGGTTTAGCACCGCACGATGTGAGCGTTGAACTTTATGCCAATGGTATTGACGGCGGTGATGAAATACGAGAATTAATGGAATGTATGGATGTGCCTGATGACAAAATGGGGGCTCATTTGTATCGACTCACAGTGCCTGAACGGCAAACATTATCTGAATACACTTTGCGAATAATTCCTCATCGAGAGGGTTTTTCGACACCTTTAGAAGTGAATCATATTGTGTGGGAGCATTGATTCATGGAGGTAATGCCACCAAGTATTTTACGATATACGATGCTTGGTGGCGATGTAACGCTAGAACGATAAAAAGGAATCTAATCAAATGCCTCATTTGCAGCCCCATCGACAAAATCGCGTTGGTTGGTTAAGGGCCGCAGTACTTGGGGCTAATGATGGAATAGTCTCCACCTCAAGTCTTATTAGTAGGGCCGCGCGGCAGCAAACTCCACACCTCGCCATCTTAGGCGCTATATCAACGTATTTGAGTGGTGCAAAAATGGTGATTGGAATCGCTAGAGTGAGTTTTTGGGGGGCATTGGCGATGTCAGTAACAGCCTTAGTAGGCTTTGCTTTTGATGCTGCTATGAGTTGATTGTTTGTTTTTCATGCACAGGAAAAACAGGTTTATGTCATAAGTGGCGGTGCTAATGTGCGTATTGATAAACTGATTGGATAGTGGTCTGAAGAGTGAATCTCTGTATGTACGAACGAATCAGTTACTTCTAATCCACGATAGTAAATATGGTCAAGGTGTCGAAATAAATGATTGAGTCTTGGCTGGCGAATCATGTCTACTTTTTCTAATGAAAATGATACGGCGAGCTTATTAAAATATTTTAATCTTTTACCATTCCATGTATTAAAATCTCCTGCCAATAATACCGGCCCAGCATGATGCTTCAGTGTCTGAAATACTTGGTCGAGATGCGCTCTGAACTTCTCGATAGAAACAAAGTTGATAACATGAGCATTGACCACGAGCAAGGTTTGTCCTGGAGTCAGTGTTTCAAAACTAAACAGTGGATACTCGGCCGCCAGCAGCATTTTTTTGGTTTGTGTAATAGGTTCGCCATGGGTTGATACTGAAAAGTACTGCTGTTTTGCAGCCACGGTTGATCCCGTTTTGACTCCGGTCTCGATGTTGGTTTTTACGTTTCTAAAACTACTCGCCATAATCCACTGATGTTGTGACGATTTGTGGAAAAGGTTATCAAAGGGCGAGTTTAAAATGGCTTCTTGTAAAAGAATCAAATCTTTATCTTGAATGAGAGAGGTAAAATCTTTCAACCATCCCTTTTTTTTGCATTTGAATACATTCCACAACAATATTTCGATATTGGGTCCGAGCACCTGTTTTGAGGCACTGCCCATAAACTTTAGCGATTCAACTTTGCTATAACGTTTTTTTATCATTAAATATCAGTCTTTAATAAAGCGTTTGACGGCATGATGCTATCCCTTATATTACAGATAGGGCGAAAATAAACGAAACAAGTTATTACGAATTTTTTTGTAGGTTGGTAAATTATTCATTTCATCCCTAATAACTAAATCAGCATTGTGTTTTTTTGAGGTAAACATTTCTGTTAGCTGCGCATTGAGCTTGGTATCAAAGCATTCTAGATTGATTTCAAAATTGAATTCTAGGCTTCTGGCATCCCAGTTGGTAGAACCTATGAATGACCAAACATCATCAATAATGACAATTTTACTGTGATCAAACGGTCTTTTGTTTTTGTAAATTTTTATACCGTGCTCTGCTATTCTTGGGAAATTTGCTTCCATCACCCAGTCTACAAAGGGAATATTGCTGTGCTCAGGAACAATGATTTCGACGGATACGCCACGCAATGCCGCCGCATGCAGAGAGGTCATCAATGTTTGATCAGGAATAAAATAAGGCGTCATTATTTTTACGCTATGTTGGGCGCAAACTAAGGCGTTAATTAGTGTCCAGCGTATTCTATTATGGTGTTCATCAGGGCCATCTTGAACGACACGAGCAACCACGTTATGACCGTTTATTTGTTTTGATGTCTTTGGGTCAAAGTGAGGGAATTTAATCAGTTCACCGGTAGCAAAGAACCAATCTTCTATAAAGACCTGACTAATTTGGTCAATCGCGGGGCCAGTGACTTTAAATTGAACGTCATCAATAGGGTGTGCAGAAGATTTAACTACATTGTCTTTACTGACATTCATTCCACCAATATAAGCTTCTTCACCATCAATACAGAGTATTTTTCTGTGGTTCCTTAAATTGATAAAACGAAAGCCAGTAAGTGAAATGGCGGGTAAAAAACGGGCCGTTGTGACGCCGCGTTTTTTTAAGGCTCTGTCTGATTTGTGCCAGCTATACCCAACACCAATACCATCTAGTAATACCTTCACAATGACACCTCGTTGATGCGCTTTTGCTAACGCATCAACAAATTGTTGGCCAAGGGAATCGTAATCAAATATATAACTCGATAGAACAACGTAATGTTTTGCAGAATGAATGGATTCGATCATCGCAGGGTAGGCTATATCACCATTGATGAGCGGCTCAACATTGTTACCTTCAACAAAATTGACAGGGTGGATGGCATGTCCTGCGATGATGGACGAATGCCAGTATTTTGGTATCTGATGAAATTTAATGCATTTTTTTTGGTGAAAAAAATCTTGTTTAAGCGTTTGAGGGTGCTTTTTTTGCGCTAAGCGCTTGATTCGATTTATTCCAAATAGCCAATAAAATAGGCTACCCACGAAAGGGGAGAAGATTACAAGACCGATCCAAGCTAGGGATGTACGTTCATTTTCTTTGAATAAAAGAACATGTATCGATGTGATGAAAGAGAAACTGATATGCAAAAAAACAACGATGGTAACCCAATGGATACAAACCCATTCAACTAATGATCCAACTATTTGCATAAACCACACCTTATGCTGATTTAGACGTTATGTGAAAGAGAGTATTTTATATTCAATAAGAGGATAGTACATCTTTTCATTGCGCAGTCTGATTTGGAGTTTAAGAAATTTGCTTTCTTAAACTCCGCCTCTTCTTTTATGTATTACTTGTCAGTATTTTTCTTAACTGATGATTTTCGAGGCGCTTCGTGTTTGATTTTTGATGCGTCTTTCGGTTTGGTATTGTTTCTTGGTTTTGATGGACCTTTACGTTCAGGTGCTTTGCTCTTACGAACAAAATTCAATACAGAAACAGGCACTGTTTTGCGGACAGGGAATTCGTCAATTTCTTCACGTTCAATAATGTGTTTCAAACGGCTTTCGATTGCGCATAGATTTTTAAAGTCACCCATAGCAACAAAAGAAATTGCTTCACCTTCGGCGCCAGCACGGCCCGTTCGTCCAATACGGTGAACGTACTCTTCTGGTTTAAACGGCAAATCGTAGTTAACCACACGGCTTAGATCGCCAATGTCGATACCACGAGCGGCAACGCCAGTTGCGACTAAGTATTTTAATTTACCAGATTTGAAGTCAGCCAGAATTTTTTCACGCATTGCTTGGCTTCTATCACCATGAATGGAGTCTGCTACTATGCCACGCTTGGCAAGTTGGGCCACTAGTTTGGCAGCACCGTGTTTTTTCTCGATGAAAATCAGCGCCTGATCCCATTCGTATTCTTTGATCAAATGGCTAAGCAATGCTGATTTAGTGTCTTTATCAACCGTGATTAACCATTGTTTGATCGTTGGTGCTGTCTTTGTTCGTGGCGAAATCTTTATTTCTGTCGCAGCTTCACTGACTTTGCTGTCAGCAAAATCATAAGAAAGTGAGCGCACACTGTCTGTTATTGTCGCAGAGAAGAATAGGTTTTGACGATGTTGAGGTAGGCGATCTAGTATTTTATACAGGTCATCTGAGAAGCCCATATCGATCATTCGATCGGCTTCATCCAACACTAATACTTCAAGTTCATCAAAGTGAATAGCGCGTTGATGCGCCAAATCAAGTAATCGACCAGGTGTCGCGACCAGAATATCAACGCCTTCAATCAGGCGTTGCTTTTGTGGCTCGATATCCACACCACCATAAACGGCCATGGAGGTGAGTTTTAAATTTTTGCTGTACAGCGCAATATTGGCTTCTACCTGCACGGATAATTCGCGTGTTGGTGTCAGGATAAGTGCGTGTACGCGTTTGCCGCGTAGGGTGCGTTCTTTATTCAGCTTTTCTAGAATCGGTAGAACAAACGCCGCTGTTTTACCGGTACCGGTTTGAGACGTAGCGACCAGATCTTTACCGGCAAGGATAACCGGAATGGCTTGTCGCTGAATTTCGGTAGGGGTGCGGTAACCCAGTGCTTTGGTGGCTTTTACAAGAGGGCTGGATAACCCTAGTTTTGAAAATGGCATAGAGGCTCGGACAGATTGTCATAAGGAGAGTAGCGCGCAGTATAACGTAAAAGCCATCGACCGTTGCTCGAATATGATAAAAAACGCGACTTTCTCATTGTTTGAACATCGTTAAATCATAGCGCTAAGAAAGCGTTGCCATGTTTACGTTGAGCGCTCTAAAAAATGAATGTAATAGATGATGAATGCTTTGCGATGAGTTGCTGCAATTTCGCGCGAATCATTTCTTGATTTGTTAGATCTACGAGAGAAAAAAATGGCCTATGTCTACTGGAAGCCAGAGGTTTACAGGCCATTTTTATTTGATCATTGTTCGGAGTCTTTCGTGTTATGCCTTTTAAGCTAGTGCTAGGCGAAACGTTTTTCTAAGTAGCGAATGATCTCTGAAGATTCGTACATCCATTCTACTTGCCCTTCTTTCTCAATGCGCAAACAAGGTACTTTTATTGTGCCGCCGCCTTCTTGAAGCTCTTTACGGTAAGGAGAGCCTTCTGACGCGCTGCGAGTTTTGATTGGTAAGTTTAGCTTGTACATAGCTCGGCGAGTTTTGATGCAGAAAGGACAGGCAAAAAACTGGTAAAGGGTTAGGTGCTGCACTTCTTCGTTAACTTGCTGTTGCTTTTCAGGTGTGCGTTTTAGCTTTGTTCCACGCGTTATCAGGTCAATGGTCGCGATGATGGCACCTAGCAGGTTACGAATTAGACTAATAAGTATTTTCATATGGGTTGCTTGTTTGCCCTCTTAATAAATAGCAATGATATCAATTTTCGCTCATTCTAGCGGTAAAGTATCAATTGTATAAGAGCTAGAAGCGAATGTTTTTTTAAGATATTGCTTGCTTCGTATTTCGGCGGGGTTTTGAATTGTTGTATCAGACCAGTGATGCCAGATGACTTTAGTGCTTTCATGGCTTGGTTATGACGTAGTTATGCTTGGTAATTGTCTTAAGTCATGCTGTCAGTTTATTTGCTGTTATCTCCTCATTTGCTACAAGTTAACCCATTTCGAAGCCCCCTTTGTTCCTGTAATAATATAGACATGCCACACGGATTGACTGTGTCGTATCGCGTATGAAGCCTTAGGGCGGTTCAAATTGTGTTTGGTCTTTTTGTTGATAGACTGAGCAAAAATGGAGTAGGTTTTGATCTTGTAATCGCCAATTGAATCAAAAGAGAGATAGGGTTCATGCGTCATTTTAACAAATATATTTTATCGTGGAATGCGTTGTTTCTAAAAACGGAAGATTGTTTTTAATTCACGTATTGAATAAACGCTATCTCACAATGTTAACAATGAGGTAATAACATGACAGATATTAATATTGGTATTAATAAAGAAAACCGATCTGAAATTTCAGAGGGATTAAAACGCCTTTTGGCAGATTCCTATACCTTGTATTTACAGACTCATAATTTTCATTGGAACGTGACGGGTCTTCAGTTCCGTGAGTTGCACTTAATGTTTGAAGAGCAATATCAAGAATTGGCGACTGCGGTGGATGATATCGCCGAGCGTATTCGTACCTTAGATGTTCCTGCACCAGGTACCTACAAAGAATTTGCAAAGCTTGCTTCTATTAAAGAAGTAGACGGTGTACCAGCGTCTTCTGATATGGTGAAAATTTTAACGAAAGGTCATGAGCAAGTCATTAGAACGGCTCGGAGTGTGTTGAAAATTGCCCAAGAAGCAGAGGATGAATCTTCTGCGTCATTGGTCTCTGATCGTATGCGTATACATGAGAAAACTGCGTGGATGTTGAGAGCAACGCAAGCTTAGCCAGTATTAGGCCAGTAACTATCTCTAATCATTTTATCCAGCTACTGGCTGCTTTATTGTAATGGTATTCGCTAGGTTAAGTATTTTCTTTTGACTCTTTTAGGTCTGGGGTCTGTCGGTAAAATTGACACAGTAGTCGGTAGACTTCAGGCATATGTTTTTTCATTCTATGAGGTGCTTCGAAGAAAGTTTCGCTGCACACTGCGAAAAACTCTGCGGGATTGGTAAGAGCATATTCGTCTAGTGGTAATGGCCGATGGTGTTGCCAATCAATTGATAGGCGTTCCCAAGCATTCGTGAAAGCATCATGCCATTCTCCAGGGCGCATGTCTGGATGCATTGGTGGTGCTCCGTTAGCACCATCGCGTAGCATGTCCAGTTTATGGGCAAATTCATGGATAACCACGTTACTTGCGTGGCCATGTCTGGCGTGTGCGCCTGTTTCACAAATCGATTCCCATGACAGTATTAGGGGCCCGCGTAACCATGCTTCACCGCTTAATCCTGGTGCTTGGCTATGTACGACACCATCTTCGCTTTGATAGGGTCTATTAGGGACAAAATCACCCTTATAAAGAATAATCGTACTCCAATGATCGTACCAGTTTAGCCCTAAATTTAGGATAGGCACGCACGCCATTGTTGCAAGGCGCAAACACATCTCATCGGTTATTTCAGCATCCCCTCCGGGAGAGATGGATTTATGGACTAGAAAACGCATGGTTAATTGCCGTAAGGCGTCGCGCTCTTTTCCTTGATAGCGTTCCATTACGTGCCAGCCGTCTATAGCGGCCTCCCATTGCGCAGGAGTTATGTCGATTTTTTCAATTTTCTTGTCTTCCCACCAGTGGGTTATCTGATCAAACATTGGCGTTCCCTAATAGGTTAGATTCAAATGAAAATACTCTTTTTTTTATATTAAAGGCAGTGCGTTTTATTTAATACGCAATTCATCCTAAATTTTGTTGCTATTCAGTGATTGAATCGAGAAGATTAAACTGTCTTGATGGTTCAAGAGAAGTATTTGAGAAAAGTGTTTGTTGTTTAGGGCAGACAAAATGTTAACTTGCCAAAAGTTATTTTAAATTTTCACCATAAGGGTTCAACATGCACGTGGATAAAGCGAAAAAACGTATCGCTAAACAAGTAAAAAAGGGCTTCAAAGGATACCCTGCGATTTCACTAGAGTACTTTGGTGCATCAAAAGAGCTAGCAACAGAAGTCGCGATTAGCTTCACGATGGAAGAGGGCGATGAGCCACAAGAGCAGAGGTTCTCCGCTGAAACAGATGTGCGTGAAGATGAAACCATTCAATCGGTGCTCGTTAAAATTATTGAAAGAGCCGATGCAAAAAGTGTGACGGAAGTCGCTGGTGTAACAGTACTTTAATTTGAGTTGGATATTGAAGCGAAACAGCGAATACACTTCTGAAACGAGGAAATGTTAAGCTCGTTGTTTTGCGTTTTTCTGATGTATACCATAGAAATGTGTTTATTCTATGAATCCTTTTTGCTTGCCATAGCTTACTACCTTCGCTCAGGTGTACCCTTCGTTTCAACAAATTGTTGAATTCGCGTATTAACGCGGTTACTCGTAAGGAATACACATGTCAGCTTCTGTTGGTCCTCTCAAACGTTTACGTCGTCTTCGTGGCACGCCAGCCATGCGTGATTTAGTTCGAGAAAATGATTTTTCTCTGAACGATTTAATTTACCCACTTTTTATTGAAGAAGGTATTGATAAGGCGATCCCTCTAACCAAGTTGCCGGGCATCTTTCGTTTGCCAGAAAACGATCTAGCACAAGAGACAAGAGATTTGTTTGCCTTGGGGATTCGTTATGTGATGCCGTTTGGCATTAGTCATCACAAAGATGCCCTTGGTAGCGACACTTGGAAAGATGATGGTTTATTAGCACGAATGATTATGACCATTAAAGAAGCATGCCCTGAGATGGTAGTGATTCCTGATATTTGTTTCTGTGAATATACCGATCATGGTCATTGTGGTGTGGTTCATAACGGCGATGTTGAAAACGATGAAAGTGTTAACAATCTAGTGAAGCAATGTATTACGGCAGCCAAGGCTGGGGCTGATATGTTGGCGCCATCAGCGATGATGGATGGACAAGTATTAGCTATTCGTCAGGGGCTTGATAAGGCGGGTTTTAAACAGGTCGGTATTCTGGCGCATTCTGCGAAGTTTGCTTCTTCTTTCTATGGACCGTTTCGTGAAGCGGTTGAAAGTGAGTTAGATGGAGACAGAAAATCCTATCAGCTGGATTGTGCTAATGGTCGTCAGGCGATGCAAGAAGCCTTGCTAGATGAGCAAGAAGGCGCTGATATTTTGATGGTTAAGCCTGGCACCCCATATTTGGATGTATTGGCCAATTTACGCAAAGAGACTCATCTTCCACTGGCGTCTTACCAAGTAGGTGGTGAATACGCTGGAATTAAGTTTGCAGCATTGGCTGGCGCGCTCGATGAGCAACAAGTCGTGTTCGAAACGTTAGTAGGATTTAAACGAGCAGGGGCTTCTTTGATTGTGACTTACTACGCGAAACAAGTGGCTGAGTGGCTAGCTAAATAAATTACCTTATAAATAATAAGAGGTAAAAAAAGGGGGCTATCAATAATGATGGCCCCCTTTTTTATTACCAAGATAGAAGATCAATAAACAGTATTAGCAACAAACGTTATTTGTTTTTTGCTTCTGCTGCTGCTGCTTCTTCTGCTTGTTGTTTTTCATAACGCTCTTCCCAGAAGTCGGCGCCTTTAATACCAAGGGCTTTTGGGTTAAACGTGTATTTTTTGACGCCTTCGGCTTTTTGACGTTCGTAGTCGCGAAGGGTTTTTATCGTTGGCTTCGCTAGGAAGAAGATAACCAAGATGCCAACAATGTTTATCCATGCCATTAAGCCAACGCCAACATCACCTAGGTTCCAGATGTAACCTGCGGTGTTGACCGTACCGTAAGCGACCATGAACATAATCAATAATTTAACCAAGGTTAGTGGAATATTGAACTTCAAAGCACGACGTAGATACGCCACGTTGGTTTCTGCAATGTAGTAATACGCCAAGATCGTAGTGAAGGCGAAAAAGAACAGTGCGATACCAACAAATATAGGTCCTACACCACCAAAGACATTTGCCAGCGCCATTTGAGTGAACGCAGGAGAGGCGATGATAGTTGCTGGATCAACGTGTTGAACGATGAACTGGCCATCAGGTAGGCTACCTTGCACATTGTACTGTTGCGTGATCAAAATCATCAGAGCTGTCGCAGTACAAATGAATAATGTATCAACATAAACAGAAAATGCTTGAACAAGTCCTTGCTGTGCTGGATGTTCTACTTCTGCAGCAGCGGCCGCATGAGGACCAGTACCTTGACCTGCTTCGTTAGAATAAATACCACGTTTTACACCCCAACCAATCGCTGCGCCAAAGCCTGCTTGAGCAGTAAAGGCATCAGAGAAAATCAATTTGAAAATGTCAGGTACTTGGTGAATATTTAGAAAAACAACGATCAACGCCATGACAATGTAACCCAATGCCATGAAAGGGACGATGATTTGAGTGAAGTTCGCAATTCGCTTGATGCCACCGAAGATAATGAAGGCTAAGACCAACAAGATGACCGCCAAAGCCACCAATTTAGTTGAGCTAACATCACCAAATGAACTGGATACAATAGAACCCGGTCCAAATATTTCTACTACGGCATTACCAACAGCATTGGCTTGAATGCCTGGTAGAAAAATGCCACAAGCGATAATAGAAGCGAGTGCGAATAAAACGCCTAACCAACGCCATCCAAGACAGCGGTCAAAGTAGTAAGCGGGTCCACCACGGTATTGACCATCTTCACTTACTTTATATAGCTGTCCAAGTGTGGATTCTGCATAAGCGGTACTTGCGCCTAAGAAAGCCACTACCCACATCCAGAATACGGCGCCAGGGCCACCAAAACCAATGGCAGCAGCAACACCTGCGATATTACCAACACCAACACGACCAGATAAAGAAACCGCTAGGGCCTGAAAAGACGAAATGCCTTTGTCTGATTCGTTAGAGCTGAGCAATAAATTGCACATTTCTTTGAAATGTCTAACCTGAGCAAAACGAGTGAGTACGGAATAGAATAATCCTGCGCCTAGACACAAATAGATTAATACTGGGCTCCAAATGACTCCGTTTAGAAAGTCAATGAATGCTTGCATATGTAAGTCTCCAAAGTGATTGCTTTGTAAGCATTGTTATATTTTTTTTGAGATTATTAGGTGCTAATAATCCTAACCCCTGTTATTGATAAACCAACAGAGAGGAACTAACAGTAGTTAATTGGCTTACTAAAAACGAGGGCGACAGGAATCTAGCACGAAAAAAGAAAATGAAAAAGAAAATCAGCCGTTCTTGGTAAAAAGAGCGTTTGTTTTGATAAAACAATATGATATGGATGTTTTTTTAAGCGTTTTTCAAAGCAGAAGGGTGTGTGTTCAGTATAGCGTGTGAAATCATATTTCAAGTTTAATTATTTAGAATAGTTAATTAACAGGTCTGAGTCCCCCAGACTTTACTAGATACCGATTAACAAATCGGTATCTAGTTCGTTTCTATACTTTGCCAACACTTAAATCAGTGGCTGTCATTTAAATAGATAGCGGGCGATAACTTCTTTTTGTTGTCCCCATTCATCAGCAATGCCAATACCAATGCCAATGATTTTCCCTTTCGCTTGAGGTGGATTTGCTTTCATCTTTACGTTGAAGCTAGCAAGCTTTGAGCTTTTTTCGTTTGCCAATAACGTCAAATGAGGTTGAAAGTTTTGGAAAACATTTGGGCTTCCGTAGCGCTGGAAGGCGGCTAGTTTATTCGGATAGCTTTTTACCCACCCTGGTAACACTGCATTGCGATCACGGAGTGGTTCAATGGCTAAAGTGACTTCGTCTGCGAGTCTTTGTAAGGAATTAGATGGCTCTAAGTTGATGAAAGCCCAGTTACTTTGGGTAACGGTGAGACCTTTTGCGTCAATCGGGAAGGCTTTAAAGTTCTGGGCTATTTTCTCTACTGCTTGCTTGATTGCTGCTTCTGACCCTTCAGGAAAATCTGTTAGATACAGAGTTGCGTGAACTGGAAAACCTTTCTCATAAAAGGTGTTGATGCCTTCTTTTTTAAGAGAATCACTTGTGTGTTTTACCAAGTCGCTGATGGGTTGAGAAGGAATCGCGAAAACATCCATACTAAGGCTTTTTGCTGAGGCACCAGTGGAAAATCCTATTAAACTCATGAGGAAAATACAGGTGTATTTCAGTCTTGTTATATTGCTTGTCTTGATCATATCTAGCGTCCTTTTACTGAATGGGAAAGCCTGCCTTAGGCAGCGTAAGGTTTATTATCATAACCAGTAAACCGTACTTTAAATTATTCATATGACGATATGAATAATTTAAATCGATGATAAAGTCAATTTTCTCATTATTTTACGGTCCAATATGAGTTTTAGCTAGATGCTTAAAAATAAAAAAAACCGATATTGGCTGAAGCCAATATCGGTTTCTGTTGTGCTGTTTTATATTGTTAGGTTAGAGCGCTTTCTCTCGAATATTTTCTGTTGCCCGTGATGAATAAGACTAAGAAAATAGCTAAACCAATCAGTTGTAACCAGATATCAAAGTGTGGCCAAAGCATGAATATAGAGGACGCGAGTACTAATATTCTTGATGGAATGGACAATTTATCTTCCAAATAACCTTCCATCGCGGCAACCAAAGCGTACATGCCAAAGACAGCAAAGATAGTAAGGCGAATCAGTGTTTCTGTATCACCACCAATCAATGGCGTGTAAGCCATTAATAATGGGACTATGTAGAGCCCTTTTGCCAATTTCCACGCAGTTAGGCCTGTTCGCATCGGTGGTGTTTTCGCAATTGCAGCCGCAGCAAAGGCCGTTAAACAAACCGGCGGTGTGACGTTACTGTCTTGTGAGAGCCAGAAGATGATCATATGCGCTGTTACTAAAATCATAGCAACACTGTTTGCACCAAGCGCTTGGTCCATCAACATACTTTTGAAGTCTGCAGGGACTTGCGCCAATAACGCAGTGGCTTGATCCATCGGCATGCCTTGGGCAAGTTTAGCAATGGATCCAGGATCAACTAGCATAAATACCGCGGTTGCTGCTTGCGGTAGACTACCGTTACTCATCATTTCTAATAATTGACTTTCAGCCATTAGATTAAAAATGGCGGGAGCAGAAAGTGTACCTAATACAATGTAAGACGCCGTTACAGGGAGCCCCATACCTAAGACTAATGATGCGATAGCCACCAGAACAATAGTTAAGAATAAACTGCCGCCAGCCCAATCTGAAATCATAATAGAGAAGGTATTACCAACGCCAGTGGTGCTGATGACGTTAACAACTAAGCCAATTCCGATCAGTAGAACGGCGGTCGTAGACATATTTTTGGCACCCTGTGCCATCGCGTCTAGAATCGCTATTGGTCCCATCTTATGGTTTTTAGATAACCAAGAAGACACAATTACTGCAATAATACCCAAGCCTGCAGCGTAAGTCGGTGTGAAGCCTTTTACTAAAAGTGTCACAAGCACCGCCAACGGCAGAATATTATGCCAACCTTCTTTTAATACTTGTGACATAGGAATGCCATCGTCTTCATCGACTGCCGTTACTCTCGTGCGCTTTGCTTCTACCCGAACAAAAAAGCCTACAGATAAAAAGTATAAAATAGCAGGAATAGTGGCAACACCAATGATGGTTACATAAGACACTTGAGTGTATGACGCCATGATGAATGCGCCAGCACCCATAATAGGAGGCATTAATTGGCCACCTGTAGACGCTGCGGCTTCAATGCCTGCGGCAAATCGAGCTGGGAATCCTGCTTTACGCATTAAAGGAATAGTAATAACCCCAGTTGAAACCGTATTGGCAACGGAAGAGCCAGAGACTGATCCCATCAAGCCAGAGCCTAAGACGGCAACAAAACCCGGACCACCAATCATTTTACTGGCAAGAGAGCGGGCTAAAGAAATAATAAAATCGCCAGCACCAGATTTGACTAAAAATGCCCCAAACAAAATAAACATGAAGACAAAGCTCCATGAAATTCGAGAAATGGATCCAAACATGCCATCGGTACTGAAAAAGCTTCGGTAGAGAAGTGTTTCAACGCTTAATCCTGGGAACGAGAAAGGGCCGCTAATCCATTTTCCCCACAAAACAACATAGGTAAGCGCAACAAGAATTAGAAAAGGAATAAACCAGCCACTTGTGCGACGGATTAACTCTAAGGATAACAGCACGGCAATACTGGAAACAATCCAGTCACCGGTATCAAAGGTGACACCTCGAGCGTATAAGGCGTCTTCAAAAAAGACGATATAAAGTACCATTCCAATGAGTGCAAGCACGATCAGAATGTCAAAAAATAGGGCTATCTTACTATCACGCCATTTTGGATTTGCGGGTATTAATAGCGCGCAAAGTGCGCCGAAACCTGCAAAGTGGAACGCAGATATTCTGAGTTCTGGCAGAGTGCCTATGGTGTTGATGTAAATATGTGCAACAGCAAGGAAAATCGACAATGCAAAGACCACTCGAGTGATCCATCTTCCTTCTCTGTGTTTGGTTTCAAAATCTTCCAAACTGATTTCTTTTTCAGGCGATTTGATCGACTCAGTTGAAGCAGTCATAGGGCAGTTACCTTTGTACAAACAGGATAATGTAAAAATAGTACCGCCTCTTATGAGGCGGTACTTACAAACGTTTTGATTAGTCTGCGATTAGGTCAGCAGGAATTTTGATTCCTTGCTCACGGTAATAGCGAGCAGCACCTGGGTGAAGCGGCACTGGCAAGCCAGCAATGGCTTTTTCAAGTTTCATTACGGCAGTCGCTTTGTGAATCGCGCTCAAGTAGCCTAAGTTTTCATACAATGCTTTTGTTAGCTGATAAACATCTTCATCAGATACATCAGCACGGGTTGCTAAGAAATTAGGCTGAGCAATGGTGTTAATTGGTTTAGTTTGGCCAGGATAAGTGTTCGCAGGGATTACATAGCGAGTCCAAAGGTTGTAGCTTCCATTTGCTTCTTTCATCTGCTTGTCAGTGAAATCAAGCACAGCTACATTGTCACCGCCTAGCGAAGCATATAAACGAGTGACAGCACTGACTGGCACACCTGCTGGTGTGTTCATGCCATCGATATTACCGTTTTGCATCGCATCGGCACTGGAGCCGTAACCCAAGTAAGCAAGGCTGAAATTATCAGGTTGAATTCCTAAGCCTTTGAAAATCTGACGACCAGAACCTTCGGTTCCAGAATTCTTTGGTCCAATGGAAAACTTGTGGTCGGTACCTTCGATGTTTTTAAGGTCGGAGATAGTACCTGTTTTAACCAGGTTGCTTCGAAGAGAGAAGTGCTCAACATTTTGCCACAACATAGATACTGAACGCAGTTCAGTTTGTTTACCTGATTGTGTTAATGGGCCTTCGCCATTCCATGCCCAAGCACCGTATAAGCCTTGTAATATGGCAAATTGAGCTTGATTTTCTTTAAGCAGTTTGATGTTTTCGCCAGACCCTGCAGAGCTGATTGCTGAAAGTGACATACCAAACTTAGGTTCGAGCTTCACTTTACTTAAGGTGGCGATAGCAACGCCCACTGGGTAGTAAGTACCGCCGGTGGACGCCGTAGCAAGGATGTAGTTTCTATTATCGGCAGCGATACTGCTGGTTGCTGTTAACGCAATAGTAGCGGCAGTCGCTGTTGTAAGAATTGTTTTAGTGAAAAATCCCAGTTTCATTATATTTTTCTCCTTGGTGAGAACATCATTGTTTATTGTTATTAAGTCGAACAGGGTATTGTTCCGTTTGTGTATTTGGTTATTAATAATGGCTAACAATCATTAGCTCAGCGGCTCATAATTAAAATAGCAATATTGTCTTTCTAGACAGTAGGTCGTAAGAATAATTCATTTATAAATCAAAATTACCGATAGTTTTTGATTTATTTTTACACATTCTTTAAATGTATAGCGAAGTGAGAGGTGATTGTCCATGGAAAACACAGAGATCAGTGTTGTGATGTTTGATTTAGGCAATGTGTTGGTTGATCTTGGTGATGTAGACAAAATGCATGAGATGCTAAACACAGAAGGTGAAGAATCTGACGTTTGGCTAAAGTGGCTTCGTTCGCCTTCTGTTGCTGCCTTTGACTCAGGTAAGATCACATTTGACCAATTTGCGATGCGTTTGCCGCAAGAAGTAGGCAGTAATGTTGATAAAGAGGCCTTTAAAAAGGCTTTCAAAACGTGGCCAAAAGGCTTATTTACAGGTGCTCTTGAGCTGGTTCAATCGGTTAAGCCGAACTACCATCGAGCAATTTTATCGAATACCAATGCCGCCCATTGGTCTCGTCTCATGAATGAAATGGGGCTTGCTGGAAATTTCCACAGTTATTTTGCTTCTCATTTGATAGGGTCAGTAAAGCCTGATCGTTCTATTTATGATTATGTTCTTGACGCATTGCAGGTTGCGCCAGAGAAAATACTGTTTATTGATGATAATCAAGTAAACATTGATATGGCTCAAACTTTAGGCATTCAAGCTCACCGTGTGAAGGGTGTTGAAGAGGCAAAAAATGTATTAAATTCCTATAATGTATTATAGGAATAGGTTTTATTTTCGGGTAAAAATAATAGTGTATTGTGCTCCCTTGATAGGAAGTCATTGTCATCGAGATAGCAAAATAATTTGAATAGGGTATTTCTTATGCGTTCTTTTGATGGACGATCCTCAGGTATTTATTCAAGGGCACGACCGACCTATCCTGCAGAGCTGTATTATTGGCTTTCACATCAGGTAAAAAGTTCAGGTGTCGTATGGGATGCTGCTTGTGGCACTGGCCAAGCATCTATCGATTTGGCCGCTTATTTTGATAAGGTAGAAGCGTCAGATATCAGTGAATCTCAAATTGCTGAGGCGACACCGCATCGCAAAGTACATTATCAAGTCTTTCCTTCTGAAAAAACCAATTATCCAGACCATTATTTTGATGCGGTTTGCATAGGTCATGCGTTGCATTGGTTTGATTTGGATTTATTTTGGCAAGAAGTAAAGCGCGTACTTAAACCGGGTGGTCTTTTGGTGTGTTGGGGGTACAACTGGCTTAC
This sequence comes from Marinomonas sp. TI.3.20, assembly GCF_038155025.1. NCBI lineage: Bacteria > Pseudomonadati > Pseudomonadota > Gammaproteobacteria > Oceanospirillales > Oceanospirillaceae > Marinomonas > Marinomonas sp. TI.3.20. The sequence goes on along the minus strand of NZ_JBAKAS010000008.1, from coordinate 114,420 downwards.
GGTAGGCGAGCAAGAAGACCTCGTTATTTCTGAGCATGTACTGTCTCATTTGTCTTCTTATTGGCCTGTACAGAGTCGTTTGCTTTGGAATCAGTATAGAGATATTCAATTCCCATTTGAGCCGATCGATGTTCCTAAATTTGATTTATATTGTAATTGGTCTGTTTCTCAAACCATGGATTTTATTCGCTCTTGGACGGCTGCGCAGTTGCTCATTCAAGACGAAGGCGATGATTTTTTAGTACAAGCAAATACGGTACTGCGCTCCGTGTGGAGTGACCCTTTACATAAAAAACAAATACACCTTCCTTTTTTTGTTAGAGCTGGTCGCATGAAATAAGTCAGGCTTAGACTAAAGTGGAATAGATCATCATGTATAGAAAGCTATAGTAGTTTCAGCATCCTAAAAACAACTTTAACAATGGAGCGGGTTATGAAAACATTATACAGTGCAACCTCAAATGAGGCGGCAAAAAGCGCTAATATTAGTCAAGCAGAGTTTGAAAAACGCTATCAAGAATCGATCCAAAACCCAGAAGCATTTTGGGGGAGAGAAGGGAAGCGTTTAGATTGGATTACGCCCTATACCAAGGTTAAAAATACTTCTTTTGAGCGTGGAAATGTCAGCATAAAATGGTTTGAGGATGGTGAACTTAATGTCGCCTACAATTGTATTGATCGCCATTTAGCTCAGCATGCCAACAAAGTCGCGTATTACTTAGAAAGTGATGAAGAGAATTCAGAAAAGAACGCTATTACCTATCAAACTTTGCACGATGAAGTTGGCCGTATAGCCAATGTACTAAAGAAACAAGGTGTGAAGAAAGGTGACCGAGTTGCCATCTACATGCCAATGATACCGCAAGCTGTCTACAGCATGTTAGCTTGTGCTCGAATTGGTGCTATCCATTCCGTTATTTTCGGGGGCTTTTCTGCCCATGCCATTGCCGATCGTTTGAATGACTGTGAAGTGAAACTTGTCATTACCGCAGATGAAGGTCGTCGAGCTGGCAACACTATACCTTTAAAACACAATGTAGATATGGCATTAGAAAACAATGCTTGCCCTACTGTTGAGAAAGTTTTGACCTATCGTCACACTAAAAAAGATGTCCCTTGGTTTGAGGGGAGAGATTTAGATTGGATGGTTGAGGCTGAAAAAGAAAGCACTGAATGCCCAGTAGAGACGATGAACGCTGAGGATCCTTTATTTATTCTGTATACATCAGGTTCAACTGGTAAGCCAAAAGGTGTTGTGCACACTACTGGTGGCTATTTGATGTATGCGGCTATGACACATGAAGTTGTATTTGATCTTAAGCCCGATGATGTTTTTTGGTGTGCGGCGGATGTTGGCTGGATCACAGGGCACAGTTATATTGTCTATGGTCCTCTAGCTAATGCAGCAACGAGTGTGTTATTCGAAGGCGTACCAACGTACCCAGACTCTGGTCGTATCGGTCGTATTGTTGATAAATTTAACGTCACTATTTTATACACTGCGCCAACGGCAATTCGAGCGCTTATGTCGAAAGGCGATGAAGCAACGCGTTCTAGTAAACGTGATTCACTGCGCATTCTTGGTAGTGTGGGTGAACCAATTAATCCAGAAGCTTGGTCTTGGTACTATTCAGAAATGGGTAATGCCTCTTGTCCTATCGTTGATACTTGGTGGCAAACAGAAACCGGCGGTATGATGATGACACCACGAATCGTACAAGGTGATAGTAAACCAGGTTCTTGTACGGGTCCTTTATACGGTGTTCAACCTGCATTAGTTGATGCTCAAGGTATTTTGTTAGATGCGCAGGGTGTCAAGATTGATGGTGGTCTGGTTATTACAGATTCTTGGCCTGGCCAAGCTCGAACTGTCTATGGCGATCACGAGCGTTTTGAACAGACTTATTTTAGTACCTTTGATGGTATGTACTTCACTGGTGATGGCGCGTCTAGAGATGCTGATGGTCATTATTGGATTACTGGTCGTATGGATGATGTATTAAATGTTTCAGGGCATCGCTTAGGGACAGCAGAAATCGAAAGTGCATTGGTAGCACACCCTTCTGTTGCAGAAGCTGCGATCGTTGGTTACCCGCATGACATTAAAGGCCAAGGTATTTATGTTTACGTTGCACTGATTGATGGTGTTGAGCCAAGCGATGATTTAATGAAAGAACTGAAACAGTTTGTTCGTAAAGAAATTGGCCCGATTGCAACGCCTGATCTTATTCAATGGGCGACCAAAGGCCTACCAAAAACGCGCTCAGGTAAGATCATGCGTCGTATTCTTCGTAAGATTGCGGCCAATGAACAGGACCAATTAGGCGACACAAGTACTTTGGCGGATCCAAGTGTGGTTGATGAATTGATCGATAACCGTTTAAATGTGAAGTCTTAATAACACTTAAAAAAAAGAGTCGTTAGTGATTTCACTTATTATTGCAGATGATCATCCTTTGTTTCGGAGCGCGCTAAGTGGCGCGCTTCGTGCTGAGATGAAAGGTATTACCATCGAAGAAACCTATGATTTGGATTCAACTTTGCGCTGTTTGCGGCAAATGGAGGATGTGGATCTGCTTCTTTTGGATTTAAATATGCCTGGTAGCGGAGATTTGTTCGGTCTTATTCGGATCCGGTCTGACTTCCCCGATATTCCCGTTGCTGTTATTTCTGGTAGCGATGAAGTGTCAATGGTGGCTAAAGTGATAGAGGCTGGTGCGCTTGGTTTTATTCCTAAAACTAGCGAACCCGTTATTTATAGCAATGCAATTAATGCGATTTTAGCGGGAGATATCTGGCTGCCTGAGTATTTACAATCTGAATTACTTAGCCAACCAAAGCCTGATTTAAGTATGCAACACAAGGTGGCAGAACTTACTCCGCAACAATATAAAGTTCTTTGTTATCTTCATGAAGGTTTGCTTAATAAACAAATTGCATATGCGTTGTCGATTTCTGAGGCAACGGTAAAGGCACATATTACCGCTATCTTTCGAAAACTTGAGATTAACAACCGTACACAAGCCGTGCTGGTCGCCAGTGAGCTGAAACTACAGATTGGTAGCATCCAATCTTAGGGGGGGCTGTTATCTTTGTGAGAGTGGGAGCAGGGCGGCACAGGGTCGATTCCACCTTCATGCCAAGGGTGGCATTTGCCAAGCCTTCTTAGGCCTAAATAAACGCCTTTCACAATACCGAAACGTTCTATTGCCTCAATCATATAGCGAGAGCAGCTAGGGTAAAATCGGCAGTTGTTACCTAGAAAAGGACTAATCAAAAGTTGATAGCCTCTTACTAGTTTAATAAATAGAGTTTTTATCATAAAGTTGCTTTGTCTTTTAAATCGAGGTCTAGTAATAGCTCTCTTTCCTATGAAACGAATATACCATGTCTGAACAGATTATTCATTTTGATGCGACTCAGGTGGTGGCCTATCAAGGCGAGCCTGGGGCTTATTCGCATCTAGCTTGTAAACAAACGTTCCCCCACTGGAAAAGCGTCAACTGCGCTACCTTTGCAGATGCCTTGCAGATGGTCGAGCAAGGAGATGCACATTACGCGATGATTCCTGTTGAAAACTCCACCGCAGGCCGTGTCGAAGAAATTTATCGTGAATTGAGACGTACTCAATTGTATGTTGTTAAAGAACATTTTGAACCAGTTAATCATTGTTTAATGGCGCGTCATGGGATGACCCTAGAGCAAGTGAGCCAGATTGGTAGTCATCCACAAGCATTGGCTCAATGTGACAGTAATATTAAGGCACTGAGGGCGAAAAGTGTCGCCATGTACGATACGGCAGGTGCCGCGAAGCATCTTGCTGAGCAAGCTGAGGCAGGGCTAGCTGTTATCTCTTCAGAGCTGGCCGCTGAGCTGTATGGGCTAAACATACTAAAAACCTACTTTAACGACACTCAAGGTAATACAACGCGTTTTTTGGTGTTTGCGAAGCAGCAGAAAATGCCTGTTTTTGAAGCGCAGCAGACTTACATCACTTCTTTTATGTTTCGCGTGCGAAATATTCCTGCGGCACTGTATAAAGCCATGGGTGGCTTTGCTACGAACGGTATTAACATGTTGAAACTGGAAAGTTACATGGTGAATGGGCATTTTACGGCGACTCAGTTTTACGTCGATGTGGAAGCGCATTTTCAAGACCCTGCAATGCAGATTGCACTGGAAGAATTGCGTTTTTTTTCAGAAGAGATTCGTATGCTGGGTACCTATTATGCTGATGAGTATCGAGTGAAACGAGCCGCAGCTATAATTTAATGTTATTGAATAAAGATGCCCTGACCTGAAGTGACTAGCTATTGGACACGTCAGGTCAGGGCGTTTTTGTCTGTGTTATTTGCTTAAAAAGCGTTTTACCAAGCCCGTAAATACGGCGGGTTTTTCGGCGTGCAACCAATGCCCTGTGTCTGGGATTATTTTGAATTCTGCGTTAGGAAAGAGTGCCATGATGGCACTTTGGTAATCGGCCACTATGTAGTTCGACTTTTCCCCTTTGATAAACAGCGTTGGCGTATCGATAGGCGTAGTAATCTCAGGTTTTTGTAGAATCGTGGCGTAACTGTTGGCGATGTTGTCGAGAGAGAGCACCAAACTTAAACCTTTGTCTGTTTTTGTAAGATTTTTCAGTAAGAACTGTCTAATAGGCAGGCTTGGTTCAAATTGGCTCAATAAGGTGTCGGCTTGTTTGCGCGATTGAAGGTCTGCTTGGTCAATGGCTTTTAGGCCTTTGAATATGTCGGTGTGGCCTGGCTGATAATCTACAGGGGAAATGTCTGCGATAATCAGCTTTTTTACTTGGTTTGGCTTGGCCATGGCGGCCATCTGCATGGCAACTTTTCCGCCCATTGAGTGTCCGAGAAGAGAGAAGGAGGACAGCTGAGTTGAATTGGCCCATGCTAGAATAGCGCTGGCCATTTTAGGGTAGCTGGCTTCTTCTAACGCAGAGGACTTGCCATGATTGGGTAAATCTAAGCAATACACAGTAAAGTGTTCAGCAAGAGATTGCGCGATAGAATGCCAGTTGTCTGCGTTGCCAAAAAGGCCATGAATGATGACAAGGGCAGGGCCAGATTCACCGTATTGTTTTGCGTGTATCATAATAACCTTATTGTTCAACATCGAATTTAACCTATTGTAACAAGTCTTTAGACTGTTCGCTTCCATTCAAACAAGGCACTTTTTTTCATGTTAGATACCTTTTTTATTCGAAATTTAAAACAACCATTAGCCCGCTTAGCGAAAGGCTTGGATGCACTCGGCGTCACGGCCAATGGCATTACCGTGGTCGGTTTTCTGTTTGGCATTTTAGTCTTGCCGGCCCTCTATTTTGAGATGACCTTTGTGGCGCTGTTGCTGATTGTGTTCAATCGCGCAATGGATGGATTGGATGGCGCGGTGGCGCGTATTCAAGGACCAACCGATTTGGGTGGCTATTTAGACATTACGTTGGATTTTATTTTTTATTCCGCGGTGGTGTTTGGTTTCGCGTTGATGAACCCTGCTGAAAATGCCTTGGCTGCCAGCTTTTTGATTTTTGCGTTTATGGGCACGGGAAGCAGCTTTTTAGCCTTTGCCATCATGGCGGAAAAACGCAATATCGAGCGTTTAGACTATGGTCGCAAGTCACTTTATTTTTTAGGGGGCTTAACAGAAGGTACAGAGACAATCTTGTTCTTGGTGCTTATTTGTCTGCTACCTAGTTACTTTTCAGTGTTGGCTTATGTGTTTGGGGCAGCGTGTTGGGTAACGACAGCAACTCGTATCTACGCAGGTTACCGGACTTTGTCTTAGGCGCTATGTGTGCCTTGCTCTAGGGGGAGTGCGATGAAAGGCTGGCCATTGACAATGCAACGGCCAGAATATCTTTATCTATGGGGGGGGTATTCGTGGAAAAACGCGATTTCAATGTCGCTTTTTACGATTGCACAGCAAGCAAGCATGTAGCCACTGTGAACCCAAGCGAGGGGCTCAAATGGGTATTCCACCTGCCCCCATAAGAGTTTGATTGAGCAAGATGAGCAATAGCCTTCGCGGCATTGATATTCTATGTGAATACCGGCTCTTTCAAGCTGAGGGAGCAAAGGCTCGTCTTCAGTGACGAGAAACTGCAGCTTGCCCAATAACACTCGATGGACTTGGTCCTTAGACGGCGTACCTTGTTTAGAGGTCGAAGTCATCGAAGTCTGAATCGTCTAAGTTATTGTCTGTTTGACCTACCAAGTAAGAGCTGATTTCCGCTTCTTGTGGCGCCACTTGTACGTTGTCACTGACCAACCAAGCATTGATCCAAGGAATTGGATTGTGCTTAGTGCCGAAGTAAGTGTCTAGACCCACTGCCTGCATGCGCACATTGGTAATGTATTCAACGTATTGGCCAAGAATTTGTGCGTTCAAACCAATCATTGAACCATCTTTAAAGAGGTAGCTTGCCCATTCTTTTTCTTGCTCGGCGGCTTCTATGAAGATGTTGCGAACTTCTTCTTGGCATTCTGCTGCAATAACAGCCATTTCTGGGTCATCTTTGCCTGATGCCATTAGGTTCAGCATGTGCTGAGTGCCCGTTAGGTGAAGGGCTTCATCACGAGCGATCAGTTTGATGATTTTAGCGTTGCCTTCCATGAGTGTGCGTTCGGCAAACGCAAAGCTACACGCGAAGCTCACGTAGAAACGAATGGCTTCTAAAACGTTTACCGACGCAATGGTTAGATAGAGGGCTTTTTTAAGCGTCGGCATTGAGATCTCAACATTGCCTTTGCCTGGAATATGATGCGTGCCCATGCCTAGCGTGTTGTACAAACTCACCATTTCAATCAAACGGTCGTAGTAGACAGAGACGCTGTCTGCGCGTTTGGTGATTTCCGTGTTGACGGTAATGTCGTCAAAAATGACGGTCGGATCATTGACGATATTACGAATAATATGAGTGTAAGAACGGCTGTGGATGGTCTCACTGAAAGACCATGTTTCAATCCAAGTTTCTAATTCAGGTAGAGAAACAATCGGTAATAACGCGACATTCGGTGAGCGGCCTTGCACACTGTCTAGCAAGGTTTGGTATTTCAGGTTGCTCAAAAAGATGTGTTGTTCATGCTCTGCCAGTCGTTGGAAATCTTTGCGATCGCTAGAAAGATCGACTTCTTCTGGGCGCCAAAAGAAAGACAATTGTTTTTCAATCAGCTTTTCAAAAATAGGGTGTTTTTGCTGGTCGTAGCGAGCAACATTGACATTTTCACCAAAGAACATAGGTTCTTTCATACTATCGAATTGCTTGCGGTTAAAAGTCGAGTAACTCATTGCTCAGGGGATTCCTTAAATTCGTCAGGCATTCTAGAGAGGAAGGCCTTAGAGAGTGATTAATTTTCTGTTTCGCTTTACACAACTAAGCCCCATCTAGGATGGGGCTCGTGTCTGCGCTATTTCAACGGTATTAGTTTACCAATAACGCAGGGTCTGTAAGACAAATATCAGACCTAAATTTTACAAGCACCACCAGCACAGTCATCAATATCGTCTTGCTGATCGTCTGCGCCGTCACGAGTGTTATGGTAATAAAGCGTTTTAACACCCAGTTTGTAAGCGGTTAGAAGGTCTTTCAGGATTACCTTCATTGGCACTTTTTGAGACTCAAATTTCTGTGGATCGTAGTTTGTGTTGGCTGAAATCGCTTGGTCGACAAACTTCTGCATAATACCCACAAGCTGCAAGTAACCATCGTTTGAAGGGATGGTCCATAGTAGCTCATATTGCTCTTTTAGGCGATCAAACTCAGGTACCACTTGTTTCAGGATACCGTCTTTGCTGGCTTTCACAGAGACAAAACCACGTGGTGGCTCAATGCCATTGGTCGCGTTGCTGATCTGAGACGAGGTTTCAGAAGGCATCAGCGCCGTGAGTGTTGAGTTACGCAAACCGTGCGTCACTATGTCGCTACGCAATGTTTCCCAATCGTAGTAAAGCTCAGGAGAAACGATGTTATCGATTTCTTTTTTGTAAGAATCGATTGGCAAAATGCCTTTTGCGTAGGTCGTTTCGTTGAACGCCAAGCAAGGGCCGAATTCTTTCGCCAACTTATTCGAAGCTTTTAGTAGGTAATACTGAATCGCTTCGAAGGTTTTGTGAGTCAATTCGTTGGCACTGCCATCCGAGTAACGCACACCGTTTTTCGCAAGGTAGTATGCGTAGTTGATCACACCCACACCCAAAGTACGGCGCAGTTCAGTCGCACGTTGTGCGGCTGGAATTGGGTAGTTTTGGTAATCAAGCAAAGCGTCTAATGCGCGAACAATCAATTCAGACAGTTCTTCGAGCTCATCAAGGTTTTCTAAGGCACCAAGGTTAAAAGCAGACAAGGTACAAAGGGCAATTTCGCCTTCTGGATCGTCGATGCGGTTTAATGGTTTAGTTGGTAGTGCGATTTCTAGACACAAGTTACTTTGTTTAACCGGTGCAACGGCTGGGTCAAACGGGCTGTGCGTATTACAGTGATCGACGTTTTGCAGGTAGATACGGCCTGTACTAGCACGCTCAGAAGCAAACAAGGTAAACAGTTCAGACGCTTTAATAGTTTGCTTACGGATGGACTCATCTTGCTCATATTGAACGTATAGACGGTCAAACTCTTCTTGATCTGCGAAGAAGGCATCGTATAGACCAGGCACATCTGATGGGCTGAACAAGGTAATGTTGCCGCCTTTGATCAAACGTTGGTACATCAAACGGTTAAATTGAACGCCGTAATCTAGGTGACGAACACGGTTTTCTTCAACACCACGGTTGTTTTTCAAGACCAATAGGCTTTCTACTTCTAGGTGCCAGATCGGATAGAAAACAGTGGCCGCACCGCCACGAACACCACCTTGTGAACAGCTTTTCACGGCGGTTTGGAAGTGTTTGTAGAATGGAATACAGCCTGTGTGGAAAGCTTCACCGCCACGGATAGGGCTACCCAAAGCGCGAATAGCGCCCGCATTTACGCCAATACCAGCGCGTTGACTAACGTACTTAACGATAGCGCTAGACGTGGCATTGATAGAGTCTAGAGAGTCACCACATTCAATCAATACACAGCTACTGAACTGACGTGTAGGGGTACGAATACCCGCCATGATCGGTGTTGGTAGTGAAATTTTGAACTTAGAAACAGCATCATAAAAACGTTTGATCAAGACTAAGCGTTCTTTCTTATCGTAGCCTGCAAACAAGCATGCAGCGACTAGAATATAGATAAATTGTGGGCTTTCATAAATCTGGCCACTAACGCGGTTTTGAACTAAATATTTCCCTTCTAGCTGTTTAACCGCAGCGTAAGAAAAATCCATATCACGAGAGTGATCAATAAAACCGTTTAGTTTCTCGAAGTCTTCTTTAGAGTAATCTTTTAGCAGGTTTTCATCGTAGCGCTTTTGTTCAACAAGGTTTTGCACATGAGCATAAAGATGTGGTGGCTCAAAATCACCAAATGCTTTTTTACGCAAATGGAAGATGGCAAGGCGCGCGGCAAGATACTGGTAATCAGGGGTGTTTTCCGAGATTAAATCAGCGGCCGATTTGATCAAAGTTTCGTGAATATCAGTGGTTCGAATCCCTTCAAAGAACTGAATTTGGGCTTTTAATTCGACTTGGGAAACGGATACATTGTCTAAGCCATCAGCGGCCCATGTAATGACTTTATGAATCTTCTCAAGATTGATGTTTTCGGTCTGCCCGTTACGCTTAGTAACTGTGAGAGTGCTCATGCCTTAACTTCCCATTAGTGCATTCTGTGATTTAAGAGGTGTTTTACTGTATCTAGTGTTGGCTTGCTTGTTTGAACACTACATATAGTGTTTTGATCACCTGACTGTGCGAACAATAATGCTCTTTTTTTTTTAAATCAAGACTTGATAAATGCACAGAATTAAGGTCCGTTGACTACGGTAAGCGTCTACTAACTAGGCTCGCCTTAGGAAGCGGAATCTTGGTGGGAGGCAATATGTGATTGTCTTTTTTTTACTATTTTTACGAAAAAAAAATAGCCTTTTTTCTTGCCCAAACATTGATCAGGATTAAGCGCTTAGCACCATTTTGGCAAAAGCGACCAAAGAGAATAAAATTAACTGATGTACCAGATAGATAGGTAGAGCGAAGCGACCCATAAAGGTTAATATTTGCACCAACAAGTGGTTTGGAATGGTGCATTTATGCCAATTTAAATAACCGAATAGAGGACCAATCAAAACAACCCCAATCCAAGGCAGTGGAAAAAGAATGTCTAGTGTCTGATGAGGTAAATTTAAGTAATGTACTATGGTAGGAAGGGCGTTTGGGAAATGCAACCAAGACGTTTCACTGTAGATGGCGAGAATAGCGCTGCCGATCAAAGCAGAAAGAATAGGGCGACGACTTAATGGGCGTACCAAAAAGGTAGCCAGAAAAATAAAGTGTAAGATGCCAAAAAAAATCCAATGATTGGGGAGCGCAAGATAGGTACCGAGAGAAATCAATGCAGCAGCCAGCAGTACTTTTACGTCTCGTTTCCAGATTACGAATCTGAGGTGATGACGATTGGATAAATAGGCGGACCAGCCTACAGCGGTGAGAAATAGCGTCACGATAACGCGTCTAAAATCGATCCAGAATGGATCGGCTAATGAAAACTCAATATAACCAAAGTTTCCTAGATCCCAGCAAAAATGAAAAATCATCATAAGCAAAACGGCAAAGCCTCGATATGCATCAAGGAACGAACTGCGTGAAACGTCTAAAACATCATGATCTGCTGACATGTGAGTCCAAGGGAAATATAACGAAGAGAGTCCGGCCATCATACCGACACTCAAATTCGAGCTCAAGGTGCTCGGTGCTATTACCTTGTCTTAAAAAGAATTTAGAGTGGAATCAAGAGAAAATTATTATGTTTGGTCGTGAGGTTAGTGTGCCTCGAAAAGTCGCTTTTTTGGGTGATCATGGGCTTTGCTATCGTTATTCCGGTGTAGATCATTATGCGCAGGGGTGGCCAGATTGGTTGCTGAGTATTAAGCAAGAAGCCGAGTGTTTATCGGGGCAGCGGTTTAATTGTGTCTTATTAAACTGGTATCAAGATGGTGACGATTATATGGGGTGGCATAGTGACAGCGAAGCAACGCTTGGCCCAGCGCCTGTGGTGGCGATGTTAAGTTTAGGTGCGCAGAGGGAGTTTGTATTTCGCCTTAAAGGCAATCACAAGATAAAACATACGGTAAGTTTACCTAACGAAAGTTGGTTAGTGATGTGTGAATCTACTCAGGTGTTATGGCAGCATAGTTTACCGAAAAGAAAAAACGTCAAAGAGGAGCGGATAAGTTTAACGTTTCGGCTCCTCTTATTCTGATCACTGTACACAGGGTTAAGGCGCTTTACGTCGCAGTGTCCATTGTTCATTAATTTTGCTGAAGCATAGACGATCATGGAGGCGACTAGGACGGCCTTGCCAAAACTCAATAGAGGTTGGGTTTAAAGTATAGCCACCCCAGTTTTCAGGACAGGCCACTTTTTGATCCGTGAACGCTTTTTCTTCTGCCTTAAAGGCGGCTTGAAGAACGCTTCGATCTTTAATGATGGCACTTTGTTTTGATGTTCGTGCAGCAAGTTGACTGCCTCTAGGACGACTAGAGAAATAGTCTTCAGAAACCTCTCTGAGTACTTTTTCTACCGTACCTTCAATACGAATTTGTCGTGATAACGTGGGCCAAAAAAACGTTAAGCAAGCTTTGTTGTTGTGTGCCAGCTGCTGGCCTTTGTCGCTTTCATAATTGGTGAAGAAGGTGAAGCCTGACTCATTATGTTCTTTTAACAGAACCACACGAGCATGAGGCTGCCCTTGAGCGTCGACTGTGCTTATTAGCATAGCCGTTGGATCATCGACGCCTTCGTCGATAGCAAAAGCAAGCCATTGATCAAAGAAAGCGGTAGGGTTGTCTCCCACGGTATCTTCCAAGAGATCCTCGAATTGATAATCACGTCGAATGGCGTGTAGGTCACGGTTCATAATCAGATCCTGTAAGTTGAGATGGTCATAACTTTTGAAATTTGTGTCATCATTGCCATAACAGGTTTAGGGAAAACATAGCCCCCAGAGTCTAATGCTGCTTGTTTATGTCGTGCTTCATCAATGTGCATTTGAGTAAGCACTGCTTTACTTTTTACATCTTGTACTGGCAATGCGCTCATATGTTTTTCTAAATGAGTGCAGACTTGATCTTCGGTTGCGGCGACAAAGCCTAAACTGAGCTTGTCACTAATCAATCCAGCCCCTGCGCCGATACTAAAAGAAGCACCATAAAATAATGGGTTTAAAATACTGGGTCGACTGCCTAAATCGTATAAGCGTTTCTCACACCATACGAGGTGATCTATTTCTTCTTCTGCAGCATGCTCCATTTTTTCTCTAACGGCATCCAGTTTGGCTGTGCTTGCTTGGCCTGCATACAATGCTTGAGCGCAAACTTCACCAGTATGGTTTATCCGCATTAGGCCAATAGCATGCTTGCGTTCAGCATCCGTGTATTGTGCTTCTTGGTGTTCGTTAGCTGGAGACGCTCGCATGGCTTTTGCTGCGTGTGGCACTAGTGTTTGCAGAGCCCGATCAAACTGTAATACCGCTTTGTCTAGAACAGAAAACATCGTATTTACTCCTATTAGCCTGGCGGCCAGGTCATGGCGCGACCACCGAGTACATGCATGTGAATGTGGTACACGGTTTGGCCACCCATTTCATTACAGTTCATTGTGACGCGATAGCCGGCATCGCTAATGCCTTTTTCTTTGGCGATTTTCGCCGCAACGATAGGGAGCTTCCCTACGATCGGAGCATCGTCATCGGTCAAGTCGTTTAATGTACTGATATGGCGCTTTGGGATCACTAAAAAGTGCGTTGGCGCCTGAGGCATGATGTCTTCAAAGGCAATCACATCATCATCTTGGTACAAAATAGTGGCTGGTATCTCGCCTTTGACTAATTTACAAAATAGGCAATCCATGTAGTCCCCTAGGTTTCTATTATTGAAGGTATGTATCGATTCATCAAGGCTCTTTGCGCAAAGGTTTGATGCTAGGCAATAAAGTGTTTTTATGTCTCTCGCCTCTGCGAATCAGGCGCAATAATTGCACTTGCAGTTGGCTATCAAGTTCACTGCCGGTCATTAGCTCATCAAAGCCAATGGTTTTCGCGTAATCTCGTGACATTTTAACATTATTCGTAATCAGTAGGCATTGGTCTTCAACTTTCATCAGTGGTCGAACTTTCTGAATAGTGATATGAGGAATATGCCCGCCATTATCAAAGACTAAAATAATACTGGCCAAATATCGGTTGTCTGGTTTGTCTAAGAATATTAGTAACTCATCCAATTGATCAAAATGCTCAATATTATTGTGCTTAGACTGTAGGATATTTAATGCTTTTTGTAAGTCTTTATCCTGTTGGCCGAAGAGAATTAAATCGCAATTATGTTCCTGCTCTAGTTCGGTTCTGGCGTATCGAATATGAGACGAAATTGGAATACTAACACTTAATACTTGAGATTTTTCATGCTGAGTAATGTCCATTTTACCATTTAGATGATGGATGAGTAACGAGATGTAGTTCATCCCTAAATCAAATCCCCCTTCGGCTTTAGACACCCGGTTTGGAATGGGGTAGCAGTAGAGCTCAAGCATTCGTATGCCTTCACGATTTAAATCGTGACGAGAAATCTCCATCGTTAGCACTTGATCGGTGAAGTATTTGAATTCCAGTATCATGGTTTCAATCAAATGCTGAATAAGCTCAGCATTGTTTAATATTTCTACATGATCAATGTTCTTAGTGATGAGATCGACACTTGTATTGTCTTGATCTAGAAGTTGAAAGCTATTGTATGCATCGTCGACAATTTTAGTTAAAAACAGCGGAAGCGATTGTTCCGGTTGAGTTTTGTCTTGTGTGGCACCGATGAAATCAAGGCGTTCAGTTAATTCTTGCAAGTTGTTGTTAGCAATCAGTCCATTATGAATAAGCTGCCTGTTTTTCTCACTTTTAAGGTTTTTTTCTATTTCTAAAAGACTTCCATCGATAACATTGATCTGTCTGCGCAAGCGGCTTGATAGGTCCGAAATAAGATCTAACGTCTTGGCCTGTGAGTAGCGAGTTAAGCGGGATTGTTTTTTCAAAAATGGATTGAGTTGAGCAATCATGCCGCTGAAATGGATCATGGCTTCAATAATAAATATAACCGTCAAGCCCCATTCATAAATGATTGGACTGGACATCATTCCGTAGGCGCTCATTGCCCAAATAAAATACCCAATGAGCAAAGTGATACGAGCTGTTAAATAATGTCCAGAAAAAGGAATGGATTTGAAATAGGCATAAACAGCCAATGCGGTTAACAGAAGCAGTGTAATAAAAGTGATAAAAGACAAGTAGATGATATTGATAAAATGTGGTGACGCGGTAAAGAGTATCGCGAAAAAAGCATTAGTAGTACCAAGGACAACTAGCGCTTTATCGAGCGTCGGTAAATAGGATTTGGTATCCAGATAGAGTCGGGAGAAAAAGGTCATGCCAACCATACAAGATAGAGCGGCAAAATTGTATATACGTTCTTGTAGTCCTACTTGATTAGGAAAAAATTGATAAAGTTGACCATGGAATGCCAGATGAAATAAAGCGATTCCTAACAGCATAACACTGTACACAATGTACATCGGGTGTGTGCTTTTTATATAGAAAAAGATATTACTTAAGAACAAAACCAATAGGATTCCCATTAATAAGCCCGTAAAAGAAAAGTTCTCTTGTGAGCTTAATGAGACCTTAGACAAGGTTTTAAGATAGATCTGCACATTGATTGGTAAGTTTGAAGATAACCGCAGATAGATAGTAAATACGGGCGGAGCGTTACTTGGTAGCGGAAAAAGATAATTCGGGTGCTCAATGGGTCTATTCGAATAAGGACGGTCTTCACCGAGACGAGCTTGAACCTGGTTTTCATAAAGGCTAGGAATGTAGATATCAATATATTCTATACGTGGGGCATTGAGCTCAAGTAAAACTGGTTGGTTTTTGCTGGTTCTAATAGCGACTTCTGTTCGCAACCAAATGTTTCCTTTAATCAACCCTAGTTGTAAGGAATACCCGTTAACGGGTAAAAAATGCTTGGAGTATGCTTCTGAAGAGACAGTGTTGATTGATAACTGCCCACTACTGTCAACAAGATAGTGGGCACTTTTCGCTACATTAAACACGCTATGGGTGTCATCTATCAACGCAATGTCGTGAGCGGCCCAAGAGTCATTGGTAGCCAACAATAAAAATAGTAGAATTAGTCGTGAAAACAAAAAGCTAGCCCAGAATGTTTTAAGTAAGGCTATCATTATTAACTAGATAGGGGATGAAATGCTATATCCAATTTTAGTAGAGCATTATGTTTGGTTTAGCTTAGCTTTACTGTGCATTACTTGGTTTACTCGACAGCATAAGCCAAAGGTGCGTACAAACCTGATGTACGGTTATGCGATGATTGCAACGATCGGTTTTTTACTGGCATTGCATTGGGTCGCTGGAGTGATTTTTGGGTTGATTTTTTTAGAGCTTGGTCGATTATTTAAGGTGTGGCTAGATAAAAAAGAACAGCAACTTAAAAAATAATTTCACGGAAAATCCAGATGATCTACTTACAATAGAATCAAGATCATAGCGATTGGAATCGAAAATCACAGATAAAAAAGGCTTTCAATTGGAAGCCTTTTTTATTGCCTTTCAAAGCTGAAATGTCAGCCTTCGTTCTATTTATCTCACCCTCGCAGAAGTAATTCACTTTATAAACAAATGTCGAGTTTTCGTTATTTAAGGTGTTTTCATGTATTTTTTTGTAAGTCAAATTCTGACTAAAAGAACAGATTTGTGTTTTGCTTACAGTAATCTGACCATTTTTATGTTTAGTCTTGATAAATATAAAGGACAAAAACTCATAAATGTAGAAAAGAATGTGGTGCTTTCTTGTGTGACCGTCATGACTCTATACAGGATAAGAATAAGGCGAGTAGGATAATTGACATCTGCTGAAGATGCTCCTGAACGCATCTGATTTTCAGCGTCGATGAGCAGAATTTTTGTTTGAAATAATAAATCTAATAAAAAAATAATGATTCTCAGGATTTTTTGCAAGTCGTTTTCTATCACTTCAGTTTAGTTGAATAGGTTAGATCATTTTCCTGCATCTGCCTGATATCGAACCTTCAAAAAATAATAGGGTATTGACTCAATCTTCTGAGCCAATGTTTTTGTCCAACATTTAATTTAAGCGCCGTTTTCTATGTCTACACCTGTCGATGTAATCGCCCATCATTGGGCATTTGCAGTGTTTATTGTGGTCGCTATAGGCCTTGGTGGTGCGATGTTGATCGGAGGGACTTTCTTAGGTGGAAGAGCACAAGCTCGCGCCAAGAATACGCCTTTTGAATCTGGTATTGCATCGGTTGGTACCGCGCGACTTAGGTTTTCCGCCAAATTTTATTTGGTTGCTATGTTCTTTGTAATCTTCGATGTCGAAGCTCTTTATTTATATGCCTGGGCGGTATCCATTCGTGAAAGCGGTTGGATGGGCTTCATTGAAGCCACTACGTTCATTTTTGTATTGCTTGCTGGTTTGATTTATTTGATCAGAACTAAAGCGTTGGATTGGGCGCCAGTTCGTTCAAAAGAGCTTATTAATCAATCTGAAATTATCAAACTTGTCGACGGTTCTCACAAATAACCGAGAGGTCTCATCATGGATTATACGCTCACACGCATTAATTTGGATGGCGAAGACGATCGCTATCCACTTGAAACTACAGAAGTAGTCAGTGACCCGCTTGAGGAGCAGGTTCACCGTAGTGTTTACCTAGGCAAGCTCGAGCATGCAGCACATGATTTAGTCAATTGGGGGCGTAAAAACTCACTTTGGCCATACAATTTTGGCTTGTCCTGTTGTTACGTTGAAATGACCACGTCATTTACTGCCGTCAATGACGTCGCTCGATTTGGTTCTGAGGTACTTCGTGCCTCACCAAGACAGGCGGATTTCATGGTTGTAGCAGGCACCTGTTTTACCAAGATGGCGCCTGTTATTCAGCGTTTATACGATCAAATGCTAGAACCAAAATGGGTGATTTCAATGGGGGCTTGCGCTAACTCAGGCGGCATGTACGACATCTATTCTGTGGTTCAAGGTGTTGATAAATTCATTCCTGTGGATGTGTATATTCCAGGTTGCCCACCTCGTCCAGAAGCCTATATTCAAGCGCTCAATTTACTTCAAGAAGCCGTCGGTAAAGAACGTCGTCCACTGTCTTGGGTTGTGGGTGATCAAGGGGTTTACAAAGCCAATATGGAGCCTGAGCGTGAACGAAAACGTGATGATCGTATTGCGGTGAAAAACCTACGAACTCCGGACGAAATTTAATCGTTCATTATGTGCATTAAGCGTATTTCAAGATAGTGAGCAAAGATGACCAAAGCAACAAGTTACTCCGTCCCTGAGTCTTGGAAGACTGGAGATCACCGCACTGACCCTGTCGTTAGTGAGCTTATCGAAAAGTTTGGAGAGTCGACGTTTCATTTTCAAGCAACACGAACTGGGATGCCAGTTGTTTGGGTTGCTCGAGAACGAATCACTGACGTTATCCTTTTCTTAAAAAACATCTCTAAACCTTATTCCATGTTGTATGACCTGCATGGGGTTGATGAGCGTCTACGAACACATCGTGAGCAATTACCGACCGGTGTTGATTACACAGTTTTCTATCACCTGTTATCTATTTATCGCAATACCGACATTATGTTAAAGGTCGGGTTGAGTGAAAAAGAGTTAGAGCTACCCAGCATTATTAGCCTGTTTCCAAACGCTAATTGGTATGAGCGTGAAACTTGGGAAATGTTTGGTGTCGTCTTTAAGGGGCACCCTAATCTACGTCGTATCATGATGCCAGATACATGGAAAGGTCATCCATTACGCAAAGATTATCCCGCTCGTGCAACCGAATTTGACCCTTATGAGTTAACACGCCAAAAAGAAGCGATTGAAATGGAAGCGCTTACTTTCAAACCCGAAGAATGGGGTATGGCGCGTAGTAAAGACAATGAAGACTTTATGTTCCTTAACTTGGGGCCAAACCATCCTTCTGCACATGGTGCTTTTCGCATTATTTTACAGCTTGATGGTGAAGACATTGTCGACTGTGTTCCTGATATTGGTTACCACCATCGTGGTGCTGAAAAAATGGGCGAACGCCAAACCTGGCATAGTTATATTCCCTACACCGACCGTATTGAATATTTAGGTGGGTGCGTTAATGAAATGCCTTATGTATTAGCGGTTGAAAAGCTTGCTGGTATTAAAGTGCCTGAACGTGTGGAAGTGATTCGAGTGATGCTGTCTGAGCTATTTCGCATCAATAGTCATTTACTTTATATCTCCACGTTTATTCAAGATGTTGGCGCGATGACGCCGGTGTTTTTTGCTTTTACTGATCGTCAGAAAATATACGACGTAGTGGAAGCGATTACCGGTTTTCGTATGCATCCGGCTTGGTTTCGTATTGGCGGTGTGGCTCATGATCTGCCAAAAGGTTGGGAACAGTTACTAAAAACCTTTTTAGATTGGATGCCTAAACGTTTAGATGAATATGTAAAAGCAGCGCTGCATAACTCCGTATTGAAAGCGCGCTCTCAAGGTGTTGCAACCTATAACGCCAAAGAAGCGTTGGAATGGGGTGTCACTGGAGCAGGGCTACGAGCCACCGGTATCGAATTTGATGTGCGCAAATGGCGCCCTTATTCAGGCTACGAAAATTTTGATTTTGAAATCCCTGTCGGCGGTGGTGTCAGCGATTGTTACAACCGTGTCATGCTTAAAGTTGAAGAGATTCGTCAAAGTCTGAAGATCTTAACTCAGTGTTACCAAAACATGCCTTCTGGTCCATTTAAAGCGGATCATCCATTGACGACTCCGCCTCCGAAAGAGCGAACTCTGCAACATATCGAGACCATGATCACCCACTTTTTACAAGTGTCATGGGGTCCAGTTATGCCTGCCAATGAGTCCTTTCAAATGATAGAAGCGACCAAAGGCATCAACAGTTATTACCTCACTAGCGATAGCAATACTTCTAGTTATCGTACCCGTGTACGTACGCCGAGTTTTCCGCATTTGCAGCAAATTCCATCGGTAATTCGAGGCAGCCTAGTATCGGATCTCATTGTGTACCTAGGCAGTATTGATTTTGTTATGTCAGATGTGGACCGTTAATCATGAGTCAATCGATTGAAATAATTACAGTGAGTGACGACGATTTTATTCTAAATGATGCTGATGCGCAGGCTATCGAGCATGAAAAACATCATTATGAAGATCCTCGTGCCGCTTCTATTGAAGCATTAAAAATTGTTCAGAAACGTCATGGTTGGGTGCCAGATGGTGCGATTAAAGCCATCGCAGGTTTATTGGGTATACCTGCCAGTGATATTGAAGGTGTCGCCACTTTTTACAGTCAAATTTATCGTCAGCCAGTGGGGAAACACATTATTCGCTATTGCGATAGTGTCGTTTGTCACATAACGGGTTTTGAGGAAATCGTTGATGAGTTAGAAAAACAACTCCAGATCAAACCTGGACAAACCACAGCGGACAATCGTTTTACGCTTTTGCCAACGTGTTGTTTGGGGAACTGTGATAAAGGGCCAACCATGATGGTGAACGATGATACGCACGTGCGCTTACAAGTCGCTACGCTGTCAACAATTTTGGAGCAGTATCAATGAGCCTATCAAGTAAGCGGACGGCAGAAGATCACCCGCTAACATGGCGTCTTCGTGATGATGAACAGCCAGTTTGGTTAGAAGAATATCGTCAACGAGAAGGTTACATCGGTGTCGAAAAGGCCTTAGCGATGCACCCTGATGAAGTGGTTGCTCAGGTGAAAGACGCAGGTTTACGCGGCCGTGGTGGTGCAGGGTTTCCGACCGGTCTTAAGTGGAGTTTGATGCCTAAAGACGAATCGATGAACATTCGTTACATGATTTGTAACGCCGATGAAATGGAACCTGGTACTTATAAAGACCGTTTGTTGATGGAGCAAATGCCGCATTTATTGGTAGAAGGCATGATCATCGCGGCGCACGCTATTAAAGCTTATCGAGGTTACATTTTTTTGCGTGGAGAGTACGTCGAAGCGGCTGAAAATCTACGTAAAGCGATAGAAGAAGCGAAGCAAGCAGGGTTGCTAGGAAAAGACATTTTAGGCAGCGGTAAAGATTTTGAACTGTTCGTGCACACAGGTGCGGGTCGTTATATCTGTGGTGAAGAAACCGCATTGATTAACTCTCTTGAAGGGCGTCGAGCGAACCCAAGATCAAAACCGCCTTTCCCCGCTGTTTCTGGTGCATGGGGCAAACCCACTTGCGTCAATAACGTGGAATCGATCTGTAATGTCCCGGGCATTCTTAATCGAGGCGTGGATTGGTACCAAGGTATTACGACCAATGGCAGTAAGGATTGTGGCACCAAGCTTATGGGCTTTTCTGGTCGCGTCAATAACCCAGGTTTGTGGGAGCTGCCAATGGGCACTACCGCGCGTCAAATTCTGGAAGATTACGCGGGTGGCATGAAGGCCGGATTGGATTTGAAAACCTGGCAACCAGGTGGTGCTGGTACGGATTTCCTTTTACCAGAGCATTTGGATTTGCCAATGGATTTTGAGCATATCCAAAAAGCTGGTAGTCGTCTGGGAACCGCGTTGGCGATGGCGGTGGACAATAAGATCAACATGGTTTCTTTGGTTCGCAACTTAGAAACTTTTTTTGCTCGCGAATCTTGTGGTTGGTGTACACCTTGTCGTGATGGCTTGCCTTGGAGTGTAAAAATCCTGATGGCCATTGAAAACGGTGAAGGCCAACCAGGAGACATTGAAACACTTGAGCAATTATGTCGCTCGTTAGGACCTGGTAACACGTTTTGTGCCCATGCTCCGGGCGCGGTTGAGCCATTACAGAGTGCAATCAATTACTTCCGCAGTGAATTCGAAGCGGGCATTACGGGACAAGCTAATAATTTACGTGAGATCCGCGGTATTCAACCGAATCAGCAGTAATTTATTCAGCTTAATTATTTTTGTGTTTGATGCCCGTCTAATAGTGACGGGCCAGTGGGAAGCATAAGACTTATGGCAACCATTCATGTAGATGACAAAGAATACGAGGTAAATGGAGCAGACAACCTATTGCAGGCTTGTTTGTCTCTAGGACTTGATATTCCTTATTTTTGCTGGCATCCAGCATTGGGTAGTGTCGGCGCATGTCGTCAATGCGCAGTAAAGCAATATAAAGACGCAGATGATAAACGCGGTCGTTTGGTGATGTCGTGTATGGCACCAGCGACCGATGGTTCTTACATCTCGATTGAAGATGAAGAAGCAAAGGCGTTTCGAGAAAACGTGGTGGAATGGATGATGTCAAACCATCCACACGATTGTCCGGTATGTGAAGAGGGCGGTAACTGTCATTTACAAGATATGACGGTGATGACAGGTCATAACTCACGTCGTTATCGCTTTAACAAACGCACCCATGAAAACCAAGAATTAGGGCCATTTGTTTCTCATGAAATGAACCGCTGTATCTCTTGTTACCGTTGTGTTCGTTACTACAAAGACTACGCAGACGGTGAAGATTTTGGTGTTTATGGCGCGAGTAATAATATCTATTTCGGCCGACCAGAATCAGGAACATTAGAAAGTGAGTTTTCTGGCAATCTGGTTGAAGTGTGTCCAACCGGTGTGTTCACAGACAAAACCCATACGGAGCGATATAACCGTAAGTGGGATATGCAATTTGCTCCGAGTATTTGTCAGCAATGTAGTGTGGGATGTAATACCAGCCCGGGCGAACGCTATGGCGAAGTTCGTCGTATCGAGAACCGTTTCAACGGTGATGTTAATCAGTACTTTCTTTGTGACCGCGGCCGTTTTGGTTATGGTTATACGAATTTAGATGATCGCCCTAAGAAGCCGTTGCAAAAACAAGGTGACGAGCACGTTACCCTTAATACAGAGCAAGCGGTTCAGTCTGCTCTGGATATGATAAGCGATTCAAAGCGTGTGATTGGTATTGGTTCACCTCGAGCTAGTTTAGAAAGCAACTTTGCCCTACGTAAGTTAGTGGGCGAAGAAAACTTTTTTACCGGAATTGAAGCGGGTGAACAGCAACGCCTTGAGCGCATGCTGCAAGTATTGAATACCTCAGGCATTCATACCCCGACATTGCGAGACATCGAGTCCTACGATGCCGTGGTTATTTTAGGTGAAGACATTACTCAAACCGCGGCTCGCATTGCGTTATCTGTTCGACAAGCAGTGAAAGGCAAGGCCCGTGAAATGGCTGCAGTGCAGCGTATTTCAGAATGGCAGATTGCGGCGGTTCAAAATATTGGTCAGCATGCTAAGTATCCTATTTTCACTACCCACACTGATCGTACTCGGTTAGATGATGTAACGGCTTGGCATTACAGCGCGTCAGCGGCAGATCAGGCTCGTCTTGGTTTTGCTATCGCTCATGCCATTGATCCTAGCGCACCAGCGGTCACCGGCTTAAGTGATGAGTTGCAGAAAAAAGCAGAATTTATCGCATTAGCATTAAAAACGTCCCGCAAACCCCTGATTATTTCAGGCAGTCAGGCGGGCGAAATAGCGCTAATAGATGCCGCAGCTAATATTGCACAAGCACTGACATCTCGTGGTCTCGATGAAGTTGGCTTAACGCTAGTGGCTCGTGAAGTAAACAGCATGGGATTGGCCATGTTGGGCGGTAAAACATTAGATGATGGCTTGTCCGCAATCGCAGACGGCGCAGATACAGCGATTGTTGTAGAAAATGATTTGTATCAGCGTGTGTCGCCACAGCGTGTAGATCAAGCATTGGAACAGCTAAAACATCTTATCGTTGTCGATCACCAGAATACGGCCTTGGCACAACGCGCAGATTTAGTCTTGTCTGCTGGTAGCTTTGCTGAAGCTGATGGCACAGTTGTTAATTTAGAAGGCCGTGCGCAACGGTTCTTCCAAGTGTATGACCCTAGTTATTACAAACCAGGTACGATTGTATTGGCCGCATGGCGTTGGTTGCACCTCGTTGATTCAGCAAAAAATCTGCATTCGTCAGATTGGGGAACCTTTGACAATTTAATCGAAGAAATTGCCCAAGAAGTTCCTGAGTTAGCTCCGATTATAGATGCTGCACCGAATGCCGATTTTAGAATCCATGGTCAAAAACTTGCCCGTTCACCACATCGTTATAGTGGCCGTACGGCAATGCGTGCTGATATCAGTGTGCATGAACCTCGTCAGCCACAAGATGTAGATTCGCCTTTTGCCTTCTCTATGGAAGGGAATAACAATCCGCAAGCCGATCGTAACGAAGTTGCTTTTGCTTGGGCTCCGGGTTGGAACTCCCCACAAGCGTGGAATAAATTTCAAGACGAAGTGGGTGGACATTTACGCAATGGCGATCCGGGTGTGCGCTTAATCAAAGCGTCTACACAGGGTGAGTATTTTAGCGTCATTCCTAATGCGTTTGAAATTACTGAGGGTCAATGGCAGGTTGCTGCTAATTACCGACTGTTTGGTAGTGATGAATTGTCGCAACGCAGTCCAGTGATCCAAGAGCGTACCGGAGTGGTAGCTCTATTAATTCACCCAATGGATGCCGAAAAACTGGGCGTTCATGAACACGCAAAAGTGTGCTTCACATGGGGTGGAAAGAAATGGCAACTGCCTGTGTCTTTTAGTGATCAATTACAAGTTGGCAGTATTGGTTTGCCGCTTGGTACTGAAGGATTGCCAGCGAGTCTTGCAGGTAAAATGATTGACAATCTGCAGGAGGAACGAGCATGAGCATATTTTCACCTGAGATCATCACCACGCTGATTACCATTGGTAAAGCGCTGGCAATTTTGATGGTTGTGGTGGCATGTGGTGCGTTTATGAGTTTTGGTGAACGGCGCTTGCTAGGCTTGTTTCAAAATCGTTATGGCCCTAACCGAGTCGGTTGGGGCGGCTCTCTGCAGCTCGTCGCAGATATGATCAAGATGTTCTTTAAAGAGGATTGGATCCCACCATTCTCAGATCGCTTTATTTTTACTCTAGCGCCATTGATCGCGTTCACTTCTTTACTGCTGGCGTTTGCCATTGTGCCAGTCAGTCCGGGTTGGATTGTTTCGGATCTTAATATTGGTGTGCTGTTCTTTTTGATGATGGCGGGCTTGGGTGTATACGCTGTGTTATTTGCTGGCTGGGCAAGTAATAACAAATACTCTCTTTTAGGTGCCGTACGAGCCTCAGCACAGACACTAAGTTACGAGGTTTTTCTTGGTTTGTCTTTGATGGGAGTTGTCGCGAAAGCAGGTTCATTTCAACTGACGGATATTGTCAATAACCAAGCTCATCTGTGGAATATTATTCCACAGTTCTTTGGTTTTCTAACCTTCGCCATTGCTGGGATTGCGGTTTGTCACCGTCACCCTTTCGATCAACCAGAAGCGGAGCAAGAATTGGCTGATGGTTACCACATTGAATACGCCGGAATGAAATTTGGCTTGTTCTTTGTCGGTGAATACATCGGTATTGTGACGGTTTCTGCATTGATAGTGACACTGTTTTTCGGTGGTTGGCAGGGGCCTTTTTTACCGCCTGTTGTGTGGTTTGCACTGAAAACAGCCTTTTTTATGGTGATGTTTATTTTGCTTAGGGCCGCTTTACCTCGTCCTCGTTATGACCAAGTAATGTCTTTTGGCTGGAAAATATGTCTGCCCATTACCTTGATCAATCTACTAATAACCGCGGCGATTGTGCTGATTCAAAACAACTAATTTAGGGGACAACCATGACGTTAAAAGATTTGCTGGTTGGTTTCGGCACACAAGCGCGCAGCCTTTGGATGATTGGTATGCATGCGTTTGCGAAGCGTGAAACGCAAATGTACCCAGAAGTTCCAGTGTATGTACCGCCTCGTTATCGTGGTCGTATTGTGCTGACTCGAGACCCTGATGGTGAAGAGCGCTGTGTCGCTTGTAACTTGTGTGCGGTGGCTTGCCCTGTTGGCTGTATCTCTCTGCAAAAAACGGAGGACGAAGACGGTCGTTGGATGCCAGAGTTTTTTCGTATCAATTTTTCACGCTGTATTTTTTGTGGCATGTGTGAAGAAGCCTGTCCAACCACGGCGATTCAGCTGACACCCGATTTTGAACTGGGTGAATTTAATCGTCAGGACTTGGTGTATGAGAAAGAGGACTTGTTGATTTCAGGTCCAGGTAAATACCCTGATTATAACTTCTATCGAATGGCGGGTATGTCGATCGCTGGCAAACCGAAAGGGGCGGCTGAAAATGAAGCACAACCTATTAATGTTAAAGGTTTGATGCCGTAAGGAGCTCTGCTGTGAATATTGTTTTTTATATTGCTGCGTTCATTGCGATTGTGACGACGATTCGCGTTATTAGTCACACTAACCCAGTGCATGCTTTGTTGTATTTGATTGTGTCGTTACTGTCTGTGGCGGTGGTGTTTTTCTCCATGGGAGCCAATTTTGCAGGGGCGTTGGAAATCATCGTCTATGCAGGCGCCATTATGGTGCTATTTGTGTTTGTGGTGATGATGCTCAACCTCGGTGGCGAAGTGATTAAGCAAGAGCGTCAATGGTTAAAACCTTCGTTATGGATTGGTCCCGGTCTGATCTCTGGGTTGCTACTGATTACCTTGGTTTACGGTATCGGTAGTCTTCAGCATGGTGCTATTCAGTATCAATTGATTGGTGGTAAAAGCGTCGGTGAAAGCTTATTTGGCCCTTATATATTGGCGGTTGAATTAGCGTCTTTATTGCTACTGGCTGGCTTAATTGTGGCATTCCATTTGGGTCGAGATAAAACGGGCCTTGATTCTATGGAGGAAGATGCATGATTCCATTATCGCATGTGTTAATTCTTGCGGCGATATTATTCGTTTTAGGGTTGGCTGGTTTATTAGTGCGCCGTAATTTGCTTTTTATGTTGGTGTCTCTTGAAATTATGATCAATGCGGCCGCGTTAGCATTTGTAGCCGCTGGTAGTTTCTGGCAACAAGCCGACGGGCAAGTGATGTATATTTTGGCCATCAGTTTGGCCGCGGCTGAAGCGAGTATAGGCTTAGCTTTATTGTTGCAATTACATCGTCGTCACCAGTCTTTGAACGTGGATACAGTGAGTGAGATGCGCGGATGAATTTACTTTATTTAACGGTTCTTTTGCCTTTAATTGGTTTTCTATTACTGGCCTTTTCTCGTGGTCGCTGGTCGGAAAATACCTCCGCTGTAATTGGTGTGGGCTCTATTGTTCTTGCCGCGTTAATTACCGCTTATGTGGGTATCGACTTTCTAACACAGATGCACGCAGGGCTAATAACGTCGTTTAATCAGCCATTATGGACATGGATACACGAAGGCAATTTTGATGTTCAAGCGGTATTACATCTAGACGGTTTATCATTAACCATGATGTGTGTGGTGACCGGTGTTGGTGCGCTTATTCATCTATTTGCTTCTTGGTATATGCGCGGGGAAGAAGGTTACTCTCGCTTCTTTACCTACACTAACTTGTTTATCGCCAGCATGTTAATCTTGGTCTTGGCCGATAATTTATTGCTGCTTTATCTTGGTTGGGAAGGGGTTGGTCTGTGCAGTTATTTGTTGATCGGCTTTTATTACAAAGATCGTAATAATGGTGCCGCCGCGTTAAAAGCTTTTATTGTTACGCGAGTAGGGGATGTCTTTTTGGCCTTTGCTTTGTTTATTCTTTATCAGCAATTTGGCACGTTAAATATACAACAACTGTCGACGATCGCTCCCGCTCAAGTGGCCGTAGGCTCCTCGGTTATGTTCTGGGCAACCTTGATGTTATTAGGTGGTGCGGTGGGTAAATCAGCGCAATTGCCATTACAAACTTGGTTGGCAGATGCGATGGCAGGCCCAACACCTGTGTCGGCATTAATTCATGCTGCAACCATGGTGACGGCAGGGGTGTATCTGATTGCTCGTACTCACACCTTATTTTTATTGTCACCAGAAGTGTTGCATTTAGTTGGCATCGTCGGGGCAATTACCCTGTTAATTGCAGGCTTTTCGGCACTGGTTCAAACGGACATTAAACGGGTGTTGGCTTATTCCACTATGAGTCAGATCGGTTATATGTTCTTGGCGCTGGGTGTGCAAGCTTGGGATGCTGCGATTTTTCATCTGATGATCCATGCTTTCTTTAAGGCGCTGTTATTCCTCTCCGCTGGGTCCGTTATTGTGGCGTGTCATCATGAGCAGAATATCTTCAAAATGGGTGGCTTGCGTAAGCATATCCCTCTCGTATATGCCTGCTTCTTGGTCGGTGGGGGCGCACTGGCTGCGTTGCCTGTGATCACTGCTGGCTTCTACAGTAAAGATGAAATTTTGTCTGGTGCGTTGGCAAGCGGCCATATTAATTTATTGACTGCTGGCTTAGTGGGCGCGTTCTTAACGGGCTTGTATACCTTCCGCATGATTTTCATCGTTTTTCACGGCAAAGATCAAATCAAAGCCACTCCTGGTCGAGGTATCTCTCATCATCTTCCACTGATTGTATTGATGATTTTATCGACGTTTGTGGGCGCGTTAATTAAACAGCCTCTTGAAAACGTATTACCGTCGATGCCAGGTCATGAATCCATGATGGTGCAGTTGATTTCCGGTGGTTTTGCTATTGCCGGTGTCTTGATTGCGGCTTTCTTGTGGTTGGGCAATAGACGTTTGGTGACTAAAGTGGCCAATACTGGCCTTGGTCGATTATTGAGTAAGTTTTGGTTTCATGCCTGGGGCTTTGATTGGTTGTATGACCAATTATTTGTGCGTCCTTATTTAGCGATTGCACATTGGCTGCGCCGAGACCCAATCAATGCCATGTTAGACAGTCTTCGTTTTGTCGCGATTGGCTTTAATAAAGGACTTGCTTTAAGTGAAAATGGCCAAGTTCGTTGGTATATGGCATCGCTTGGAATGGGTGCTGTGATCGTGTTAGGCCTGTTGCTTTGGAGTTAATCCGATGTGCTTAAGTGAGTGTTATCAATTGAAGAGGATCATATAACGCCATGCTATTACCTTGGCTCATTCTTCTGCCTTTTATTGGCGGTCTGTTGTGTTGGCAGAGCGAACGCTTTAGCCGAGCGTTACCTCGTTGGATAGCCGTGCTTAGCATGGTGCTGACGTTATTATTATCATTAGTGATGTGGGGACAAGGGCACTTTTCATTAACAGTGCCCCATGGTGTTCCTCAATGGCAGTCTGAATTTATAGTGCCATGGATTCCTAGATTTGGGATCTCGATTCATTTTGCACTGGATGGTTTGTCATTATTAATGGTGGTATTAACCGCCTTTCTAGGCCTACTTTCTGTTGTCTGTTCTTGGAATGAAGTGGACAAGCGTGAGGGATTATTTCACCTCAATCTGTTATGGATTGTGGGTGGTGTGATGGGCGTATTTCTTGCGATTGATATGTTCTTATTCTTCTTCTTCTGGGAGATGATGCTGGTACCGATATTCTTCTTGATCGCACTTTGGGGCTATAAAGGTTCCGACGAACGAACTCGTATTGCGACGGCTATTAAGTACTTTATCTATACTCAAGTTAGCGGCTTGATCATGCTGGTGGCGATTATCGGATTGGTCTTTGTTCATTATCAAACGACGGGCGTTTGGACCTTCGATTATAATCATCTTCTTGGTACGAAAATGAGCAATACCGAAGCTTACTTGCTGATGCTAGGTTTCTTTATTGCGTTCGCGGTTAAGATGCCTTTAGTGCCGTTCCATGGCTGGTTGCCTGATGCTCATAGCCAATCTCCAACGGCAGGCTCGGTTGATTTAGCGGGTCTTCTGCTAAAAACAGCGGCTTATGGTTTACTGCGTTTTGTGTTGCCATTCTTCCCTCATGCCTCGGCGCAATTTGCACCCATTGCTATGTGGTTGGGTGTGATCGGTATTTTTTACGGCGCTTGGATGGCCTTTGCTCAAACCGACATTAAGCGCTTGATTGCCTACAGCAGTGTGTCCCACATGGGCTTTGTGATGGTGGCTATTTATACTGGCAGCCAACTTGCCTATCAAGGAGCGGTTGTCACCATGATTGCTCTGGGTCTATCTGCGGCCGCCTTGTTTATCATTTGTGGTCAGCTTTATGAACGTTTAGGCACTCGAGACATGAGGGAAATGGGCGGGCTTTGGGGGCGTTTACGATATATGCCAGGCTTGTCTATGTTCTTTGCTGTGGCGTCGTTAGGTATGCCGGGCACGGGGAACTTTGTCGGCGAGTTTATGATGCTGTTTGGTAGCTTTAGCGTGGTTCCGGTGATCACCGTTGTTTCAACATTTGGTTTGGTGTTTGCGTCCGTATATTCACTGATTATGATGCACCGAGCTTATTACGGAGAAGCAAAATCAGAAGCTCCGTTGAAGTCTATGTCGGTAAGAGAACTATCGATGATTCTTTCATTAGTCGTACTCTTAGTGTTGTTGGGCGTTTATCCGCAAGGCGTACTTGATACATCGCACGCTGCAATTGCCAATATCCAGCATTATTATACGGCGGCTTCTTCTTTATCCATCTCAGGTACATCAACCACAGGGCTGTAATTTTCCATGACCATAAGTATCCAACAATTGATCACTTTATTACCGCTTCTGATCGTTGATTTCTCGGTCGTTGTGGTGATGCTGGCTATTGCTTGGCGTCGCTCTCACAGTATGACGCTTTGGCTAAGTCTGATAGGGCTTACTGCGGCATTCTTGTCGTTATCCTTTGCCGGTAAAGATATTCCTACGCATATTACGCCGTTGTTACGTGTCGATGGCTTCACTTTGTTTTATTCCGGCTTAGTACTGTTGGCCGGCTTAGCAACTTGTGTCTTTGGTTATTCTTGGTTGAAATATCATCAGGATAATAAAGAAGAGTTTTATATGCTGGTGCTCATTTCTACCAGTGGCGGACTATTGTTAGCGTGTGCTGACCATATGGCGTCTTTGTTCTTAGGAATTGAGTTGGTCTCCTTGCCGTTGTTCGGCTTGGTGGGCTATGTCTTCCAGCAGAAGCCTTCACTTGAGGCGTCGATCAAATACATGCTGCTATCCGCAGGTGCTTCGGCATTTATGTTATTTGGTATGGCGCTTTTGTACGCCGATACTGGGTCGTTATCCTTTGCGGGTATCGGTGCTAGCCTTAATCACAGCATGATTCATCAGCCTTTATTATTGGTTGGTATTGGCATGCTGTTAGTGGGCATTTGCTTTAAGCTTTCATTGGTGCCGTTTCACCTATGGACGCCTGATGTGTACCAAGGTGCACCAGCACCAGTAGCGACCTTTTTAGCAACAAGCAGTAAGATTGCTATCTTTGCAGTGCTAATGCGCATCTTTTTAGAAGCGCCATTAGCAAGTTTGCCATCGGTACAATTAGTACTGGGTGTAATTGCTTTCGTTTCCATTCTATTTGGTAATTTAATGGCGGTGTCGCAAACGAATATTAAGCGATTATTAGGGTACTCCTCGATTGCACACTTAGGGTATTTGCTAATCGTGTTAGTGGCTATAAAAGATCGCCAATTAGCCATTGAAACAACCGGTGTGTATTTAGTCGGGTATTTATTTGCCAGCTTAGGTTCGTTTGGTGCGGTGAGTTTGCTATCAAGCCCCTATAAAGGCAAAGATGTAGAAGAGATCTCTGCTTACCGTGGCTTATTTAAGCGTCGCCCGTTGATTGCCATTGTTCTGGCCGTGATGATGTTATCGTTAGCGGGTATTCCAATGACGCTTGGTTTTATCGGTAAGTTCTATGTGCTTGCATTAGCGATGAAAGCCTCTCTTTGGTGGTTAAGTGCGGCGGTGGTTATTGGGAGTGCTATTGGTCTTTATTATTATCTGAAAGTAGCCATTAACGTATTTTTGCCGGCTCGTGACAACTCTCTAGTAGAAGAGCGTTTAGAAAGTATCGAAGCGAAGAGTGCCTCTATTAAATCTGGTACATGTGTACTATTAATATCAGTGATTATCGTGGTTGTTTTAGGTGTTTATCCGCAGCCATTGATTGATTGCGTACAGCTCGCCACTCCTTGATAGCAATACAATATTAGAGTGGAACATAGAAACAAAAAAAGGCTCGTCAAAAATGACGAGCCTTTTTATTTGGAAAATCGTTTTTAAAAAGGAACGCTAAATCAGCAGCGTTGCTTATTTAGCAATTTCTTATAACGAGTGACTATTTCTGTTCACGGGCAATGGCGCGATGACCAATGTCGGTACGAAAGTACACTTTATCCCAAGACAGTGTTTTTACGACGTCATAAGCGCCAGCTTGTGCTTCGGCAACGGTATCGCCAAGAGAGACCGCACAAAGGACACGACCACCATTAGTAACCACGTTACCATCTTTCAATGCAGTACCTGCTTGGAAGACTTTCTGGTGCGCTGGAAGGACCGTATTTAAGCCTGAGATAACATCGCCTTTCGGATAGTCAGCAGGGTAGCCGCCAGCAGCCAGTACAACGCCTAGGCTAGCACGAGGGTCCCAATCTGCTTCAACGCTGTCTAGCTGGCCATTGACGGCAGCCAAACACATTTTTGCCAAATCAGAACGCAAGCGCATCATAATAGGTTGTGTTTCTGGATCACCAAAACGGCAATTGTATTCCAGTGTTTTTGGTGTGCCATCAGCGTCAATCATAACACCTGCGTATAAGAAACCGCGGTAACGATTGCCTTCAGCGTTCATGCCTTTCACGGTTGGCATAATGACTTCGTTCATGATGCGATCATGAATCTCAGGTGTTACAACGGGAGCAGGGGAATAAGCGCCCATGCCGCCAGTGTTTGGTCCAAGGTCACCATTGTCACGTGCTTTATGGTCTTGGCTGGTTGCCATTGGCAATACAGTTTCGCCATCTACCATACAAATGAAGCTGGCTTCTTCGCCAGTTAGAAACTCTTCAATGACCACACGGCTGCCCGCATCACCAAAAGAGTTGCCTTGCAGCATGTCTTCAACCGCTTCGATGGCTTCGGCTTCTGTTTGAGCCAAAATCACACCTTTACCAGCCGCAAGACCATCGGCTTTTACCACAATCGGAGCGCCTTGTTGCTTGATGTAAGCAACCGCAGGTTCGATCTCAGTGAAGTTGCCGTAGGCCGCTGTTGGGATGTTATGGCGAGCTAAAAAGTCTTTAGTAAAGGCCTTAGAGCCTTCAAGCTGTGCTGCGGCAGCGGTTGGGCCGAAGATAGCAAGACCTTCTTTTTCAAACGCATCTACCACACCAATAACCAATGGCGCTTCAGGGCCCACAATGGTCAGATCGATGTTTTCTTTTTTGGCAAAGGCAACAAGATCGGCAATATCAGTCACGCCAATATTGACGTTTTCAACTTTGTTTTCCATCGCTGAACCCGCATTACCAGGTGCAACAAAGACTTTTTCGACATCGCTTGATTCTGCGGTTTTCCATGCAAGTGCATGTTCACGACCGCCGTTACCAATAATAAGAACTTTCATGTTTTCATCCTTTCTATTGTAAGCCAGTGAGTCTCCTCACTGGCTATTCGCTAAAGAGTGTCACTGTTATCGTGACGGCTGTTTAGTGGCGGTTGATTAGTGACGGAAATGGCGCATGCCAGTGAAGACCATTGCCATGCCGGCTTCGTCTGCTGCCGCGATGACTTCAGCATCACGCATTGAGCCACCAGGCTGAATAACGGCAGTAATGCCCGCTGCCGCTGCGGCGTCTATGCCATCACGGAATGGGAAGAAAGCGTCAGAGGCCATAACAGAACCCGGTACTTCAAGGTTTTCGTCAGCGGCTTTAATACCTGCGATTTTTGCACTGTATACGCGGCTCATTTGGCCAGCGCCCACACCGATTGTTTGTTCTGCTTTTGCGTAAACAATGGCGTTAGATTTAACGAATTTAGCCACTTTCCAAGCAAACAATAGATCTTTTAGTTCTGCTTCGCTCGGTTGACGCTTAGACACAACTTTTAGGTCGTCTAGCGTGATAGCGCCGTCGTCACGGTCTTGAACCAATAGGCCGCCATTAACGCGTTTGTAGTCTAGTGCTGCAGGCTTGTCTTGTGACCATTGACCGCATTCAAGAACGCGTACGTTTTGCTTAGTTGCCACTATGTCTGCGGCTGCTTTGCTAACGCTTGGCGCTATGATCACTTCAACGAATTGACGGTCAACAATCGCTTGAGCGGTTGCTGCATCTAATTCTTGGTTAAAAGCAATGATGCCACCAAACGCAGACGTTGGGTCTGTTTGGAAGGCTAATTCATAAGCCGCTAATTGGTTTTCGCCAGTCGCCACACCACAAGGGTTGGCGTGCTTAACGATTACACAAGCTGGCTTGTCGAAGCTTTTAACGCATTCTAGAGCGGCATCAGTGTCAGCAATGTTGTTGTAAGACAAGGCTTTACCTTGAATTTGTTTTGCCGTGCTGATGGAGGCTTCTTTTGGATTTGCTTCAACATAGAACGCCGCTTTTTGATGTGGGTTCTCGCCGTAACGCATTTCTTCTTGTTTGTTGAACTGCAAGTTGAATGTGCGAGCGAAATCTTCGCTGCCGCCTTCCACTTTTTTGCCCAAGAAGTTAGCAATAGCACCGTCGTAATAAGACGTATGTTCAAATGCTTGTACCGCAAGGTCGAAACGTTGATCGTACGTTAAACCGCCGTCTGCTTTTAGAGAGGCAAGTAGCGCATCGTAGCTCGCTGGTGATACAACGATAGCCACGTCTTTATGGTTTTTCGCTGCAGAGCGAACCATAGTCGGGCCACCGATGTCGATGTTTTCAATCGCCATTGGTAGGTCGCAATCAGGGCGTTCGATTGTTGCTTCGAATGGGTATAGGTTAACAACGACCATATCGATCTCGTCGATACCGTGTTCTTTCATGATCGCGCCGTCGATATCACGACGACCAAGGATGCCGCCATGTACTTTCGGGTGCAGTGTTTTTACACGGCCATCCATCATTTCAGGAAAACCGGTGTAATCAGATACTTCCGTTGCCGCTACTTGGTTTTCAAGTAATAGACGGTAAGTGCCACCAGTAGAAAGGATTTCAATGCCCTGAGCGGTTAATTCGCGGGCGAATTCGACAATGCCTGTTTTGTCAGAAACGCTGATTAGAGCTCGTTTGATTGGAGTAACAGTTGTGTGATTTGCCATCATGGTTCTCGCAATTGATTAACGATAAATAAACAAGGGGAAGGTAAAACGAAAAAAGGGCGAAATTGCCCTTTTTTCAATGGTTAAAGCATGCCGTACTGCTTTAACTTTTTGCGCAATGTTCCTCGGTTTAAGCCAAGGATAGTTGACGCCTTTGTTTGATTGTCTTTTGTGTAGCTCATGACAGACTCTAGAAGAGGTGCCTCGACCTCCGCTAAGACTAACTGATACAAGTCAGTCACTGGCTGCCCATCCAAGTGAGCGAAGTAGTTTTGCAGTGCTTTTTCAACGTTATCACGTAGTGTTTGTGACTGCTCTGAAGAAGCCGCTTGAAACGTTTTAGTATGAGTTTGTTCTACCACAGAATGACCTTCTAGTTTAAAGCTAACCATTTAGTAATGAGCATAGATCATAGATTACGAAAGATAATAAATCTGACGAGGCTATAAAGTCTTTGCCTATTAAGTACAAGGTTTGTTTGTCATATGACAAACAAAAAATTCGTTCAGTTGATCGAGCTGTTCTTGCGTATTATCAATACGGTTAAACAAGCTACGAAATTGTGTGTTGTCCGCCAACGTTTGTAGATACCAGCCAACATGTTTGCGTGCAATGCGCACGCCCAGATAGTCACCATAAAACTGGTGAAGAGCATTGACGTGACTGATAACCAACTGATGCACTTCTAAAAGAGAAGGAGGTGCTAACAGTTCATTGGTTTGTAAGTAGTGATTTATTTCTCGAAAAATCCATGGTCGTCCTTGTGCTGCTCGTCCGATCATAACGCCATCAGCATTCGTGTAATCCATCACGAATTTAGCGGTTTTTGCATCCCTGATATCACCGTTAGCAAACACCGGAATAGTAAGATGATGCTTGATCTCGGCAATCGTATCGTACTCAGCTTGCCCCTGAAATTTACACTCTCGTGTTCTTCCATGGACAGCCAATGCTTTGATACCAATGTCTTCTGCCATCTTGGCAATGGTTAAACCATTTTTTTGATCTTGGCTCCATCCTGTTCTGATTTTTAAAGTAACAGGAACAGAGACACTATTTACCACCGATTCTAATATTTCACGAACCAATACTTCGTCTTTTAGCAGCGCTGACCCTGCTGCTTTATTGCATACTTTCTTAGCAGGACAACCCATATTGATATCAATTATTTGAGCGCCTAGTTCAACATTCTGTTGAGCCGCTTCTGCCATCATTTTTGGGTCGCCGCCAGCAATTTGCACGGATCTTGGCGAGACTTCGGCATCGTGAATTAAACGATGACGGCTCTTCGTCGAGTTCCAAAGACGAACATCAGACGTCACCATTTCTGAGACGACTAATCCAGCACCTTGATCATGACAAAGGCGGCGAAAAGGCAAATCTGTTACACCTGCCATAGGGGCTAGAATAACTGGCTTGTCAACGCAATATGAGCCAATAGCAAAAGCCATGCTGTTCCTGAATACTGAATCGAAAGTTTAAGATCGGCGACAATGTCGAGCGGGCGTGCATAATACCTAGTAGATAGACATTTTTGAAGTCTTGACAACACGAAAATTGGCTATTTTTTGTGCTTATTTTATTACGGGCTCAAAAATACCCTAAATTAATAAGAACGAGTCCCCGCTGGGAAAACTCGAAGCTGGTGTGTAACCGCTCGTGCGCCAGGATCTCGAATAGGAATGACTAAGTGAATTGGCGTGTTAGGCGGCATATAAGTAATGTCTAAGAAGTCTTTATCAAGATAATCTCTAGGAGAGAATAACCGGGCGGCGACGGGAGCGCCATTTAGATCAAAGAATTCTAGAGCAATTTTAGGCATGGGTTGTGCGTACTTACTGGTATTAGTCATGATGGCGTTAACTAATAATACATTCGGTTTTGTTGGGTGGCTTTGGATACGTACGTGTTGAATGCTGATGGCGTTAATGTCAACAAATACGGGCAAAGTGCAGCCAGTATAGGTACAAAAGGTTCGATAAAACACTCTAAAATTTTCCGACTGGCTACCTTGTAAAAAGAAATGTCCAGTCACTTGTGTCGCGAGAGCGAATAGGCCAAACAGAACCCCTAGAAACCATAAGAAGGAGCGCGGTTGTTTGTTGGATTTTTGCTCTTTTTCGTATTCACCCAATAAAGGGTCAAGATACTCTTGACCAGTCAGCTGATCTAATGCGACATGTTGGCTGGTTATTCTATTGGAAGCGTCCTGTTGGGAGGTTTCCTGGGCAAGTGAATGCAAGGCCGCCATGTAGTCAGGTTCGGTTTCAGCTTCAGGTTTAGCGTGTAATTCTTCGTGTTTATTTTTCGCAGTGAAAAGTTCGAGAGTTTCTTTTTTGGTTGGCTGTTGCCTTGGTGTTGCATTTAATACGGCTTCGACCTCTGCTAGTTCTAGTTCCCATGGCGCGGGGTCTGTTTGCGCATCGTTTGGTTTCTGGGCTTGGTTTTCTTTTCTTTGGGGCTTAGAAAAAGCCTTTTTATTGTTATGGTTGCTGAATTCATTGTTATGGTTGCTGAATTCATTGTTTTGCTTGGTGCGTGACGACGTGCTGCTCGTGTTAATGAGTAATGCATCAGTTGGGTCGTAGTCGTCCGAATCGAGAGGTTGATGAGTGTGTTTGGGGGTATCAAACAAAGGGTCATCTGGAGTGCCCGGTGCTAAATCACCTTCATCGAACAGTGTTTGTAACCATTCTGGACTAACAGGTTCATCGTCGGCTGAAGTAAAAAGCAGAGTGTTACCTTTTGATATATCGTTCGTCTCTGGCTCTAACTCTGGTTCGGAAAATGGTGTGTGCTTTTTAAGTTCAGGCTCCGCTTTCGATTCAAGAATCTGTTCTTTTACTGCGGTGGGTTGCGCTGGTGGTGTTGTTATTTTGTTAGCCGCTTCTCTGGCATCAAAAATATGGAAGCATTGACCGCAACGTACTTTTCCTTTTGCCATGCTTAATACATCATCGGTTACACGAAATGCAGTGGAACATTTGGGACAGCGAGTGATTAAGCTATCGGTCATTGTGTTACGGCCTTCCTATTTGGACTTCTACTGATTACCTAGTGATTTTAGGCGTTTTTAATACCAACAATGCGAACCCATTCTTCTTTTTCTGTAATAGATTCAATCGTAAACCATTCTTGATATGCGTCTATTACTTCTTGTGCTTGGTTTGCAAGGATGCCTGATAGTGCTAATTGACCGCCGGTTTTCACTAATGCCGTAATAGTTGGGGCTAAATGTGCTAAAGGTCCCGCTAGGATGTTAGCGACAACGATATCAGCCTGTAAATCTGATTCGTAAGGTGGAAGTTTTACCTCGATGCGCGCAGGGTCGATGTTGTTGCGTTCAGCGTTGGCTTGTGTCGCTTGCACAGCTTGTGGGTCAATGTCGATACCAACCATGTTATCTGCGCCTAGCAATAGTCCAGCAATGCCTAAAATACCTGAGCCACAACCGTAATCAATGATGGTTTTGTTATGACAGTCAAGGCTGTCTAACCACTGTAAGCAGAGTGCGGTGGTTGGGTGTGTGCCAGTACCGAAAGCTAGGCCTGGATCGAGCATAAGGGTGATAGCGTTTTCGTCTGGGACTTCACGCCAGCTTGGGCATACCCATAGGCGTTCACCAAATTGAATTGGATGGTAGCTGTCCATCCATTCTCTTTCCCAATCTTTGTCTTCGACTATTTCGATTTTTATGTCGATCGTAGTTTCTTCACCTAAGGTGCTGGCTTTGTGCTCAATAACAGGGCGAATGTGTTCTACATCGGCATCTGCTTCGAATAATCCTGTTACTTTCGTGTGTTTCCATAGCGGCGTTGTATTTAGTTCTGGTTCATAGACAGGGTCATCATGAACATCTTCAAAGGTGACGACCATAGCGCCGCAATCTAGTAGGGTGTCTTCAAAGGCAGGAACATGATCAGGTGTGGTGTGTAAACAAATTTGAAGCCAAGGCATAAACAAACATCCGAAAAATAAACAAGCAAGGGATAGAATAACGAAGCTGGGGAAGGTTCGCGAGCAGAAAGTGAAGATCCCTAGCGAACTTTACGAACGCTAGGGATAAGCATCAGCTCTTATAAGCCGAGCTTTTTCTCCAAGTAATGGATATTAACGCCACCAGCAATAAAGTTCGCATCGTTTGTGAGATCTTTTTGCAGGTCAATGTTGCTCTTGATGCCATCGATGAAGGTTTCATCCAATGCACCAGAAAGGCGTTTTAGTGCCATAGTACGGTCTGGTGCATGACAGATGATTTTTGCAATCATAGAGTCGTACGTTGGTGGTACTGAGTAGCCGCTGTAAAGGTGAGAATCAACGCGTACACCGTTACCGCCTGGCGCATGGAAGTAGTTCACTTTACCAGGGCTTGGCATGAAGGTTTTTGGATCTTCAGCGTTGATTCGTGCTTCTACCGCATGGCCGTTTAGCTTGATGTCTTCTTGTTTAAGAGTCAAAGGCATGCCGCTGGCAATACGAAGCTGTTCTTTTACAATATCAACACCGGTTACCATTTCAGTAACTGGATGCTCTACCTGAACACGAGTATTCATTTCGATGAAGTAAAAGCCACCATCTTCGTACAAAAACTCAAAAGTACCTGCGCCGCGGTAATTTATCTTGATACAAGCATCAACACAGGCTTTTAGACAAGCTTGGCGAGATGTTTCATCAAGCATTGGTGCTGGCGCTTCTTCCAATACTTTTTGGTGACGACGTTGCAAAGAGCAATCGCGATCATACAAATGAACTGCGTTACCCTGGCCATCAGCAAGTACTTGAACTTCTACGTGACGTGGGTTTTGTAGGAATTTTTCCATGTAAACCGTGCTGTCGCCGAAGTAAGATCCCGCTTCTGCTTGTGTGACACTGATCGATTTAAGTAGGCTGCCTTCGTTGTGAACAACGCGCATACCACGACCACCACCGCCAGCAGCAGCTTTAATGATCACAGGAAAGCCAATTTCACGAGCGATGCGAACACATTCTTCTGGGTCTTCTGGCACTGGGCCGTTAGAGCCTGGAACGGTAGGAACGCCAGCTTCTTTCATAGCTTTAATCGCAGAAACCTTGTCACCCATAAGGCGAATCGTTTCAGCTTTAGGGCCAATGAAGGCGAAGCCGGAGCGTTCAACTTGTTCAGCAAAATCTGCGTTTTCAGCTAGAAAGCCGTAGCCTGGGTGAATCCCAGAAGTATCTGTCAATTCTGCGGCACTGATGATCGCAGGAATGTTCAGATAGCTTTGCGCTGAAGGATTTGGTCCGATACAGATGGATTCGTCTGCTAGGCGAACATGAAGTAGGTCGCGGTCAATTTTAGAGTGAACCGCAACGGTTTTGATACCGAGTTCTTTACACGCACGTAAAATACGTAGCGCGATTTCGCCTCGGTTTGCAATCAATACCTTATCGAGCATGATGAAACCTATTGCTGTGGATTAAACGATGGAAACGAGAGGTTGATCAAATTCAACTGGCTCGCCGTCTTCTACAAGGATGGCACCGATAGTACCAGACTTGTCAGCTTCGATTTGGTTCATCATTTTCATGGCTTCAACGATACAGATAGTATCACCAGCGTTGACTTTTTGACCGACTTCAATGAAGGCTTTAGCACCTGGCGCTGAAGATTTGTAGTAAGTTCCAACCATTGGGGAATTTACTGTGTGGCCTGCGATTTCAGGTGCGGCTGCTGGTGCGGCAGAAGAAGACACTGGTGCAGGAGCTGGCGTAGCTTGAGGTGCTGGCGCTGCCATCATTTGTGGCGCCATCGCAACGGGAGCACCGCCACGACTAATGCGAACAGCTTCTTCGCCTTCTTTGATTTCAATCTCATAGACGTTAGATTCTTCTAGAAGCTCGATTAGTTTTTTAATTTTACGAATATCCATTGTTACTCTCTTCTTTCGGTCTAAATTGTTTAGCACTTTTATGAAGGCTAATCATTATTAATTCGGCACGCTCTGGCAAATGAAGTCCTTTAATGAAGACGTTGTAAAACCAAGATTTTAACAATCTACTTACATTAGCGGCCAAAAGTGAAGGGGCAGAGTCATGTAGTAAGAAATTATCGTTAAAAAGCGTGATATTGTCCAGTTATGACGCAAAAAAACCATTAAAATGCTGCCCAGTATTTTATTTGAACACTAGTAAACCATTATTTATTTTCTGACTGATTGTTTTTTGTTATATACGTTAAGCGATTTAAAACATCTGTTTTAGATGGTTCTCCAATCAAGGTTAAGTCTTTACGTTCGTTGCCATTTTCATCTAAGAAGATGATAGAAGGGGGGCCGAACACAGAAAAGTGCGCCATGAACGCTTTGTTCTCTGATGTATTTTTTGTCACATCGACTCTGACCAGTTGAACCTGTTTTAAATATGGATGGATATCTGTTGCTTTAAAAACTTCTTCTTCCAAGACTTTGCAGCTTATGCACCAATCGGCATAAAAATCTAACATGATGGGTCGATGGTCTTGGCTGGCTAATAACGGTGGAATTTCGTTTAAACTGGTAATGGTTTTTTTGAATGGAGAAGCGCTAACATCTTCAATTCTGTCTTGAGTGGATGAAAGAGGCTCTAGAGGGTTGGAAGCACCAGAAGCCCCTCCATACATTTCAAAAGCACCAATCACACCAAAGAACAGTGCAAAAAACCAGCGCACTGGATGAGAGTATGATTTACTCACTCTGTGTAGGAAGTAGCCACTTATGCCGAGTGCTAAGGCCGCCCATAAAATAAGGTGGGTGGCGTCTGGTAACCAGCGAGTTGCGAGCCAGATAGAGACAGCCAGTAGGGCAAATCCCATAATGACTTTAGTGTCGTGAAGCCAAGGACCCGTTTTAGGCAATATTTTAGGGCCAAACAACCCAACTAATAAGAGCGGAATCCCCATACCTAACGCCATAACAAAAAGCATTAGTGCGCCATACCAAATATCACCTTGGCTGGATATATAAAGTAATACGCCAGCGACGGGAGCTGACACGCAAGGCGAAACAATCAATGTTGCCAGTACGCCTGCGATAAAGGTATTGATCGTCGTGCGTAGACTTGAAGCAGAGTCTGGATTGCTACTTTGCTGTAGACGATTTTGCCATGATGACGGTAAGCGCAGTTCGTATACTCCAAACATCGCAAGGGCCAAGGCAATAAAAAGAATCGCACTGATGGAAAGCAGTACAGGGCTTTGCAACTGTGCTTGCAAATTAAGCTGGGTTCCGAAAATACCGGCAATAGCACCGATGGCGCCATAAGTCAGCGCCATCGCAAGTACATACACAACGCTGTAATAAAAAGAGCCTAATTTCGAGCGTCGCGTGCCGACAACAATGGCGCTAACAATAGGAATCATTGGTAGCACACAGGGTGTTAGCGAAAGCAATAAGCCAAAGCCAAATAAAGCGGCAATGGCCGCCCATAGATTGCTTGAGGCAAGAATTTGGTTGATTGAAGAGGCTTCAGATAACGCAACAGGAGCTTGTATCGATTGTGATGCATTCGTTTTAACACTGGTCTTATCTGTCTGCGGGACGGTGAATTCAATCGGGGTGGACTGCGGCGCGTAACATAAGCCTTTTTCAGCGCATCCTTGGTAGTGTAGGGTGGCATTGATTTTAGTACCAACAGGCAAAGTAATGTCATAATAAATAGAAAGTGACAAATTGTGTTTGTAGATAACCACGTCGCCGAAATATTTATCGGTTTTGTCTTCGCCTTTAGGCAGCGCTGCAAAGTGCAGTTTATCGGCTTGAGGGCCAGACAGTGATAAACGGTTCTGGTAAAGATAATAACCTTTACTGATGTACCAATTCGCTTTTATTTTCCCATCTTTTGGTGGGTCTAACGTGAGCTGGAAGGCTTGCTCAACGGGTAGAAAAGTAGGTCCTAGTTGATTTGTGGTAGGAGCAAAAGTAAATGCAAAAGCGGTGCTGTTAACTAAGAGCAAACAAAATACAATAAATAGGCGCATAAGAATCTTTTATAAATAAGTTAGATTGCGTGAATCTATTCCATCACACGAATAGCGGATATAGACTATCAACCCTTTAGAAAGTTGCCAGTCATAAGAGGCTAAATTGAGCATTAAAACGATATCCTTACTGTTTACTGTCATTTTCCTCGCTGGATGCCAAGAAAATGTGAAAAAATCGGACCCTACTCATGTCGGTCTAACCAAACCAGAAGTGGTAAAAGTGGCTAAGGCGAAACAAACACCAGTTAACGCTAAAAAAGTGGTTCAAGTTACTCAAAAAAAGGTGCGTACCTCTTTTGAAATAATGACGGACAAATTGGTTCAGCTGGGGAAACAAGCTCTCGCGGCAAATCAATTACTTACGCCAGTCGATGATAATGCTAATTTGTATTTTCAAGCCGTATTGGGTCGAGACCCGGGTAATTATCAAGCGACACTGGGTATTGCTTCCATTGTTGATACTTATACTCAATGGGCGCTAAACGCGGCGAGACAAACAAATTATAAAGCCGCTGAGCGTTATCTAGACTCTGCTCGCTCAGTAAACCCTGAAGACGCGACCATTAATGATATGGCGGCGCGTATTAGAGGATTAAAGGAACAACGAATACAAGCGCAACGACAGCGAGCAGCAAGACTAAACGCCTCGCCGTCAGAGACTGAACAGCAAACGATTCAGGGTGGATCAACAAACACTCAAGTGAATGCTTCTAAAACAGCAGAATCTCAAATTAAAGCAGGGCAATATTTTTTGCCACATGATTTATTCAGTTTGAGTGACGATGAAATAGTTAAGACACTTCAGCCTATTATCGATAAAGTAGCAAAAGACCAAAGTGAAGTTGCTATTTATTGGCCGAATGACAAACAAGCCCGATTGATTTATCAAATTATCAACAGTCGAGTCAGTGATTATCGTGTACGCGCAATGATTTATCATCGCTCAGACTATATGGTCGAATTACAACAGAATTAAGGTGAAATAACGATGGCGAGTTTATTAAGTAAATTACAGTTTTGGAAAGGCGACTCCCATTTGCCTGGATTATGGAAATGGATAGTTGGTCTTATTTGTGTGCTGGTTATTCTGTTATCTATATTGGGAATGTATTGGAGCACGGAGCCTGGCCAATTTAATGTGGTTGCGTCAGCAAAAGCGACTGCAGAAGCACGTGGTGATCTTGGCCCTGATAAACAGTTGGTTGTAGGTTATACGACAGCCAATACATTGCATGAAATGGTCGATACATTGCTTAATAAACCAGGTGGGTTTATTTCGAATGATGTGATGCCTCCAGGTGTTTTTATGGACAACATGCCCTCTTGGGAATTTGGAGTATTGGTTCAAGTAAGGGACTTAGCTCGCGCAATGCGTAAAGAGTTTAGTCGGTCGCAATCTCAGTCAACCGAAGATGTGAACCTAAAAGTCGCTGAGCCTCAATTTAACTTTGATAATAATAGCTGGGCATTGCCTTCTAGTGAAAGCGAATACGAGCGCGGTAATAAAGAGATCTTAGAGTACATGGATCGTTTGGCGGGCAATTCACGACAAGCACCGGCGAAGTTTTACGCTCGCTCAGATAACCTAGTGGATTGGTTATCAGATGTGAGTACTCGTTTAGGTAGCTTATCTCAGCGTTTATCAGCCAGCGTAGTTAAAGTTCGTGAGAATACAGATTTAGCGGGCAATAAAAGCGCTCAAGATGCGAGCAATAACAATAACGAGGAAGCGTACAAATACGTTAAAACGCCGTGGAGCCAAATTGATAATGTATTTTATGAAGCCCGCGGCACTAGTTGGGCGTTGATCCATATTCTTAAATCAGTGGAAGTGGATTTTGCTCCTACACTAAAAGATAAAAATGCTCTCGTTAGCTTGCGTCAAATTATTCGAGAATTAGAGGCGACCCAAGAAAGTATCTGGTCTCCAATGATTCTCAATGGCAGTGGTTTTGGTATCTTGGCAAACCATTCGTTGGTGATGGCATCTTACCTATCTCGCGCTAACGCCGCGCTGATTGATTTACGTAGCTTGCTAGAGCAAGGCTAAACAACGATTCGCACATCGTA
This sequence comes from Marinomonas sp. TI.3.20, assembly GCF_038155025.1. Classification (NCBI taxonomy): domain Bacteria; kingdom Pseudomonadati; phylum Pseudomonadota; class Gammaproteobacteria; order Oceanospirillales; family Oceanospirillaceae; genus Marinomonas; species Marinomonas sp. TI.3.20. The sequence goes on along the minus strand of NZ_JBAKAS010000008.1, from coordinate 70,063 downwards.
AGAACCTAAGAGACAATAGCGGTATGAATGCAGAGAAGATACACTTGATTCGTGCCGCTGTTTTAGAAGACGCTCCGGCTATTTTATCTATCTTTCAGCAAGGTGATCCGTTCGCGGTTGCCACTAATCGACAAGACAGTATTGGTCTTATCGATATCATGGAATGGCTTGAAAATACCTCTGATAAATACCCGATGTTGGTTATAGTTGTACAAGATGAGGTTGTCGCTTGGTGCTCTCTTGAGCCTTTCTATGGGTTACCCGCTTTTGATCGAGCTTCAGAAATTAGTCTTTATGTTGCTCCTGAATACCAGCACAAAGGTCTAGGCAAACAACTGATCCAGCATTTAGAGCATCATCAGACAAGTATCGGCTTTACTCATTTAATTGCCTATATCTATGCCAGTAATGACGCCAGTCAACGATTCTTTACGAGGCAAGGCTTCGAGCAATGGGGCTTATTGCCTAACATTGCTCAAAACGATGCGATTACTGAAGATGTACACCTACTCGGCAGAGAATTCCATTAGATCAATAAATGTTACTGTCTTTTTAAGAGCGCGAGAGTGTTTTTGACCAGATAGAATCGCGTTTTAACATATCAACACTGTCATAAACTGCCCGTTAAAATTACCATAGGCAGCTATTATCTTTGAATGCTTAATATAGAGTGAAATATGAACACGAAAATTTATAAAGAAGTTTTTTCGTTGGCCAATGACTTAATGTCTTTTGCGAATAAAAAAGATCAAGTTGGTTTTGATGCGTGTTATGCACAATTGAAAAAGATCTGCGATGACAATGATAATACCGACAAAGATCACCCGGTACAGTGGGAAGCGCTTGCAGACTTTAACGATGATATAGAACAAGCTATCGCTCTTTATAATAAAGCCTTATTGAAAGCTGAGGCGATAAACTCAAAAGACTATTTATCTTCTATCGGCTATTCAAAAGCATTACTTCAAGTAGAATTTGGTGATTCAGAAGGGGCTATTGAGTCCTTAGAAAAAGCTAAAATCCATAGTAATAAAATCATTGATAAAGAGTTAAAAGCCGAAATTCATGATCTATTAAAAGAACTACAAGAAGCGTAACCACATCCTTAAACGCGTTACCCAGACAATATGGGTAACGTTGTTCTTACCGCTACCACTTTCCTATTATTACTCTCCTTATTGTTTTCTAGTTTTTCATTGGTGTCGCTTTAACATTATTAGTAGTGTGTATAGGCGTAGTAAAACGCAGAAAGACGAACTAATTTATGGCAACACTTGCATGATATAAGGGGAATTATGTTTACATTGGATGTTGAAAAAAACTTAAAACTGGCTCTAGTTCACAACTCATTTGCTTCTTTATACCTCGATATTGTGGCGAGAGAGCGTGACTATTTGGGTGAATGGTTAGCTTGGCCTCCATATGCTCATGATGACGGTTTTTTTCTGAACTTTATTAGTCGTTCTTTGCACGACTACGCTGATGGAAAATCACTGGTTTGTGCGATATTTTATAATGAAACGCTAGTGGGTAATATTAGCTTTAATAGCATCGATCACGATCTGAAGAAGGTGGATATCGGTTACTGGATAAGTACGGACTATCAAGGTAAAGGCATTGTCTCTAAATGCGTTACGAAACTAATAACCATGGCCTTTACTGACTTCGATATGGAGAAAGTTCAAATATCGGCCGCTGTTGATAATCAGCCCAGTCGTCGAGTGTGTGAGCGCTTAGGTTTCAAACTAGAAGGTATTATTACGCGAGCTGAAAAGATAAACGAGCATGTGCTTGATCATGCTATTTATGGATTAAGTCGAGCGGAATGGCATTAGGCTTAGCCAACTATCTGGAGGTGGCTTATGTTAGAAAAAGACACAACGGGTCTTATCGTGGTGGATATTCAAGGTAAGCTTGCTCGCCTAGTCCACGACAGCGAATTCTTTATTTCTCATTGTGAACAGCTGATCAAGGCTGCCCAAACACTTGCTCTCCCTATTATTTACCTTGAACAAAATCCAGATAAGTTAGGCTCAACGATAGAAGAAATTCATTCGTTATTAGCCCCATTGACGTCAATCGAAAAGTTTACCTTTAATGCTTGTGAAGAGGCTAAGTTTGTCGAAGCAGTGCAAGCAGAATCACAGATAACAACTTGGTTGGTGTGTGGCATCGAAGCACATATATGCGTCTATCAAACCGCCAGCGGATTGTTGGATCGTGGCTACGATGTGCACTTGGTCAACGACTGTGTTTCTTCTCGAACGCAGACCAATAAGCAACTTGGGATAACCGCACTGATGAATAAAGGCGTGACAATCACAGGCTTAGAAATGTGTCTGTACGAGCTTGTAAAAGACTGCAGAGCACCAGAGTTTCGTCCTATTCTCAGCTTAATTCGTTAGAGCTTAACGGCGTAATTACTAAAAGCAGTGACTTATGCTTTTTTAGTAAAGCTTGCTCCAATGCACGCTAGGCTGATAGCGGCAATGCCAAACCACTGCAATGTGCTTAGTTGCTCATCAAGAATGATGGCGCCAGCAATGGCGCTGACAGCAGGAGAGGCGCTCATTAGAATCCCAAAAATGCTTCTTGGAAGCCGTTTTAGTGCATACATATCGAGTAAGAAAGGCACGGCGCTGGATAGCAAGGCGATGATTAAGCCAAGCATGAGGATATGAGGGGTAAAGAGTGAAGGTCCCGCTTGAACAGTGCCAATAGGCACCATGAAGAGTGCGGCGATGAACATACCTGTCGCCACCCCTTTACTGCCAAGTTGTGAGACTGTGCTTGCCGTTTTGATGTATAAACCCCAGCAAATAGCGGCTAATACAGCGTAAATAACACCGGTTAGACTTAACGCGGTATCAGCTTGATTAAAGGGCAGCAACAGCACACCAATTAATGCGCAGAGTACCCAGATAATGTCCGTTCTACGCTTAGTTGAAAGTAATGAAATGCCGAGTGGTCCCAGCACTTCAATGGAAATGGCGATACCGACGGGGATGTGCAGAAAGGCTCGGTAAATTAACAGGTTCATGAGCCCAATCATGGCACCGTAGATTAAAATACTCGGCCAGTAAGTCGCTTGAAATTTTGCAGTCCATGGACGAAATACAATCGCTAGAAGTAGCGCGCTGATGCCGATGCGCAGAGCCGCAACACCATCGGTACCAACAAGAGGAAAAATTGTCTTAGCAAAGGCGGCCCCAATTTGTAAGGACAGTAACGATACAAAGGCGGCAATCATAGGGAATTGAGTTGAAGGTATCATTGATACTGCTAATCCATAGAATTATTGAGAACGTATTGTGTCGCCGATAATAACGTCATTGCTGATACTCTGCTATCTGGTTATAAACCTAAATAGCGGAGCTAATATCACCATGGTGCTACGCTTTTTCGAAGCCGTCTCTCCACTGTACCAGCAGGCCTATATGCTCGGGTCCAATGCCACAGCACCCGCCGATAATATTGGCGCCAGCGGTATGCCATTTTTTGGCGAATTCTAGATATTGTTCAGGGGATAAATCACGGCAGCCTTGCACGCTTAAATTGGCTTTGTGATCCGTTGAAATAGGCGTAAAGCTATTAGCAAAAACACCAATGTCGATTTGTTTATGGTGCTTCTCTAATACGTTATTAGTATCGCGTATCGCTTGCTCAATGACTTCTGGGATAGAGCAGTTAAAGAATACCCCATCAATGTTTTCTTGAATGATAGCGCCAATGGCTTTTGTGACACTTTCACCAGAGCGTAGGGTCGCGGGTTGTTCAATATTATCGTTCAGTGTAAATGCGTAGTAGCAAGGTTTCGTTGACTCTTTAAGCACATTTATCATGACTTGCGCTTCTTCAATGCTTGAGATGGTTTCAGCCAGCCATAGATCGACATGTTCGTTTTGTGCATTAAACAATGTTTTTAAAATATCAAAAGCGCGGTCTTCTTCGAACAAGTCAGGACGATAAGAACCAAATGGAGGAGGCAGTGAACCGGCGACCAATATTGTTTGTTGGGTATTGTTTACCGCGTTTTGAGCAAGGATCGCGGCTTGCTTAGCTAGCGCCGCACCACGCTCTTGGTAAAGCGCTTCGCCAAGATGAAAGGGTACGCAGGCATAGCTATTTGTTGTGATGATTTCAGCGCCTGCATCAATAAAACCTTGATGCGCTTGAGTCACATATTGTGGTGCTTCTATTAGTGCTTGTGCACTCCATAAGGGCTGTGAGAACGGTGCACCAAGACGCTTAAGTTCGCGCCCCATACCGCCATCGAGAATAGTGAGTTTTTTCATTAATTGATTTCTTTATGCCTAAATTAAGAGGTGGCTATTCAAGCATATTTTGTCGTCAATGATAATGAAACTTCATCAGGATAGGGGGGAGGAATGTTCAACTCTCGCTAGACCTCTAAGGTTAACAGGGAGAGAGGTTTGAAGAAAAAATGAAGCGACTTGATTCTAAGTGCAAAAGCTTGCTAATTTGATGCATTCTGATCATTTAATAGGCTGTGGCCTACCGTATAAAAACGATAATTAAAAGGTGAATGTCATGGCTATTTTAGAACGAAAATTCACGTGTTTCGAGATTAATATTAAAGATCACATCGCGCATATACAATTGTCGCGTCCGACCGAAATGAACTCAATGAATAAGGCATTTTGGAAAGAACTGCCGCTGTTAGTTAAGGGATTGGATTCAGAGTCATTGGCGCGGGTTATTGTGATCTCTTCGACCGGGAAGCACTTTAGTGCTGGGATGGATCTTAGCGTGTTTATGAGTGGCGATGCCGTGCCCATGACAGGCGACCCTGGACGAATGGCGGAGAATTTACGTCGTGTGGTGATGCAGCTACAAGCCAGCTTGTCTTCTCTTGAAGGGTCGCGTATTCCTGTTTTAGTGGCGATTCAGGGCGGCTGCATTGGTGGCGCGTTGGATTTGGTGTGCGCCGCCGATTGTCGTTACGCCACAGAAGACGCTTTTTTCACCATTAAAGAAACCGAATTAGGTATGACTGCAGACGTCGGTACTTTACAACGCTTTCCGAAATTAGTACCCGCGGGAATAGTACGAGAATTGGCTTACACTGGGCGTAAATTTAGTGCCCAAGAGGCCAAAGACATGGGCTTGCTTAATGCCGTTTTTCCTGACCATGAAAGTCTCATATCAGGTGTGTTAGACGTAGCAAAATCCATTGCCAAGAATTCTCCATTGGCGGTAACTGGCTGCAAAGAGATGATTAACTACAGTCGCGATCACAGTGTGGAAGACAGCTTGAAATACATGGCGACTTGGCAAGCAGGGATGTTTAGGCCGAATGATATGATGAAAAGCTTTGCCGCCAAACAGCAAAAAAGTCAGGCCAAGTTTGACGATATTTGGCCGAAGAAGCCTTTGTTTGAGTAATCGCCAAGGCACCTTATTTTGGGTGTTTATACTGGTATTTCAATCTTCCTAGAGCGCTAGTTGATCTTGGCAAAGAAAGTGCCTAGCCTGCTGAGTGATGGGGTCAATAAATTGAATTTCTTTGGCGAGTAACTGCAATGGCGCAGCGTAGTTGTCGGCACTAAGCGGCTCTAAAACGGGGTAGTATTTGTCATGCAGAATCGGCCAGCCCAGTGTCTGCATATGAAGACGCAGCTGGTGGGTTCGACCGGTAACAGGGGTGAGTTCAAATAAGGCTTGTTGGGGACTTTGTTGTACGCAACGAATGACTGAGAGGCTGTTGGCGTTACCCTCAACCACCTGCATGCGAAAGCGTGGCTCGCTGGGCACGATACGATTCTTTACCTCCCATTCTTGTCCTACTAGATTGTCACTGTTGCTCACGTTTGCAATGGCTTGATAGGTTTTGTGTACTTGTCGTGTTTTAAACAACTCATGATATGGATGTCGAGTGTTTGGGTTAATCGAAAAAATCACTAAGCCCGCGGTGACTCTATCCAACCGATGCAGAGCTTGTAAACTATCTAAACCTGTGCGGCGTCGTAGGCGGGTCTGCAAGCACTCATTAACAAACTGGCCGCCTGGCGTCACGGCTAAAAAGTGGGGTTTGTAAGCCACTAAAAGGTGCTCATCCTGAAACACAATAGTGTCTTGAAAAGGGATTTGAGGTTCGTTGTCAACTTCTCGGTAATAATACACTCTTTGCTGTGTCTCGAATGGCGTGTGCGCATGAATCAAGGTGCCGTCATGCCAATGTACCTTGCCTGCAGCCATCCGCTGTCGCCAAATTTGCGCGTCAACATAGGGGAATTTAATGATCAGGTAATCCAGCACAGTGACGACGCCGGGATTGCTCTGAGGTAAACTCAGTTTTGAAGGGTATTCAGAGATTGCCATACGTGGCCAGACCTTAAACAGCAGCACAGATAAGCGGATGACTATAGCATGGGCGCAGGTCGATGACGGTTTTATCCGCCTATTGCGGCGGTTTTATGGTTGAATAGGGATCTAAGAAAGCAACCTAAGAAAACAAGCCAAGAGAGCCATTATGGAGCGTCCTACTAAGGAGCAAATCAAAGCATTGCCGTTTTATATGGGGCTTGATTTACCGGATATTAAAATCATTGAAAGCGAAGAAGACGCCAAACTAGCCGTGAGCGCTTTAGAAAACGAGCCTTGTCTTGGCTTTGACACAGAAACCAAGCCAACTTTTCGTAAGGGTGAAGAGAGTCCGGCACCTGCGTTAATCCAATTGGCAACCGAATCTACAGGCTATCTTTTTCCGACTCGCTTTTCGTTTGCTGTAGAGGCGGCACGGGTATTGTTAACGAATGAGCGTATTCAAAAAGTCGGCTTTGGCATTAAAGATGACAATAAAGCGCTGCGTAATAAGCTCGATATAGAGATTGCCAATACTCAAGACTTGTCCGTTGTGTTGAAAAAAAAAGTGGGGGAGAAAAACACCATAGGTGCCCGTGCAGCCGTGGCTATGGTGTTGAATCTTTGTCTTAGGAAAGGCGCGCAGATTTCAAATTGGGGCGCTTATCCATTGAAGAAAAGTCAGGTGTTGTACGCGGCCAATGACGCGCATTCTGCTATTTGCGTGGCAAAGGCTTTGCGTAAGAAATAATTGGCCGGTATTAAGGCCCTAACCCTAGTCCGAAGTGCCAAGACTAGGTTGTTTCTTTCGTCTTCTCTGTTTCTTTGCTCTTCTCATGCTGGGCTCTTGCTAAATACGCCGCCATTTCTTCTGTTGGTACCATGCCACCGCCAGTGGCCCAGACGAGGTGTGTCGCGTGATGCATTTTGTCGTCATCCAGTGCTAAACGATGGCGGTATTCGGGGTTGTTGGAGACGAGAATAGGGCCGATTAAACCGGCTAACGCCGACGGCTCTAGTTGAATATTTTCCAGCTCGTTCATATCACCCAAATGACGATACATGCGTTCATCTGAGAGCGTGTAGTAGCCATCCAATAAGCGCTCCATTGCGCGCCCGACAAATCCAGAAGCTCGCCCTACGGCCAAACCATCTGCGGCTGTGATGTTATCGATGCCAAGGTCTTGAACTGAAATGGCATCGTGCAGTCCAGTGTGCACGCCAAGTAACATACAAGGGGAGTGCGTTGGCTCAGCAAAAATGCAATGGACATGGTCACCAAAGGCCATTTTAAGCCCAAATGCCACCCCACCAGGGCCTCCGCCAACGCCACAAGGCAAATACACAAACAGAGGATGATTCACATCAACAAGGATGTTTTGTTGCTCAAATTGCGCTTTCAGACGTTCTCCGGCGACCGCATAGCCAAGAAACAAGGTGTGTGAGTTCTCGTCATCGATGAAGAAGCAGTTTGGGTCGTTTTCTGCCTCTTTGCGGCCCTGTTCTACGGCCACGCCATAATCCTGATCGTATTCGACAACGGTCACACCGTGAGCACGCAAGGTGTCTTTTTTCCATTGGCGCGCGTCTGCCGACATATGAACCGCGACCGAAAAGCCCAATTTTGCGCTCATAATACCGATCGACATGCCTAGATTGCCTGTCGATCCTACGGCAATGCTATGTTGTTTGAAGAAACGTTGAAACTCATCAGAAGTCAGTTTGCTGTAATCGTCATCAATACTCAGCAAGCCTGCATGTATAGCAAGCTTCTCAGCATGGGTTAATACTTCATAAATGCCGCCACGGGCTTTGATTGAGCCAGAAATAGGCAGATGACTGTCTTTTTTTAACAGTAACGATCCCGTGATTTGAGTATTGTATTTCTTTTCGAGTTCGGCCTTTATAGTTGAAATGTCGACCAGTTCAGATTCAATGATGCCACCGCAGGCGGCGGTTTCTGGAAATACTTGTGCCAAATAAGGGGCGAATCGAGTCAGTCTGTCGCTGGCGTCTTGGATGTCTTGAGCGCTTAGGCCCACATAAGGCAAGGCGTCTTTGAGGCGAGTGATGTTGGGGTTAAACCAGCTGGTTTCTTCTAAGGCGATCAGTTGTTTGAGTAGCGGGAATTGCTGTAGTAATGACGCTGTGTCTAAGGTATTCATAGCAAAGGCCTAGCTGGAAAAAATAGAGAAATAACGCCCCTTTTATAAGCCATAAGAAGGGGCGTCTATTGGTAATATGCGATGCTATCTGGTGATATCACATGGGTTCGAAGACCGAACCTAAGCTAGGTACAAATAGCTTGTTGTACATGCGACTGGCGTAGTCGTCCGTCATGGACGCCATGTAATCACAAAGAATACGCAAACCATCGTGGCCGTCATCGACGCTCTTTTGCCATTCAGTGGCGATTTCTCTCGGCAGCAGTCGGCTTGGGTCGGCGGCCAGCGCTTCAAACATTTCCAAGAGCATTTGTTGGCCTTTATAGACCAGCATTTGCACTTCTGGGCGCTGAATAATGTGTTGCATTTCAAAGTTTTTCAGCAAAGAGAGCGCTTGTCGTTGACCTTCTGGAAGCGTCACTTGAAAACGCAGTAAAGGGTGTTCAAAGGCGCTATTTTCAACCACCTGACAAGAGGTAATAAACCAACTAACAAGGCTACCAATGGCTTCTTTTCGCAAATGACTTTGACGACTAAACAGCTGTGTTTTGATGTCGCCAAGGTGCTTATCTAAAAACGGCGTAGCGAGGCTGGCGAGCTTAGGTTCTAGGTGCTCTGACCACATTTCTTTGGTGACCATGCCTAACACAATGGCGTCTTCTAGATCGTGTACGCCATAGGCGATGTCGTCGGCCAGATCCATGATGCTGGTATCGAAGCTAGAGTGGCTTGATTTCGCATGGCGGTCAGGCGTCTGGCGAGTGGTGTGTTGCAAGGCGAGTTTATCCGCGTCGCTAAAGGGCGCCATAATCCAAGTCAGCAGATCTTGTTCTTCCTGATAGACGCATTTTGGTGGAGCCCAGTGGCTGGCTTTAAATTGTCTAAAACGATCCGGCTTTTGCGGGTAACTTCCCACCACAGTGTTGTGCAACACTGGGTATTTGAGAATGCCTAACAGGGTTCGGCGGGTCACATCCATGCCGAAAGTAGGGGAGTAAGAGCCACGCTTGCCCAAGATGCGCAACGACTGAGCATTGCCTTCGAAGCCACCATTGTTGTTCATCATGTAGTTCAGCGCCACTTCGCCGCCGTGGCCAAAAGGTGGGTGGCCAATGTCGTGACTTAGGCAAACGGTTTCGATCAGCGCGGGCTCGGCGAGCCACTTTTGAAAAGGCGCCTCCGCTGAGGCGCTGTGTTTTAACTGATGTACCAGACCATTACCGATTTGCGCCACTTCTAGTGAATGGGTCAGACGCGTGCGGCTGTAATCGTTTTGGCGAATGGCCAGTATTTGAGTTTTAGACTGCAAGCGACGAAACGCCGCGCTATGAATAATACGCGCCCGATCCCGTTGGTAAGGAGTGCGGTAGTCATTTTCACGAGGTTGTTTATAGCCGGATTGCCTCTCGTGCCAAGGCAACATCTCATCTTGCTCTATTATCATGCTCATACTCTACGTATGTAAGGAATTATCAGTCTTTCATTAAAACACGACTTAGGTCAATGTGCCCGTGAAAAGGCTTCGTCATAATGCATCCAATTATAAGGAATCGTTATGTTAAATACTCATCATCTAGTTACGTTTAAAACATTGGTGAAAACGGGCAATTTCACGCAAACCGCTCAGCAGTTAGGACTGACTCAGCCAGCGGTGAGCCAGCACATTAAAAAGTTAGAGCAAGGCTTAGGCGCGACCTTGGTTATTCGTCATGGTCGAACGACTGAGCTGACCCATGCGGGTGAGGTGCTGTTTAAGCACATTCTAAATTTGGAAGTGTGTTACGAGCGTTTTATGGAAAAGTGGCAGCAAGAAGTGGTTCAGGAGAGAGATCAACAGGCGGTTTAGTCCAGCCTGTTGATTTTATCAGCTGCGGGTTTTACCGTTTATTGTTGCGCAGTAGGAATCAGGTTGCCAATATGCAGACCGCATTCTTTGTTCTCAGATTCTTCCCACCACCAGCGACCTTCACGCTCATGCTGATTAGGCAATACAGCACGAGTACAAGGCTCACAGCCAATACTAGTAAAGCCTTTGGCATGCAATTCATTGTATGGCACATCAAACATCTTAATGTAGTTCCAGACATCTTCAGAAGACCAGTTAGCCAGTGGGTTAAACTTGAAAAGTGGTTTCTCTTCTGAGCTAAATGCCGAGTCGAGTTCAGCAAACGCCAACACATTTCGAGTGCCTGGGCTTTGGTCTTTACGCTGACCGGTAATCCATGCATCTAGAGTGGCTAATTTGCGTTTTAGCGGTTGAACTTTACGAATGCCACAGCACTCTTTATGGCCGTCTTCAAAAAAGCTAAATAAGCCTTTTTCACGGGTGAAGTTTTCTAGCACTTCACTGTTCGGCGAGAGAATATCGATTTCAATTTGGTAGTGCTTGCGAACTTGTTCAATGAAACGGTACGTTTCGGCGTGCAAACGACCAGTGTCCAAAGAAAATACTTTTACATTTTTATTGGCTTTTACCGCCATATCGATCAATACAACATCTTCTGCACCACTGAATGAAATGGCGATGTTGTCGAATTCTTTCATGGCGTTATGAATAATTTTTTGTGCTTCGTCTTCAACGTTGTTAGCAACGAAAGACGTTAAGTCGAAAGTAGACATAGTCTGTTTTACCACTATCTAAATGTATGTTGGCTGTACCATAACAATTTGTGCGAACGATGCAAAAGACGAAAGCACACTAACCTTATAATGGCTTAGCGAATATGATTGGAGAGGGTCTGATAAAGGCCATATAGGATGCCAGCAGTAACCCCCCAAATACGAATGTCTTGGTATTTTATTTCAAAATAGCTGTGCGTCACTGTACCAATTTGTCGAGTTTTAAATTGATAGTTACTAGGGTCTAATAGGAAGTCTAACGGTACCCAATGAACGGATTTAACTTCATCTTCGCATAAGCTCATGGCACTCAATCGTGTCATTTCAGCAATGATGGGTTTGATGCAATACCCAGAAATCGTGCAGTACTCACCCAATTCACCTATTAAGTCAAAGCAATCAGGGGCTAGCCCTACTTCTTCCAGTGTTTCTCTTAATGCCGTGTATTGGATGCTGGCATCGTCAGGGTCATGTTTGCCACCAGGGAAGGCTATTTGCCCTGGGTGGTTACGCATATGCAGCGCTCTTTTAGTGACTAATACTTCTAGTTGGTCGTGTTCAGGCGAGTGCCAGATAGGAATTAATACAGCGGCAGAGCGGTATTTTAATCTGTAAGCACTAGGTGACAGGTTTTTATCAGGGTTATAAATGGAATGGACTTCTAGCGTATTGTCGAGCGCAGCGCGTATCTCATCTAAGTTGGTTGAGATAGCTGGAGCGTTTAAAAACTGCGACATATCGGACATACTGCGACCTATTTCAAAAAATCATCTTCGAGAGTATGAGTTAATTTACCTACTTTGGTAAAGGTTTCTTGGTACTCTTCTTGATATTTAGAGTCGGCTACCAGACCGCCTCCCGCCCAACAATGCAGGCGTCCACGGTCAGCAACTAAGGTTCTAATCGTGATGCTGGAATCCATTTGACCATTGACACTGAAGTAGGCAATGGAGCCACAATAGACGGAACGTTCATGTGGCTCTAGCTCATCTATGATTTCCATGGCACGAATTTTGGGTGCTCCCGTAATTGAGCCGCCGGGGAAGCTTTCGTGGAATACCCGAATGGATTGATCTACTCCTGCAATGTTTCCTTCTACGGTCGACACCAAATGATGAACATTGGCATAGCTTTCTAGAGCAAAGAGTTTGGGTACTTTAATGCTGCCAGTGAGGCAGGTGCGGCCAAGATCATTTCTTAATAAATCGACGATCATCAGGTTTTCTGCACGGTCTTTTTCAGAGGCCAATAAAGTCTCAGCATTGGCGTTGTCTTCTTCTGGGGTGTTGCCGCGAGCAATGGTGCCTTTAATCGGCTTGGATTCGATACGACCTTGATCGCACAATAAGAAGCGCTCTGGTGAATGGCTCAAGATGGCTTGCTGTTCGCCCAGCTCCATAAACGCTGAAAAAGGCGTCGGACAGACTTCGCGCAAGCGCTGATAAGCCTCCATTGGATCGCCTACATATTGGCTTGAAAAGCGTTGTGCTAAGTTCACTTGATAACAATCTCCAGAGAGAATGTAGTCTTTTACTGTGTCAAATTTGGTGTGGTATTCGTCTGCAGTCATATTTGAGGTGAAGGGTGCTTTTAGCTCAAAAGACGATGTTGCCGCTTTTTGATCGTTAGAAAGAGCGCTGTTGATGAGGGTGAGTAGCGCCGTTTCCTCTTGTTGAGAACACCAAGGTGTGACGATGAGCTCGGTTTTTTTGTCTGCATGGGAGGTAATTATGCCCCAGCCATAAAGGCCGACACTGAGTTGATCTAAGCTGATGTCGTGTTCTACGTTGTCAGGTAGTGTTTCAATATAATGCCCGCATTCGTAGCTGTAATAGCCTAATAGACCGCCAACAAAAGGTAAGTCTTTCGGTGCACTCTGCGCCCACGTTTCTTGCGTGGTCATGGTATATAATTGATTCAGAGTATCTAGCGGATCTTCTGTCTTATCTAGAGAATAAAGAGGTTTCTCTTGGTACTCATTGCGCCATTGAACATCATGCCTACCTTGTGTTGCGTACACCCGAGCAAGAGGATTTGCCACCAAAATATCAAACCGCGTATCAGGAAAAGACTCGTGATTGCTGTCTAATACTGCCGGATAAGGCAATGCTCTTACGGATTGGTACAAAGAAAGCAAAGACAACTGATAGGGCAGTGTTATCCGTTTTATTTCTGGCATAATGGAACCATGATTTAAAAAGTTTACAATTGTAGTCCTTTAATAAGGGCGACCACAGGGTTATTACAAGTGTCTGACGTACATTTTCTTAGTTTATTTAACAGCCGTATTGCGTATCGTCTTTATGAAAATAAAGAAGCCACAAGCGACCGCCATTGTTTATTGCTTCATGGGGCGGGCGTTGCGGGCGAGATTACCTATTCACCTATCCTGCCTTATTTCACACATTGGCGTTGGATGTTAGTGCCTGACATCAAGGGTATGGGCGAGTCATTTCATCTGCATGGTCAAGAAGCGCCTGTCACCATCAGCGAGTTGACGCATGATATAGAGGCACTATTAGCGCATCTTAATTGGCAAGATTTTGATCTGGTAGGCTACTCATTAGGGGGCTTAATTGGGCTTAATCTCAATCATGAACGCGTTATTTCTGGTAAACCTGCCATCAAAATGGCGCTGATGGAACCTGCCTCTTTGGATCGAGAAGATTTAAATGCTCTTTCAGAAGTGCGTAAAAAATATCGTCAAGCTTCTAGCATTATTCGCGACACTGGCGATGTGGAGCAGGGTGTGGCGCATTTTATGGACGGCGTTTCGCCTAATCGACGTAAGCACCCTGTTGCCGAGGCGACCACACAATCTCGCTTGGCTCATCGTCCCTATGGCTTTTCTTACGCACTGGATGCTGTTACTAATCATGTGGATGTTCTCGCTGAAGCACCGGAACACAGAGAGGCTATGATTCGTTCTGCCAAGCAGGTGTTTTTATTTTCTGGAGAGTTAAGCAGCGAGCAATTAAGAGCACATTATCAACAACTGAGTGAGCAATATGAAGGCTGGCAGCATAAAATTATGAGCGCGTGTGATCATTCATTGCCATTTCAAAAGCCTAGGCAGATTGCGAATCATATTAATCGTTGGTTCTCTGCAGGCTAGATTTATGGAGTAAGCTATACTTTTAAACAATGAGTCGTTAGGCCGCATGCATAAGGTTAATTATGGGGCTGTAGGCGATAGTGGAAGTGTGCGATGTTTGAATAGACATGCATGAGTTTCATTGCTTATTAGACTTCTCATAAGGTGCTAACAATCTAAGTCGTTTTAATAGCAAGAAACAAGGAGGTTTCTATGCGAAATAAGCGAGGGTTTTCTCTACTAGAGCTTATGTGTGTGCTTGCGGTATTGAGTTTATTCGCCGTTATTGGGTCCGCGGTGTTTCTGAAAGCGGAGCAAAAGAGCAAAGACAGAGACACCCTAATTGCTGATGTTTTAAACGTAACGAACGCGCTTCAAGAAGCGCGTCAGCTATCGATCGAATCTGGTGAGCCCACTTATATTTGTGGTGGCCTCAGTTGCAGTGGAGATTGGTCTTATGGCTTTAAAGTCATTCAACCAGATCATTTGGGTGGCTTATATCGAAAAGTGGTATTTGACCATGATGTTCGAATCCTTTGGAAAGGCTTTCCTGCTAATAAATCACGTATAACCTTCCTTCCTAACGGTTTATCCAGCTATCAAAATGGTACTTTTTGGTTTTGTTATCTTAGTTGGAAAACCAGCATTGTTATTAATCAGAGCGGTCGTTATTACACCTCAGATATTATTGATGGTGATGAGGATTCGTGCCGATGAAAGCATCGTACTCATTGTCCCATCGTGCTTCTCTTCATGGTTGGATTACCATAGAAATCATTCTCGCACTGGTGTTGCTATCAGTGGTATTGCATTTGGTTCAGCAGCAGTCTGATCGCCAATGGCAAACGCTTCAGCAGCGAGAAGAAACTTCTAGGCTAAGAGATAATCTCAATAAACAAGAAGTGATGACGCTGTTAACGGGGTCTAAAGCTTGGTTGGATAGCGATAAATCGCATCAACAAGGTGATTATCCTAGCTGTGAAATATGTTCTGGTGATGACCTGACACAATGGTTTAATGCCGCGCAGGGTAAGGTTTCGTCAAGCGTTCAAACCATGGTGTCTGACCATGACTAGTCCTAGACGCGCGACCTTACGAGGAAGTTTGCTATTAGAATTAATGGTTGCCTGCGTGTTATTGGCCGTCATTCTTCCTTTACTTATCCCGTCACTGTGGCAACTTCGAGCACGCCATAATCTTACGTTAACTTACCTTGATCAAGCGGTTTTTGAGTCGGCATTAGGCGCACAATTTAAGGCGCATTGGGGGCGGCTGCTACCGGCTGGTTGCAATATTGATAATGCATTAAACCTAGTGATTGGCGCAGGTAATAATTTACCCGAACGTTTGTCTAGGCGCTCGGTATCAAGTCAGTCAGACTGGTTAGAAGCAATGGATTACGGCGCTTGCCGACAGTCTCTTAATACAATATCTAACCCTATAGAAACACCGAATAGTTGTGGTCTTAATGTTGGGGATTCAGTCCGAATTTCAACATGTGAGACGAGTGTTCAAGCTCAAGTTACTCTGTCGACAAGTCAAAAATTACGCTTCGATTTATTGAACAGTAGTGTGCTTACTCAAACTGGGATATTAGAAAGCCAAGCCGCTTTTTATTGGTATGTAGGCGAAGGCAAAAACACTCAACAAGCACTGTGGCGAACGCCCAAAAGCAGCGGTAACTCGTTAGAGCTATGGGCAGGTTTAAAAGCGTTAACAGTACTGCCTCTTATAGATACAAACCAAGATGGTTTTGTGGACTCAATAAATGCCCGTTATGGTCCCTATTCTCTGAATAAAGTGCGTGCTTTATGGGTCGAGTACCTTTATGAACTGGGCAATTGTAAGGCTCATGCGCAAACACCAATCACTCAGCGTTATAAAACGATGCGAGGTAACACTTGGGAGTACTTATCACCGTGCCAAGGTGTGGGTAATCAAATCATTGTGTTGAATAGTTTTTAAACATCGAGTGACGGGAGGTTTGTGATGCACGCTAGACAGACACAAAAAGGTTGGATTTCACTGCCGATTATTTTCTTTTTGCTGGTGGTGGCAGGCCTTTCGGTAGCGTATCAGCAAAAGCTACAAGAGAGCTTTCAGTGGCGAGCCACATTGGCAGAGTCAAATCAAAGTCGTGAACGCTGGTACATGTTTGAACAAGATATTGTGACCTCGCCAGTCTTTAACGCAGCACAAAAAAGTCTTTGTGACGGTTTTTGCCCGCTAACGCCTAGTTCTCATCTTGTGAATACCAATGTATGGCGTCATGGTGAAGAGAGTATTACTTATTTATGGCGTTATTACATAAACAGTTTAGGCGTCCGCTTTTATCGTTTGTGCGCTAGCCAAAACCACCAACAATATCATTGCTGGTGGTGGCAGGAAAAAATACCAATAAGCCGAGGTTTTGTTGGCGTAGCAAGCTGATGTTATGGTTTTTTATGAAACGCTTGTAAATGCTCTTTACTGCAAAACGCATTGGCCTCTTGATCATGGATTGCATGGGATCTTGGGACATGAATTTTGCATTGTTCACAGCGAACCATGTTTTCTTGCGCATCTTTCTCCGTGGTTTTTGAAGGAGAATGAGACTTACTTGGGTTCTTTGTACGTTGAAAAGCGAGCACTTGGCGGTATAACCACCAGCCAATTACGAAAATAGCAATAAAAACGATCAATCTGACGATCATATACTTTACCTAGGTTGGGTAATTCCAGACAATAAAGGGCATATTCTAACAGAGTTAACGAGATAGCAACTGTATGACATTACGAGTAGCAATGGCCCAGCTGGATATGCTGGTCGGCGACATAGCAAAAAACACACAATCTGTGATCGACGCGGCAAATAAAGCGCGTGATAACGAACATGCGGATGTGATTGTTTTCCCTGAATTAACCTTAACAGGCTATCCACCAGAAGACTTATTGCTGCGACCCAGCTTAGATCCTCGTATCGAATCTGCTTTGCAGCGAATTTTACAGGAGGTTCATGACATTTATGTTGTGGTGGGTTACCCAAGACGCATTGATGGTGAACTGTTTAATTGTGCTGGCGTGATATATCAAGGTGCTTTGTTGGCGGAATACGCCAAACAAAAGCTGCCTAATTTCTTAGTATTTGATGATAAACGTTATTTCAGCGAAGGCTGCGATGCTGGCATTCTTGATATCAAAGGGGTGAAAGTCGGTCTGAGTATTTGTGAAGATATTTGGCACCCAGAACCCATCGCACAAGCGAAAGCGGCGGGTGCTGAGTTAATCCTTAACTTGAATGCCTCGCCTTACCATATTGAAAAAATGGGCGAACGCGAAGCCTTGTTGCATCAACGTGCGACGCAAGTCTGCTTGCCTATTGTTTATGTGAACTATATGGGTGCGCAAGATGAGCTTGTTTACGAAGGCGGCTCTTTTGTGGTGAACGCTAAAGGTGAGAAAGTTTACCAAGCGCCTTGGTTTGAGTCAGGCTTGTATTGCGTGGACCTAATCGTAGACGACAGCCAGCCAAACAAGGTTGAACCTGTGGCAGGCAATATTGCACCAGCGTTAGACGTCGAAGCCAGTGTCTATGAAGCGATGGTACTTGGTCTGCGTGATTACATCGAAAAGAATCGATTCAAAGGCATTGTACTGGGGCTGAGTGGCGGTATTGATTCGGCGCTATCGTTGGCGGTGGCAGTGGATGCGATTGGTGCTGAGCGTGTTCAGGCAGTGATGATGCCATACACTTACACCTCGTCTATCAGCTTGCATGACGCAGAAGAAGAAGCCAATTTATTGGGTGTTAAATACAGTGTTTTGCCTATCGAACCTATGGTGTCTGCGTTTACCGATGTCTTGTCACCAGAATTTGAAGGCTATGCGAAAGACACTACCGAGGAAAATTTACAAGCACGTACTCGCGGTGTGGTTTTGATGGCAATTTCTAATAAAAAGGGCCTTATGGTTCTGACCACTGGTAACAAGAGTGAAATGGCCGTTGGCTATGCGACCTTATATGGCGATATGGTCGGTGGTTATTCTGTCTTAAAAGACGTCTTCAAAACACTGGTCTTTAAGTTGTGCCGTTACCGTAATACCCTCGGTTATGTTATTCCTGAACGGGTTATTACTCGTCCGCCATCCGCGGAATTAGCACCAGATCAAAAAGACGAAGATTCTTTACCAAGCTATGATATTTTGGACGAGATTCTACGCCTATATATCGAACAAGATTGGAGTGCTGAAGCAATATTGGCAACGAAAAAATTTGATCGAGATACCGTTTATCGTGTCCTTCGCTTAGTTGATGTAAATGAATATAAGCGTCGCCAAGCACCCACTGGAGTTCGTGTGACAGGTCGTGGTTTTGGTCGTGACCGTCGTTATCCGATCACCAACGGTTGGCATATTGGTGGATAAGCGATGAGCGTTGCTGTCTAGTCGTAAAAATGGCCGCATGATGCGGCCATTTTTGTGTGTACTCGTGCTGGTGTAGGTACGAGCTAGCTCAACTATTTTTTGTCACTTTCGAAAGTCACACGTTTAGAGTTATCTAATGCCTGACTGGTTGAATTTACCAAGTTGCCTTTTTTATTCTCGATAAAGAAAACCTCTAATTGCTCTTTTTTAGCAATTCTAGCGCCTTCTTTTTGGCCAAGACAGAGCATAGTCGTCGCCCAGGCATCGCTGATTCGAGGGTCAGTTCCAAAGACAGATGCCGATACCAAGTCATGAGAAACTGGCTGGCCAGTGTTTGGGTTTAGGATATGCGAGTATTCTTTACCTTTGTCATCAAAGTAATGATGATAAGTCCCCGATGTATCAAGGGTTACGCCATTTTCGTTATTGATGGTGATGATTTGATAGGGCGTTGGGTTACCTTTGTCAGGCACTGGGCGCTCTATGGCAACACGCCATTTATCACCGTTCGGCTTGTGTCCTCTGATCTTCATGTCACCACCAAATTCAACAAGATAGTTGGTGACGCCCTTAGCCTCTAAAACCTGACTTAATTTGCCGATCGTATAACCTTCGCCCATGGATGAGAAGTCCACTTGTAGGGCAGGGATGGTTTTACGGATGCGTTTGCCTGTCTTATCTATTTCGAGCTTTTCCATTCCAAGGTCTGCCTTTGTTGCAGCAAGCTCTTGCTTCGTCGGAACATGGAGTGAATCTTTCTTGAACCCCCATAAATCAAATAAAGGCCCAACAGTTGGGTCGTAGCAACCTTCTGATTTTTTATTGATGTCTTTGGCGATTTCTATTAGTTCAATAAAGTCTTTCGACGCTGGTTGCCAAGCGGTGGAAGTACTGTGATTAAATGTTGAAATATAAGAGTCATTGCGCCAAGTAGATAGCTCTTTATCGATTTGTGCCAAGGTGACATTAAAGCTGCTTCGAACGTCCTCAACGGGAACGGCGTCATTAGACCAAAAGCTAATATGGTAGGTGGTTCCTTGGGCATAACCTTCTACTTTTTCTATCTTCGGTGGCTGACTGCATCCGCTAATAATCAGCACTGTTGCTAAAGATAGTGTGCCAAAGCGTAGGGAAATAGGCAGAGAAAATCGTGATGTTATTGAGGTAAACATGAAATGACGTATCCATTCAAAATTAAATCTGTGCGCAGTTTACCAATAGCCTTTGCGTAACTCCACTTTGCTGAGAATTTACGTGAATTTTTACATTTCACACAAGGCTATATTTTTCAGTAGGGTGTGTTTTACTTGTTAGTATTAGGATCGTCCTAGCATGCGCAAAAGTAGTTTGTCTTCGAGAATATAGTGATGAAACAGGGCCGCTGCGGCATGTACAAGCACTAATGCCATCATGCAATCCATGGTAATCACATGAATATATCCCAGTTCGTCAACATCAAAAAACCAAGCGATTGCACCAAATGCGGGAACCAAAAACATCAATACATACAAGAGTTCGTGTGAGTAATGGGATATTTTATCTAGAAAGGCGTTACCCGTACTTATTTTCTCGGTTTTTCTACTGAGAAGACGAACAATGGTTCGTATCACAACCAATGACAGGATAGTCAGGCCTGCATAAATATGAAAGTTTTCTACCCAGTTAGCAGGGCTGTTATTGTTTGCTAGGTGGGCATCAAAAAAACGCTTCATATGATCACTAATGAAATAGTTAGCAATGATTAACACAGCAATAAGCCAATGCAGTATTATTTGGTATGGATTATAAGATGATGCTTTTTCTGACATGATTACGATTCTCCTAGTAATAAGGTCAGTGTATTATTTTAAACGCAAAAAAAAAGTGAACGACGATCAAGATAAAGAGGTCTTTTTGTATGCTTTTATGCAGTTTATTCTTTCTCCATCCCCTATAATCTCTGTAAAATTTCATCTCTCTTAGTTGAGTTGTTACACTACGGTGAAGACCCTATTTAAATTACAATTAGGCTGTTATTTTTCCCTGTTTACAGCCATCACCCAGAATTTATAAGACACTATTTATGCTAAATATTTCTAACAAAACCCGTTTAAATAAATACATTAGCGAAAGTGGTATTTGCTCCCGACGAGATGCAGACCGCTTTATTGAACAAGGCAATGTGTTTATTAATGGTAAGCGAGCAAAAATAGGGGATCAGGTTACGTCTGGTGATACGGTTAAAGTAAACGGACAGCTGATTGAACCGCAAGATGCGGAAGATTTTGTTTTGATCGCATTAAATAAGCCGGTCGGCATTGTTAGTACGACAGAAAGCACTGAGAAAGACAACATTGTCGATTTTGTCAATCACGGGGTGCGGATATTCCCGATTGGGCGTCTAGATAAAGACTCTCAAGGTTTGATCTTTTTGACCAACAACGGCGATTTAGTGAACAAGGTACTGCGTGCTGGTAATAATCACGAAAAAGAATATCTGGTCACAGTGAACAAGACGGTGACCGATGATTTTATAAATGGCATGGCGAATGGAGTGCCTATCTTAGGCACCATGACCAAGAAGTGCCCAGTATCGAAAGAGTCTAATAACGTCTTTCGTATTACCTTGGTGCAAGGTTTGAACCGTCAGATACGTCGTATGACAGAACACTTTGGTTATGAGGTTGTTAAGCTTGAGCGAGTCCGTATCATGCACATCGGATTGAAGGGCGTTCCGGTTGGAGAGTGGCGTGACTTTACGCAAAAAGAGATTGAAATTCTCTCGAAAGCAATAGAAGAGTCTTCTTCTGAAACAGACAAAAAACCTTCAAAAAAGTCATCATCAGCGGCGAAAAAACCTTCGAATAGCGCTAAGAACGGAACCGGTGCACGAACAAAAGCAACCAGTGCGGCTTCAGGTCATTCAAAACCAGGAGGCAAGCCTAGTCGAGCAGGTGGTAACCCTAAGGCGCCGAATACTAAACATAAACGCCCGTCTGATAATGCCCCAGCGAGACCTAGTAAATCAGGACAAAGGCCAAAGCCATCGGGTACAAAACCCGGAGCAAAACCTTTTGCTAAAGGAAATACGAGAAAGCCTAAGCCTTCTCGATAGTAACTAATATAGATAGTACTCACTATTAATGGTGCCTGTAAGAAATGATCTAGTCGTCTTGTACATGAGCGATTAGGTCATTTCTTGTTTATGACGTTTTAAAATAGGATATGCCGTAGCGACCAGTAATGAAGATAGGCGCTGTAGGTCTCGTAAAATATCCATATGTATTTGTGATGAGGCCAGTGTTGCAGGAATCTGATCTCTAATACGGCGAGTATGTTGCTCTCGGCATACGGCAATTTTATTGCGGTATACGTGTTTGGCATCGACCAATTCGGCCGCAAGATCAGGGCTTTTTGACACATAAACAGCTTGAGCTAAACGAAAAATTTCAAACAATTCAGAGAAGAGAGTATCTAACTCTCTTTCACCTTGCTCAGAAAAATGAATCTTTTCTTTGTGTTTTTTGCGAGCTAGCACCATAAGGCTTGCGTCAATGATGTCCCCCACGTGCTCTAAATTGGTTACAAAACTGAACGCATCTTGCCAGCTATTTTGTTCTTCCGATGAGCTCTTAATGTTTTCTATCGCGGCCAAGTAGTAAGTTACTTCGCGATGAATTCGATCAATATCATCATCTAACTCTTTTACTCTATTAATGTGTTTACCATTGGTAAATGTTTTAGGCGTACTTTCCAGCATTTGATAAGCGATATCAGCAATTCGCAAAGTTTCATTGGCGACATTAGCAATGGCTCGAGTAGGGTGCTTAATATCGTCTTGTGATAAATAGACGGATGTTAAAGGTTTGTGACCATCCGTTTCCGTGTTGTTAGGAGAGACGTATTTCTTTAATAGATTCGCCCAGAAAGGCAGCATGGCAAGAAACAGAATACCGTTGATGGCATTGATTATGACATGGAAAACCATCGGTGAATCTAAACCAAGGCTTTGTAGTGAAAGCCATCCAGACTCTTGAATGAAGTAAATCAGCAAACCAATAATAACGGCACAAGAGCGTATAAGTAGGTTGCCTATTATCACCAGTCGTCCTTTTGCGCTCAATCCCCACCCAGAGCTTAATGCGGGCAATGCGCCGCCGATATTAGCGCCAATAACCATGATCATCGACATCTCAATAGAGATAGCGCCGTCAGTGACAAGGTGAGTAATAATCAAAATCATCGCTAAACTTGAGTGAACAAGCCAAGTAAAGAGCGCAACCAAAAATAAGGTTAGTAAGGTATCGTGAGCCAATAAACTGGTGAGATACGTCATGCCGTTGCCAGAGCGCATGTCTGCCGTACTTCTTGCGATCAGAGATAAGGCGAGCAGGAGAAGGCCAAGCCCAAGGCAGATTCGTCCCCAGTATTTATACTTTCGTTTTGTCGATTTCTGAAAACTAATATAGCCAATCAGCAATAGCAATGGAGAAAGAGCAGACAAGTCAAAGCTAAGTAGCATTGCCATTAAGCTTGAGCCTATTTCTGCACCAACGGCTAATGCGAGGGCAGGAATAAGCCCTAAAGCACTTGTTGCGACAAAGCCTGCCGCCAGCAGTACAACCGCTGTGCCAGATTGTAGTGCCGCGGCGGCGATCCCTCCTAAAGCCGCGGCTTGAAGGCGATGAC
This sequence comes from Marinomonas sp. TI.3.20, assembly GCF_038155025.1. Lineage (NCBI taxonomy): Bacteria > Pseudomonadati > Pseudomonadota > Gammaproteobacteria > Oceanospirillales > Oceanospirillaceae > Marinomonas > Marinomonas sp. TI.3.20. Next base: position 46,789 of record NZ_JBAKAS010000008.1, on the reverse strand, counting down.
GTGTCATCAAACGAATCGCATTTTCTAGATTTTTGCCATAGGCGCGTTCGAAGCCAGTGCGCACCATGCGAATCCCCCAGAGTAGTAGGGTGATGGCGCCAGCTAATTGAATAATCTCAAACATAGTAGTGTCCTAATTTAGGACTAACGGACAGAGTCTTTATGAACAGTAATGTAGTTAGTCGATTTACGCTTAGATATGACGTTACATTAGCAGAGTGTCGGTGTTTTTGTCTGCTTTTTTACGACACCTATTTGTCTCATTAATCATTTTTTTTGTTTTTGTGAAACCCATAAACACTGCGATCTTGAGCTGTATTTATAGGATGAGGGAAATTATTTTTCTTACTGTAAAAACCAAACATATTAATTAGTTATAGAGTAAAAGATGCCTATATGCACTGTGTTTTTTTGATTAATAAAGGGCGTTTTAGAAGAAGCTAATCGTTTTTTGTAAAATAAGAGTGCTCTGAAAGGAGGTGTAGATTATTAAAAGTAAAACTATGGCCGGAGTGATGCCAGCCATAGTTTGTTATTTTTAAGATTGGGGTAAATATTTACCCATCGCTAACATAAGTGATTTGTGTTTCAAAATAGCCAAGCACTCACTCTCTTTGAGGTGCTCATAGAGCTGAGGTATGCTGTCGCTTTGCTCAATTTGCCACTCGGCACAAATACGATTACGGCATAATGTGTTTTCTTCTTCATTAGGAAGTTGAGCAACATACCAATGATAGAATCCTACATCACTGATAAATCGAGACAACGGAGGCTGCTTATCATAATCGTCATCTTTAACGATATGATTTTGCCTGTCGTTAAGGCGTTTAACGATCCCTTTAGGGTGTTTTTCTTCTGAAGAGCGAAGCAACATAAATTTAGACAGTAGATTGCCGCGTTTTTCGCCACCGCTAAGCCAAGAAAGAGGGATAGAAAATACCAAGCCGATGGTAATAGGCAGTGACCAGTAGAAGAGTTCAGGACTAAGAAATAGGGCGGCGCCTGCTAATCCTGCACCCAATAACGTATGAGATAAATGGGCACGCGCGACGGTTTTCCATGGTGTAGCGCCATCATCACGAGACTGTGGTTTCCAGCCGCTATCACGGCCTTTTAAAACATCAAAGACCACCAAGAACTGAGAAAACATTAAAATCGGAGCGTACAACGCCGACATAATAACTTCCAGCAAGGTATCCAATGTCAATAATATTGGACCACCAAACGCCATGCAGCGGCGAGGGTAGATCATAGCGCTGATCCAACCAAAGACCTTTGGTGCGAGGACTAGTGCCATTGAAAGCTCGAATAATAGCCGTGCTTTTTGAAAATCAAAGACCGGCCAAGTTGGGAATAATGACGGGTTAGAAAAATACTCGGGACGGACAAAGTGTGCCTGTACAGCGAGAGCGAAACCCACAGCAATCAGTAAGAACCAAAAGACAGCGCTCAGATAAGAAAAGATACCTGAGAACAAATGAATGCGTGTAGCGAAGTGAAAGCCTTTCGCGAACAAAAATGCCTTATGTTGCAAGTTACCCTGACACCAGCGACGATCTCGTACCATCACATCAATCAGAGATGGTGGCGCTTCTTCGTAAGACGCTTCTAAGTCCATATCAAAGCGCACACCCCAGCCAGCGCGACGTAACATGGCGGCTTCCATAAAATCATGGCTCATAATGTGTCCACCAAAAGGGGCTTTCCCTTCTAAAATAGGCAGACCGCATGCTTCAGCAAACGCTTTGGTGCGAATGATGGCATTGTGTCCCCAGAAGTTCGAGGCTGTGCCATGCCATGCCGCTAGACCAGACGCATAAACCGGTCCGAAACATTGGTTCGCAAATTGTTGTATACGGCTGTACAGAGTATTGGCTTTAATAATGGTGGGTAGCGTTTGTATCAAACCGAGACCAGGTTCAGCAGCCATACGGCGAGATAAACTAATTAAACATTCCGCACTCATCAAGCTGTCGGCATCTAAAACAATCATGCTTTCATAATTAGCACCAAAACGCGTTACCCAATCGGCAATGTTACCCGCCTTACGTTCATTGTTATTATCACGACGGCGATAGTAGATTGGGCAGGCTTGATCATCATGATTTAATAATGGGTAAAAGGTGTGCTTTTCTTTAATGCAGGCTTCGGAGCGATTACTATCACTAAGAATGAAAAAGGCAAATTTACCGGGTGCTTTTTCCAATAAATCTTCATGCATGGCTTCAATGCTGGCACGAATCCGAGCAGGGTCTTCATTGTAAACAGGCAATAAAATAGCAGTAACGCCATCAACATCCACTTCTTTTACTTTGCGAGAAAACGGCCATAGGCGGCATAAAAAACCAATAATCGCTTGCGAAAAAGCAAAAGAGATCCAAGTAAAGTTTATGCAGAATAAGACTAAAAACGCCCATTGCAAACCCGCAATGGCATTGGTGTTTAGCACCGCATACATTTCTGTTGCACCATACCAGGTTAGACCAAGTGTAATGGTTAGCACGCAAAGGCGAGCCAAGAGTGTTCTAAATAGAAACGGCTTGACTAATTTTTTCGCTTTTTGGCGAGCCTCATTCACTTTGTGACGAGGCATGGCAAGTGGTGCTTCTGGCGGTAACGCCAGACGTTCGTACTGACTTCCTTGTGTATTTATCATTTTTGTTTCAACCATCGGTATAACCAGGTGGAAGCAAGTGGTTGATCATTTTCTTTCAACTGCACTCGCAATTCAGCGACGTCTGCCTCTTGAGTATCAAATGTAACGAAAACTCTTAGGCCCTTAATATTAGGATTTTGAACCACCCGAGTCTTAATGATACTGCCTTGGCTGATGCTCGCGTCCACAGCAACTTTACTTAAGTCACTAACGGATAAATTACTATAATCGATCACAACCTCAGGATTGTTATTCGGTAGGCTGACAGTTCTTGCACTGCGTACTATATGCGGTTTGCCCGCTAATATAGGTGTGTCATTAGGCCAGGTCAGCTGGTAGGAGTAGGTATATGGAACGTCTTTTTTTAGACCATCTTTAGGTTCCCAATAAGCAACAATATTATCATTGCTTTTAGAGTTAGAGGGTATTTCTACCAGCTCAATATTGCCAGCGCCCCAATCGTTTAACGGTTTGATCCAACTGGATGGGCGATCTTGGTAGTCGGCGTCCAAATCTTGGTAATCACTGAATTTATTATCACGTTGGATCAGTCCAAAGCCTTTTGGAGATGTATCAAGAAAAGCACTGATTTGTAGTGTTTTAGGATTGTTGAGAGGGCGCCACAATACCTCATCGCTGCCGGTCTGAATTTGTAGACCATCAGAGTTGTGAAGTTCAGGTCGATAATTTGGACGATCTGAATGGTCTAACGTCCCATCGTACATGAACATGGAATTAAGTGGGGCTAAGCCAACATGTTGAATGTCTACTCTTGGAAACAGCGTTGCTTGAACATCGACCCGTGTTGGTGACCCTGGGTAGATACCGAAGCGGAAAGCGCCGGTGACACTTTTACTGTCTAACAGTGCATGCACCACAATGGCTTTTTGAGTAACGGATGGACGCTCGATCCAAAAGTGTTTAAACCTTGGGAATTCTTCCCCTGTGGGTTGTGCAACATTGATAGCAAGACCGCGTGATGAAAGGCCATAAGTTTGCCCTTTCGAAATCGCCCGAAAATAACTCGCACCTTGAAAAACAATAAATTCGTCATTCTGATCCGGTGCATTTAATGGATAATGCAGACGTAATCCAGCGTATTTTCCTGCTTTTGCAATGAGGTCATCAATTTTTTGTGTAGGTGTCGTGAAAGAAGAGGCGGAGACTTCAAGAGGGAAGGCGCGACCATTTTCAACCACATCAATAGAGACTAAGTCTTTATAGAGATAGCCAGGAGCAAACAATTGAATAGAAAAAGGCGTGGGCGTATTTCCCCAAACGGCTTTGTTTTGTTGAAAGTCAATCTTTTCATAGGTGGCGTAGTCTAAATCCGTTAATTCCTTAGGTGCGATATCTGGAGCTTCCATCGGTGATTTAGCAAGTTCTTTGGCAATATTAACCACAGTTTGGGCAGAAAATGCGTAATCTTGCTTTGTGTCTGTGTCCTTGTTTGCTTTAGAGGAATCACTTGTTGCTTCATCTGACGCTTTTACCTTATTTTCCGAGGCCTTACCTTGTTGTTTTGGAACAGCAATATCCGTCTCTGAGGGTTGCGCTGGAGAAGGTGTTATTTCCTTTTGTTGTGGGGTTTCCACATTATCCTTAGTATTTGCTTGGGCCGCTGTTGCTCCACCTTGTGCTTGAGCAAAGGTGCTTAATAAAAATGAGGCGACAAGAAAGAAGGACTTAATAGATTTCGTGTTATGCATAGTAAGAAAAATGAGCTCTAAATAAGAATGCAGAACCGAGTTTGATAAACAGCTCTAAACATAGCGATTTTTTGAGGCTCTAACTCCTTGAGAATCTGTTTAGATGAAGCCTTATGATAAAGCTTTAACATCTTGAAAGTGAGTCTTTGACGTACAAAAATTGAAAAGATTTAGAGAGAGTTTTGCTCGTGTTTCCTAAGAAAGTGCAAGTGATGTCCTTTATTTGTGACTAATTTACATAGAGATACAAATAGGCCTGTTTGTGAGTAAATTATCAATAAAAACTAAACAAAGTGCGTGAGCATTAAGCCTGTCTAGTAGTGTATGAAATTACGTGACTATAGAAAACTATTAATTGTAAAAAGACTTATTTATTAAGAGATTAGTGGTAATTTGATGACTTCAACTTATTTATGACAGGATAGCTATGGGGCGCTATGAATTTGAAGACTGTATTACTGTCTGTGACGAGTGTGATTTGGTTAACCGACTACCTGAGCTTAAATCGAACCAAAAACTGCGGTGCACAAGATGCCATCATATTTTAATTCGTTTACCTAAACGCGGGTTAGAAAAGATTTTGGCTTATGGAAGTGTCGCTTTGCTAATGTTGGTGCTGTCGCTTAGCTTACCTTTTTTGAGTCTTACCTATGCTGGGATGGGGCGAACGGTTACTTTTTGGCAAAGTTTGTCCGTGTTGTTAGGGGAGTCGTCTGTCTTTTTGGGAGCGCTTATTGTTTTTGCGCTATTAGTGTTGCCTGCCAGCTATTTACTTAGCGCTGTTGTGCTTTCTTGGTCGATAAAAAAACGCAAATATAATGCCCTCCAACGATGTTTGCTGCAAACAGTTATTGTTATCAAGCCATGGCTGATGATCGACGTTTTTTTAGTGGGAGCGCTTGTTGCTTTAGTAAAAATGCAAACAATCGCAACGGTAGAGATTGGTTTATCTTTTTGGGCCTTTTGTATTTATGTTTTTTGCCTTTTCAAAACGGGGCCCTTGATTGATCGGCGCTGGCTTTGGTATCAAGTGGCGGGGCCTGTTGTATTGAAGCAAGAAATACTTAGCACGCTAAAGGCTATATCTTCACGCTCTCAAGGCATGGCAGGCTGTCATTTTTGTGGTGCGATCACTTCAATCGATGCTAGTCACTGTGGACGTTGTTGCCATAAAATTTATAGTCGAAAACCGGCAAGTATTAAAGTCACGGTCGCATTACTTGTTGTGGCTTTGATGATGTTTATTGTTGCTAATTTACTGCCTATTATGCAAACCACTTTTCTTGGAATGAATGAACCATCAACAATAGTAGGAGGTGTTTACCAATTATGGGGGATAGGCTCCTACGCCATTTCGATTATTATTTTATTAGCGAGTATTTTTATTCCTCTTGCCAAAATGTTGTCTTTAGGGTGGCTGTGTTGGCAGGCGAGCTACCCAAATGACCGCCCTATAGCTCAAAAGCTCACTCTTTATCGAATAACGAAAGTAATAGGGCGTTGGTCCATGATGGATATTTTTGTCGTAGTGATTTTGACTGGGTTGATACAGGTTGGTGGCGTTATATCGATTGTTCCGGGCTCAGCCGCTTTATCTTTTGCAAGTGTGGTTATTCTGACGATGCTCGCCGCAATGACATTCGATTCTAGATTATTATTGGATCAAGAATAATTGAAATGTAACGAAGTATGGCTAATCTGTCATATTGATATGCTTATATTGAATTCATTCGGTTGGGGTTTAAATTACTCGAATGAATTGCTTGTCTAAACATTGAGTCGGGCAAATAGCGTTCGCTGAATATCATCGTACTTTTAACATCATAGTCGCGTCATGGTATGGTTTTTATCGCATGCTATTTTTCATGAATACTTACCCAAGGACTAAAGGTAATTTTATTATGTTAAGTCGTCAGCAAGAATTAGCAATTATTGAGCAGGTACGAGATGTCGCTAAGCAGGAGATTTTGCCTCGTTTTCGATGCTTACCTTCAGAAGAGATATCTATAAAATCGAGTTTTGATGACTTGGTGACCATTGCAGATTTGGCGACCGAAAAGGAGCTGACTAAGCGTTTCCAAGCTCTGCTGCCCTACGCGAATGTTTTGGGCGAAGAGGCGGTTTCAGACAACCCTTCGTTACTGGACAGTCTTAGTTCTTCCGGCTTATCTATTATTATTGATCCTATTGATGGCACATGGAACTTTGCCAATGGCTTAGCCACTTTTGGGGTATTGATTGCGGCTGTATTTGAGGGGAAAACAGTGTTTGCATTGCTTTATGATCCAGTTTTAGATGATTGGATTGAGGCCAGTTTAGGAAAGGGCTGTTGGTATGGAAAACCGAATCAGGCACCTAGACAAATAACCTTGTCAGATAAGGAAAAAGAACCTCGCCTTGTTGGTGTAATGTCACCGTTTCTTTTTCAGAAAACGTATCAAGAGCCAGTAGCCTTGTTGCAAGTGAGTTATGCTCGCACTAATTCATTACGGTGTTGCTGCCATGAATACCGATCATTAGTGCAGGGTAGTTATGATTTCTTTGTCAGCCCTAAACCTAAAGTTTGGGATCATGCAGCGGGTATTTTGGCCTATCAAGAAGCGGGCGGTTTTGTGAAAATGTTGACTGGAGAAGATTATCAGGCGTCGGTCCGAACAGGCACTATTATAGCGGCCAGAACTGAGAGTATATTGGCTAGAATTACGAATGATTTTAAGGCTATTTTGATCGGATGATTTTATGCTCGCGCCAGTTAATATTGAATTTGGCCAACAGTAGCACGAAAAACGTCCCTTAAAAAAAGGGCATCACGTGCCCTTTTTTACTTTTAGTACAGATAGTTTTAATGCTGTTAGCTTTAAAGCGGTTAGCGAATAACTGCTTTGGGTTTTGATAGACTTTGTCGTTTTTTCAATGACTCGTAATAAGGGGCGTAAGCAGGGCGGTCAATGTATTGGCCATCGCCTGACTGAGCAAGTAACTTGCCTTCGTGCCATGCTAATTTGCCATTACATATCGTCGTTTCTGGAATGCCATGAATCGTCATGCCTTCAAAGATACTGTGCTCAATATTCGATTGGTGCGTTTTCGCTGATAGCGTCTTCTCTGTGTTAGGGTTCCAAATAACCAGATCCGCATCCGCTCCGACTCGCACGCAGCCTTTAGTTGGGTAGAGGTTGAAAATCTTTGCTGTATTAGTGGACGTTAACGCGACAAATTCATTAGGGGTGATTTTGCCTGCATTGACGCCTTTTTCCCATAGCACCATCATGCGCTCTTCGACGCCGGCGGTGCCGTTAGGGATTTGTGTGAAATTGTCTTTGCCCATGGCTTTTTGTTCACTGCAGAATGCGCAATGATCGGTTGCTGTGGTTTGTAGCGTTCCCCCTTGCACACCTTTCCATAGGGCGTCTTGATGATGCTTAGGGCGAAATGGTGGGCTCATGACGTGGGCGGCGGCCGTTGCCCAATCTGGATTTTGATATACACTGTCATCGACGGTTAAATGCCCCGCTAATACTTCGCCAAATATGGTGTGACCATGGTCTTTAGCGTAACGGATAGCATCTACTGCTTCTTCGGTAGATACGTGAACCAAGTAAAGCGGTGCGCCAAGAGTATTGGCAATGCTAATTGCACGATTGGCTGCTTCTCCTTCGACGGAAGAAGGGCGCGACAGAGGATGAGCTTCAGGCCCAGTCATGCCTTGTTCCATGAGTTTGTTTTGAAGATGGTACACCAGCTCACCGTTTTCTGCGTGTACTGTTGGAATAGCGCCTAATTCAACGCATTTAGTGAAGCTGGAAACTAAAATGTCATCGGTGGCCATAATGGCGTTTTTGTATGCCATAAAATGTTTAAAGCTGTTAACGCCATAGTCTTTTACCAGCGTTTCCATTTCTTCCCCAACACTGTCATCCCACCAAGTAATGGCAACATGGAAAGTATAATTTGAATGTGCTTTTTCTGCCCACTCACGCCATTGATGATAAGCCTCTAATAAAGATTGCTGTGGATTAGGAATGACAAAATCGATGATGCTGGTGGTGCCGCCAGCTAATGCGGCTCGAGTACCGGATGCGAAATCGTCTTTGGCGACGGTGCCCATAAAAGGAAGTTGCATGTGTGTATGAGGGTCAATTCCGCCAGGCATAATGAGTTTGCCGGTTGCATCGATGACAGTTGCGTCGCTTGGAGGTGTCATGTTTTGGCCGATGCTAATGATTTTATGACCATCGCATAAGATATCAGCTTGGTAAGTTTCTTCGTGGGTGACGATCGTCCCCCCTTTAATAAACAGGCTCATAGTGTCGTCCTTTTTGTCGGTTTTATTAGTATTTTTGTTCGTATTTATTAAGTTCTGATAGATGTGCTTCTTTGAAATTTCCTGTCGTACAAGTCCTACAGTAGGAGCATCAATGATTAGTTTGATTCTCCTACTGTTTAGGCCTCTCTTATTTCGATATTAAGACGGCATGGCTTGCGTTTGATTAGCTGACGATGCCAGTATTTTGGCCAAAACGAAATAGACAATGGCGCCAGTAAAAGCACCCGTGAACCAGCCGTATCGATAAAACCAATTAATGCTTGGAACACTTAGCGCAGCAATAGTAATCACTACCGGTACGGCAAAGGCGAGCAAGCCAGCATAGTTAAAAGCAGGATAAATACCATTCGGCGTATACAGAGCGACCAAATCAATGTTTTGACGCTTAATTAAGAAGTAATCGACGATCATGATTCCTGCGATAGGGCCTAGTAAGCTTGAGTAACCTAATAGCCAATTAGAGTACATACTTTCAACACTCACATCGGATTCTATCCAGCCCATTTTTTTCAACAGTTCCCAGCTCATTAATAGAATACCAACCAAGCCAGTCAATAACGCACCGCGGGTATGATTGATAAGTTTCGGTGCAATGTTTTGGAAATCGTTCGTGGGAGAGACAACGTTGGCTGCAATGTTTGTAGACAGCGTAGCGATAATGATTAAGACCATCGCGATCGCAACTAAAAATGGGCTGTTGATTTTACCAATTAATGAAATAGGATCAGAAATGGTTTCGCCTACTAATGTTGACGAGGCCGCGGTCAGTACAACACCCAATGCTGCAAAGAAGAACATGGTGATAGGTAAGCCAATAATTTGACCAAGTACTTGGTCTTTTTGTGATTTTGCATAACGGCTAAAGTCAGGAATGTTAAGGGACAAGGTTGCCCAAAAACCAACCATGGCGGTTAAACCACCGAAGAAATATCCCCAAAAGCCAGCGTCTTCAGGGCGATTAGCAGGGGTTGCTAAAATTTCGGTAAAGGAGACCTTACCTCCTGCCCAAATCATCAAGCCAATACTAACAACCAACAATAACGGTGCAGAAAGTGTCTCTAGCCATTTGATTGACTCTGATCCACGTACAACCACAACCATTTGCAGTGCCCAAAATAGAAAGAAGCCAATGACTTCACCAACGCCACCTAAACTTGCCCAGCTTGAAGATATCGCTGATAAAAACAAGTGAATGGCTAGGCCACCAAACATGGTTTGAATGCCGAACCAGCCACACGCAACAAAACCACGAATTAAACAAGGAATATTAGACCCTACTATGCCGAATGAGGAGCGTAATAAAACAGGGAAAGGGATACCGTATTTTGTGCCCGGATAGGCGTTTAATGTGAGGGGAACAAGCAAGATAATGTTGGCAATTAGAATGGTAAGCAAGGCTTCCATAACCGATAAACCAAAGTAGGACGTTAACACGCCACCCAGCGTATAAGAGGGTACGCAAATCGCCATACCTACCCATAACGCGGTGATATTCCACTTGTTCCAAGTGCGATCTTTAATCTTGGTTGGCGCTAAATCGTCATTGTATGCCGAACTTTCTCTGAGGTCTTTATCGACCTCGAGCTCGAAAAACTCACCTTGCTGAATGGACTTGCTTGTCATGTTGCCACCTCTTCGATTTTTTTGATTATGAGTGTTTATTTAGTGTGTATAGCGATGTTCCATTTGAGTAACATAATTATTAAGTGCTTTTATGTATCTTCTTACTTTATTCGTGTTCTTTGGCGATACGTTCACTGGCTTCAAGCATGGAGTGCAACAGTACGTTGGCGCCTGCGCCACATTCTTCTGGAGAGCTATATTCTGCTTCGTTATGACTGATCCCATTAAGGCAGGGTGTAAAAATCATGCCAGTGGGTACCAAGTCGGCCATGTAGCAGGCGTCATGTCCTGCGCCAGCGTAGATATCCATATTGCTGTAGCCTAATTTCTCTGTGGCGGACTTAACATCGTCAGACGCATTAAATTCTACGGGAGCAAAATACCAAAAAGGGTCGATATTAACGTCCAGTTCGTGTTCACTGGCTATCTTCTTACAAAAAGCGAGTAGCTCTTCATGCATGGTCAACAATACGCTGGGAACTGGATTACGTAGATCGGCACTGAATTTCACATTACCGGGAATGGTGTTACGAGAATTTGGCCAGACTTGCATAAAGCCGACAGTACCCAGACCGTTTTCATGGCGGTTTGCAATGGCTTGCATTTCAGTCACAATCGCGGCGGCGGCTAACATGGCATCTTTACGCAAATGCATAGGGGTGGTGCCTGAATGAGAAGGGCGGCCGACAACTTCGATGTTATACCAGCGAATACCTTGTCCTAGTCTTACGATGCCAATGGATTTTTTTTCATCCTCTAGGATTGGACCTTGTTCAATATGAGCCTCAAAGAATGCGCCCATATGGCGACTACCTAGTTCCATCTCACCTAAATAGCCAATACGCTCTAGTTCATCACCGAGTCGAATGCCATTGACGTCGGTTTTATTTAACTCTGTCTCTAGGTCAAAACGGCCAACATAGGTACCAGAACCTTGCATAGCAGGCTGAAAGCGGGAGCCTTCTTCATTCGTCCAAACAGAGAACTCCATTGCCGTTGGTGTTTCGATGTTATTTTCATGGAGTGTGCGAAGTACTTCTACGCCGGAAAGTACGCCAAAAACACCATCAAACTTGCCACCGGTAGGCTGGGTATCAAGGTGGCTACCGGTACCTACGGCTGGTAGATTGTTATTTTTCCCTGGTCGGCGAGCAAAGATATTTCCTATTTTATCGACTTCAATTTCGCAACCGCAAGCCTTACACCAAGAGACGAAAAGGTCACGAGATTGCTTGTCTAAATCGGTCCCAGCAAGGCGATTACAACCACCCTTTTCTGTACCACCAATTTCACCCATTTCCATAAGGGTGTCCCAAAGACGCTTTTCGTTAATACGAAGATCTTGCATAGTGTTCTCCTAGATAACTTAATATTTCTTCAGTATTTTTTTACCAAAAGGTAAAAAAATCACCAAAACGAAGTGAATCACATATTCATTTCGTTAGAAGAGAGAATATAATGGTTCAACGTAAATTCATGATGGTTAAGTGTTTTTTATTGAACTTTACAGAAAGCAATTAGCAGGCCAACTTTTATTATTAATGATTTAGTTGGTGAATTAATTAGAAGTTTAATTAACAGGCTAATTTTAAGTGATTTTCGATGCTACTTTAAAGGTAGAATTAAGTAAATAAAATATCGTGGGTATTTTTTTAGTATTATAAAATAAGGAAGGGCGAATTTTGATTGGAAAAAAATCAAAGCATACAAAGCAATCGGTTAATAGGAAGATACTAGAATCACGTATATTACGTTCGGCTGAAATTGTTTTTGCTTCTAAGGGGTTTAGTGGTGCCTCTATGGAACGCATTGCAGAAATATCTAAAATATCTAAGCAAAACCTCATTTATTACTTTCCAAACAAAGACTTACTGTATAGAAGAGTATTAGAGGAGATTCTTGATATTTGGATAGAGAAACTCTCTTTTCTAGAAAATCATGGTGATACTCCAGAAGAGGTAATACGCAGTTATGTACGTGAGAAAATGCAGATTTCAAGGCTTTACCCAAATGGCTCGAAAGTGTTTGCCCATGAAATTATTAGCGGTGCTCCAGTCCTAAAAGACTATTTGATTAGCCACTTAAAACCACAGTTTGATAGAGATGTTTCGTTAGTTAAGTCTTGGATAAATAAGGGATTAATAGAAAATGTAGATCCTGAGCATTTATTTTTTACGATATGGGCTGCAACACAAACTTATGCGGATTTCTCGACTCAAATTGAAATTTTATTAGGTAGAAGCAGTTTGCATCAAACTGATTTTGAACAAGCTGAGATTGCAGTCACAGATTTTATCGTGCGCGGTCTTGGTGCGCACAAAAAAAATAATAATAATTAACGCCACGTTTTCATCTGTTCAACGTAGAGTAGCTTTGTTTTTAATATAAATTGTTTAAAGAAAAATCTTTCCTATTCATGATCTTAACCATTTAGTTAACTTTTTAGTTAACTAAACTTAAGTTGGTAAGTTTTTTTTGGTGCAAGGATGCACCGAAAAAAAACGATTTACTCTCTTCTGAATTCTTGATATTAATTTTTATACCAAATGGTAAAAAATGAAATTAAGGCTGGTTAGGATTAAATATGATTTCTGTTTCTGATGCTGTATCTAATGAATTTGTCACTGGACCAGACTTGTATGCTCTTTGTCAGCAAGCGGCTCAAGTACGTGATGACTATTGGGGAAAACAACTTACTTATTCAAAAAAAGTTTTCATTCCACTCACTAATATGTGCCGTGATACTTGTGGTTATTGTACTTTTGTACAAGGGCCTGAATCCCCCAATTCCAATTACATGACACCAGATCAGGTATTGAAAACCGCTTTTGATGGTGAAGCACTAGAGTGTAAGGAAGCCTTATTTAGTCTAGGTGAAAGACCAGAAGAGCGGCATCAAAAAGCTCGCGACTTATTAGCGGCCTTAGGCTATGAAAGCACGCTAGATTATCTACATGATCAGTGTGAAAGCGTATTAACACATACCAATCTATTACCCCACGTGAATGCAGGCGCATTGTCTTATAACGAACTGAAGCGGTTAAAACCCGTCGCGGCGAGTATGGGGATGATGCTGGAAAATGTATCCAATGATTTACTTAGAAAAGGTCAAGCACACCATGCTTGCCCAGATAAAACGCCTAAACGACGACTCGATACAATCGAGCAAGCGGGAAAGCTTGATATTGCGTTTACTACGGGGATTTTGATTGGCATTGGTGAAACTTGGCAAGACCGCATTAACAGTTTGGTAGCGATTCGTGATCGACACCTTTCTTACGGACACATACAAGAAGTTATCATTCAAAATTTTCGCGCTAAAGCGGGCACCGTCATGGCGGGTTATCAAGAGCCTAATTTAGATGACATGAAGCGGACGATTGCGATAGCACGTTTGATCCTACCAAAAGAAATTAGCATTCAAGCGCCACCCAATTTAGAAGTGGAATACGGCAGTTACATTAATGCCGGCATTAATGATTGGGGCGGTATCTCTCCGTTAACCAAAGATTTTATTAATCCAGAACGAGCGTGGCCTCAGATTAGTAGCGTAGCGCAAGCTTGTGAAGGATTAGGTTATTCGTTGGCAGAGCGACTGACTATTTATGATCGCTTTCAGCAGCAAGACGATAAATATCTAACGCCCAATTTAACTCATCGAGTCGCATCGCTTGCTAGTCATGCCGCTCGCTCTAACCATCAGTATTCTGGTCATCGGTCAGAAGGAGATATCAGCGCATGAGCTTATCACATTCAATATTGGAAGAAATGCTTCCACCAACCCTATTAAGTCACAATATTAGTGCACCAGTACGTGCCATTTTAGAGCACTCTTTATCGGGTAAAGAGCTGAGTGTGGAAGATGCCTGTGTACTTTTCGCCACGCAAGGTGAAGAAGCTCAAGCGGTGTTAGACATTGCTGACAAAGTACGTGAAAAGCGTGTTGGTAATACTGGCAGCTTTGTTATTACTCGAAACATTAACTTTACCAACGTGTGTTATATGGGTTGTCGGTTTTGTAATTTCGCCAAAGAAAAAGGCGATCAAGATGCGGAGTTTTTGACCGTTGAGCAAGTTGCTGACAAAGCCGAAGAAGCATGGGCCCGCGGAGCAACAGAAGTCTGTATTCAAGGTGGATTACACCCAGATATTGATGCGGATTATTACCGTAACCTTATTATTGCGGTGAAATTTCGAGTGCCAGAAATCCATATCCATGCCTTTTCGCCATTTGAAATTTGGTATGGCTGTAAGAAAGCGCGACTTGAGCCAGAGGTTTTTTTGACTGAGCTGAAAGCGTTAGGGCTTGGCACCATGCCGGGTACCGCTGCAGAAATTTTGGATACTGAGATACGCAAACAACTGACCAAAAATAAACTCACTACAGAAGAGTGGGTTCGCATCGTAAAAGCAGCACATTCTGTGGGTGTTAAAACAACGTCTACCATCATGTACGGCCATGTGGATCAGCCGATTCATTGGGCAAATCATCTTAAGCTATTGCGTGATATTCAAAAAGAAACCGGTGGTTTTACTGAGTTTGTGCCATTGGGATTTATTCATTATGAAACGCGTTTGTTTAACGAGAATCCGGACAAGGTTCGCCCTGGTCCTACCCGTGATGAACATTTCAAAATGCACGCTATTGCACGCCTTATGCTGCAAGGCCATATCGATAATATTCAAGCATCTTGGGTCAAAATGGGACCAGATGTCGCCGCAAAAATGTTGCGATCAGGCGCCAATGATTTAGGCGGAACCCTGATGAATGAGAGTATTTCTCGGGCGGCTGGTGCAACTCATGGTCAAGAAGTGATGCCAGAAGACATGGTTGCCAATATTCATTCAGCAGGATTGAAAGCGATTCAGCGAAATACCGTATATGAGGAACTAAAAACCTTTGCTGTTGATTCGATCACTCACTTGCGTATCCCTGTGCAAGGAGTCGCGTAATGTCCGATTTAACCATTACCTTATTAGCGGGCGGTGTGGGAGGCGCGAAGGCGGCGGAAGGGCTTGCCGCGAGTGCTTATTCTGATGCGACTCACATCATCGGTAATATTGCTGATGATGAAGAGTTCCATGGTTTATGGATATCTCCTGACATCGACACCTTAATTTATTCTCTTGGAGATCAGATTGATCGAGAACGTGGTTGGGGAAGAAAGAATGAGTCCTACCAAGTGCTTAATGAACTCAAAGCGCTGGGTCAAGAGACTTGGATGACCCTTGGGGATTTAGATTTGGCGACACACATCTATCGTACCGAATTGCGTAAACAAGGAGTGAGAGCGAGTCATATTACTCAGCGTTTAGCGAATCGTCATGGTGTACAAGTGCCCATTTTATTACCGACAGACGATGTGGTCCAAACTCAGGTGAGAACCGCGTCTGGTTGGTTGTCTTTTCAAGAGTATTTTGTTCGTGAACACTGCGAACCTAAGGTACTTGGTATCGATTATAAGGGCGCTAAGATCGCTCGAGCTACATCAGAAGCGCTAAATCAGATTGCAAATAGCGACGTGATTATTGTGGCACCAAGTAACCCAATTGTCAGTATTTGCGCCATTTTAGCGATTCCAGGGATTCAAGAAGCGATTGAGAAAAGTGGTGCTTATGTGATTGCTATTTCACCGTTAATTGCTGGTAAAACGATCAAAGGCCCTGCGGATAAAATGTTGGAAAGTATGGGTAAAAGCACCGATTCTAAAGGTATTTATCAGTGTTATTCCTCTTTTCTAAATGCGCTGGTTATTGATGATGTAGACCGCAGCGACGCTCCTTGGTTAGAAGGCAAAGGTTTGGATGTATTGGTTACGCCTACCTTTATGAGTAGCACTGAGGATAAGCGTGCTTTGCTAACAGACGTCGTGGCGTTTGCGCTAGCGCAACGTCAACAGAGGGTGGCCTAATGAGCAAACTTTGTATTGTGATTCCGATGAAATGTCCTAAACGTGCAAAGCAGCGATTAGCGACGTGTTTGCCTCAAGTGGAGCGCGAAAGTCTTGCTATCAGTATGTTTCAAAATACCTTGGCGTTTTTCCGTACACACTTTCCAGACTTACAAGTCATGGTGATCAGTGAGTCTTCTGAGATGTTGGCGTTGGCGTCTTCCTATTCCGCACAGACGGTATTAGAAAAAGGATCAAAAGGCTTAAACGGGGCATTACTACAAGCATGTGAATGGGTGAACAAAGCAGGGTTTAGCCATCAAATGATTGTTCCGAGTGATATTGCGCTGCTGGATAAATGTGAATTTAGTGTCTTGCTGAAAGCGGCTAAACGTCATCAGGTCGTTGTTGCTAAAGCGAAAGATGGCGGCACGAATGCACTGGTGACATCGCCACCAAATGCGATTGATTTCCACTATGGGCAGAACTCTGCAGAAAAGCATGGAATGGATGCTTTAGATCACGATTTGTCTTTTTGCCAATTAGAGCTGCCGAATTTGTCACAAGATATAGACCAAAGTGATGACCTAGAAAGAGCGATTGCTCAGCAGCCGGAACGCTTTTTAGCGTGGCGCCATTTGTCTAATACGGATCTTATGAAGGAGAGACAGTATGCCTGAGTCTATGTCCATGTTTCGCCTTGAAGGCTTGCCTGATTTCCAGCACGGGGATGATCTTGCGCAAGTAATTATCGACACACTGATTGCTCAGCAGAAAGCGCTAGTGGCTGGCGATATTTTAGTCATTGCTCATAAGGTAGTGTCGAAAAGCGAAGGTGCTTGTGCCTATTTAGATCAAATTACACCGAGCTTAGAAGCCATTGAGCTGGCCAAGAGCGTTAATAAAGATCCAAGAAAAGTCGAAGTGATTTTATCTCAATCGAAACGCATTGTACGTGCGGTTAAGCGCCCTGATCAGCAAGAAGGAGTACTGATTGCTGAGCACAAAAATGGTTACATCTGCGCCAATGCCGCGGTAGATGAATCCAATGCAGATCATCCAGGCCAACTTATTTTACTCCCTGAAAATCCGGATCAAAGTGCACGACTACTGTGCAAGCGATTGGAAGCGCATTTTGGTTGCTCTTTGGGCATTGTCATCAGCGATACCTTTGGACGTCCTTGGCGCTTGGGTCAGACCAATGTGGCAATCGGTCTCGCTAATGTTCCTGGGGTGATGAAGATGGAAGGAGAGCTAGATGCATTTGGCCGTCCTCTTAGTGTAACCGCACCCGCTTTTGCGGATGAGTTAGCCGCAGCGTCTGGCTTGCTGATGGAAAAAAGCGCTAAGGCTCCAGTGATTGTTTTTCGGGGACTTGATTGGCCAAAAACAGATAGCAGTAGCCGCGATCTTATTCGGGCACAAAACGAAGACCTTTTTAAGTAAAGGCCGTGCTAAGAGCGATTAGTAATTAAGAGCTATCAGTAATAAAAAACATAAGAACGAAACTATTAATAAATAGACAGCATGCTTAATCAAAAGGAAGCAAGAATGAATACAGATATCGGAACCGTCGCTATTATTGGTGGCACAGGCCCACAGGGGAAAGGATTAGCATTGCGATTAGCGATGGCTGGCGTCAGTGTTGTATTAGGCTCTCGTGATGCGAGTAAAGCACAAATTGTGGCTGATGAATTGATCGCTCAATTGGCTGAACTGGGTACTCAATCTGCAAATATTAGTGGGTTGTCTATGGAGGACGCGACTAAGGTCGCCACGGATATGGTTATTTTGTCCGTGCCTTTTAGTGGTCACGATGCCACCTTGGAAGTCTTAAAGCCTTTGCTGGAAGGCAAGATTCTAGTGGATATTGTGGTGCCATTAGCACCGGGTAACCCTAAAGCTGTTGAGATGCCAGCAGAAGGTTCCGTTACGGAGCACGCTCAAGCTTTGCTTGGTGAAAGCATCCCTGTAGTTGGTGCCTTGCATAATGTGTCAGCGATTACTTTGAATGACCTGTCTCGCTCTATTAACTGCGATATCTTGGTTTGTGGTAACGATTTAGCGGCGAAAAAACGCGTTATGGCGCTGGTCGATACTATGGGAACTAAAGCTTATAACGCAGGGCTTGCAGAAAGCGCCCGCTGTATTGAAGCCATTACACCTATCTTGATTCGTTTGAATATTTCAAAAGACGTGCCGTTTAGTCATGCCGGTATTCGTATCTGTCCACCTGAACATTAAGTTTACTAACGGGCCTTTAGCTCGGGTTATTCAAGATTTGAAATATAGAAACTAAAAGAAAAATCCAAAAGACACAAAAATCATAAAGAGGAACACATCATGGAATTCGGTATTACTTTTAAAGGCTTTGTAAGTCCAGATCGAGCACGAAACTTGGTACGTCAGGCAGAAGAAGCCGGTTTTGATTATTGCTGGTTTTACGATTCTCACATTTTATGGCGCGAGTCGTTTGTGGCCATGGCAATGTGTATGGAACACACAAAAACTATGCGTTTTGGCCCATGTGTAACCAATCCAAATATTCGTGATTGGTCGTTGTCAGCGAGCTTGTATGCCAGCTTAGCGCTGCAAAGTAATGGTCGTTTTGATATTGGTTTAGGGCGTGGAGATTCTTCTATGCGCGTCATGGGGAAAAAGCCTGCGACACTCGCGCGTTTGGCAGAGTTCACAACTAAAGTGAAAGCCATGGTTCGTGGTGATGAAGTGGAGTACGGAGAATGTCCTGAAGCGGTAAAATTGCCTTGGGCCACAGGTTATGAATTGCCTGTTTGGATTGGTGCTTATGGACCAAAAGCGCTGGCAACAGCAGGTGAAGTAGGCGATGGCTTAATTCTACAAATCGGCGATCCTAGTTTGGTAACTTGGTTTAAAGATCAAGCGATTCAAGCGGGTGAAAAAGCTGGACGAGATATGTCTAACTTTAAAGTACAGGCCGCTGCTCCTGCCTATTTTGGTGATATGGATTACTGCATCGAACATACGAAATGGTTCCCTGCGATGGTGGGTAATCATGTTGCCGATATCGTTGAAAAATACGGCAGTGATTCTGGCTTAGTGCCAAAAAGTTTGACGGATTACATTGAAAAGCGTCGTGGTTACGACTATTCAAAACATGGCCAAAGCGATAACCCATTTTTGGACTTTATCACGGAAGATATTGTGAAAAGCTTCTGTGTCCTTGGTACAGTTGAAGATCATATAGCTAAGGTAAAAGCGCTAGAAGAGGCCGGTACTACGCAGTTTAATATCTATTTAGACAGTGGTGATGAAGAAGAAATTATTGCTAAGTATGGCCGTCATATTATTCCTAAGTTTAAGAAAGCATAAGCAAAGGTGTAGATGGCTTATTTAGAAAAAAGAGGTTATAAAATAGATAGGCTTATTTTTTCAAGTGAAAGAGAGTTGGTCTAGCGTTACAGATGTGCTCTCTTTATAATGCTAAAAATACTGAAATGGTCAACGAACTACGTTGGCCATTTTTCGTTTTTCAGCATCAAGTATCTCAATTAGGTAAGTTATTGCTTTAAATCGCTCTTTTCTAAAGAGAATTTCTCGCATTTTTGTATTCAGCATAAATATCCCTACTTTTTACATACTCCCGAAATAACCTTTAACAATACGGTGATACACGTTTTTTATTGCCTTCATTAGCTGATTAAACCTAACCAGTTGGTCGGTTGGTAATGAAGCTTGTCAATAAGGCGAGTATAATCGCCGGAATCTTAGCCATATGTAATTTAGTGACACTTCAGGAGTAAATAAATGGCAACACCTTCTCAGCATGATTTGCGTAATGACTTTCGTGCCTTGCTACAAAGCGGTAAATGTTACTATACGGCATCTACATTTGACCCTATGTCAGCTCGTATCGCAGCGGACCTTGGCTTCGAAGTCGGTATACTAGGCGGCTCTGTCGCGTCACTTCAAGTATTGGCTGCTCCCGATTTTGCATTGATCACTTTAAGTGAATTTACCGAGCAAGCGACACGCATTGGTCGAGTGGCACGACTGCCTATTATTGCGGATGCGGATCATGGCTATGGTAATGCTTTGAATGTGATGCGAACTATCACTGAATTAGAGCGTGCTGGTGTGGCTGCTTTGACGATTGAAGACACGCTTCTGCCTGCTAAATATGGCCGTAAATCAACGGATTTAATTCCGCTTGAAGAAGCCGTCGGTAAATTGAAAGCCGCATTAGAGGCGCGTATTGATCCAGCGATGAGTATTATTGCGCGTACCAATGCGGGTCAGCTGACAATAGAAGAAACGGTGACGCGAGTTAAATCGTATCAAGCGCTTGGTGTGGACGGCATCTGTATGGTCGGTATTCGTAACTTTGATCATCTAGAAGCGATTACTCAGCACTTAACGATCCCAGTAATGTTGGTCGCTTACGATAATCCTGAGTTACGTGATCGTGAACGTCTTGCGGCGTGTGGTGTGCGTATTGTTGTAAACGGTCATGCTGCGTACTTTGCCGCGATTAAAGCGACGTATGATTGTTTACGAGAGCAACGAGGCATTGCAGAAGGGACGCTGAATCCATCTGAATTGTCTACTCGTTATTCTACGTTAGCAGAAAATCGTGCGTGGGCGAATAAGTACATGGATGTTCAAGAATAATCTACAGAATATTACTTTTTAGTAAATTCTCTGTGAGTAGAAAAGCCAAGGTTTGCAATATGCGAACCTTGGCTTTTTTATGCAGGTATCAAAGGATAACTGTTATTGTGTAATCAGTTCTAGCTCGATCATTGCTTGGCGAATGGTGGCTTTGCTACTGTCTTGTAAAGGTACAATAGGCAGGCGACATTCTTCTGAGCAAAAACCAAGTAGTGACATGGCGTATTTCGGGCCAGCTGGGTTTGGTTCAAGGAAAAGCGCACAGTGCAGGTTAAACAACTTATCTTGTAATTGAGCCGCTTCGGTGAACTTTCCTTCTCGGCAGAGGCGCTGAAGTGTAACCACTTGTTTTGGTGCCACATTGGATGACACAGAAATGCAGCCATTACCGCCACCAACGTTATAAGCAACGGTTGTTACATCGTCACCACTTAAAAAACTAAAAGGTTTGTTCACTAATGCTCGTTCACGAATAGGGCGAGTAAGATCCCCAGTCGCATCTTTAACGCCAATGATACGTGGCAATTCGGCTAAGCGCGCTAAGGTATTCACCTCAAGTCCAACAACCGCTCGCGGTGGAATGTTATACAGAACGATAGGTAATTTGCTGTTGTCATGAACGTATTTAAAATGTTCATACAAGCCCGCTTGGTTAGGTCGGTTGTAATAACCTGCCACATGAAGCGTTGCATCGGCACCTGCTTGATAAGCAAATTCAGAATAGTTCACTGCTTCAACTGGGTTGTTTGAACCCGCACCCGCTAAGACAGGGACCGCTTTATTGGTTTCTTCTACGGTGATTTCAATGACGCGTTTGTGTTCGTGTTCACTCAAAGTAGGAGATTCGCCAGTGGTGCCGACAGGAACGAGCCCATCGATACCTTGGTCTATTTGCCAGCGTACAATCTTGCGTAAAGCGTCTTCATCTAACTGACCATCATGAAAAGGAGTAATTAAAGCGGTTATTGCACCGTGGAACATACTGTTGCCTCATTAATAGTGGGTAAGCATGTCGCTGAAGAGGTGGTGAACCCGTCAGCGAGAAATGCTGCCGGGGATTTTTTATCTTACATCCACACGTCAGCGTTGCAGGGCTTCTTCGCCTTACGTTTATCGCCGTTGTGTTTCTTTAAGATTGAATCAAGCATAGTTCTAAATAGATCGTGTTGTGTATTTGATATTTAGCATGCTGCCGTTTTTGACGAAGAAGGTCAATACTCACAATTCAATTATCTAGGATTTAGAGACTAATGCTGGCAAAATAATGTCTTACAGTGTTTTTGTCCGATTTTATAAAGCGAAATTAAAATAACTAGAGAGTTCAGATGGATATAACGACGTGGTTATCTTTAGTCACTATTTGCATTATGGGAGCAATTTCTCCCGGCCCAAGCTTAGCCGTTATACTTAGAGTGACACTTTCTCAGTCTCCTTTGCACGGTGCAGTTGCTGCGTTAACCCATGGTTTTGGGATTGGTCTTTGGGCGCTTTTTACGATGCAAGGTTTGGCCTTGTTAGTAACAGAACACCCCAAAGCGTTTTATATTCTCTCAGTCGCAGGCGGTCTATATCTAGCGTGGTTAGGTATTAAATCGATTCGTTATGCTGGGCAAGGTGGGGAGATAGACACGGAAGTGATTAAATCTTCTTATTGGGAATCCGCTAGACATGGTCTTCTTATCGCGTTGATGAATCCGAAAGCTGGATTGTTTTTCCTTGCGCTATTTAGCCAATTTATTCAGGCTGATATGAGTGCTTATATTAAACTAGAATTATGGGCTACCGTTGTACTGATAGACAGTGGTTGGTATATTTTAGTCGCTCTATTACTGGCTGGTGGCCCGGTATTATCTTGGCTGCGTCGCCATATGGCTTGGGTTGATCGGGCGATGGGCTGCTTACTTATTGCCTTGGCTTTGAAAGTAATTATTGGCTCATAAATGCAGCGTTATAAAGAATAGAGAGTGATGGTGGTTTCACAAAAAAGGGACATTCAAATAACTGGATGTCCCTTTTTTAATGTGCCCGTTTAGGCCGTTACTTACTTCTATTTTGTGAGGCGTAACATCATTAGTTATTAGGTGGTGTTCCTGCGCTTAATTTGATCTTTGAAAAGGTGGCTTTATTATAATCGCCATTTTTTATATCGGTTGCAAAGTTTCCTGTGCCAGCACAGCCAGTGGACCAAAACCCTTTGCCACCTTTGACACTGCATTGGCCATAAACACCTGCTTTAAAGTATAAGGAGTCTCCAGCATAGCCATGAGGGTTATTTTTCGTATCTACTTTCCCATACGCATTAACGTTACTAGAAAGGTCAATTTGATACTTTACTGTTTTGTGTTTTTTGGTACTAAAAGTTAGGTAAGCCATGTTGCCATAAACATCGATGGTATAACTGAACTTTTCACCTAAAGCGATTCCTGACTCTTTTGGATCGTTCTTATTTTCCCAAGTATTCCCCCACACAGGATAAACAACATCTATACGATTTGGATCGTTTTTTGTTAGATTTCTCTCATTGGTCCAAAAAACAGACCCTGTTTTTTGACTAGGCCATTTTTTGTAAAATATTTTAATGGGTTCATTCCCATAACCGAAACCTGTTTTAGCTTTAATTTCAGCTGAGTTTTTATTCGCATGTATTTGGCCTACGACAAGGGAATAGCTTGGGTATTTTGATGGGTATTTTGAATGAATAGAAACATGATTCACTGCCAGTGTGGCTTCAAGTTTCCCACCAATAGAGCCAAACTGGTTAGCTTTAGGATTGACTTTTAATGAGAAGTTGTTCGCTGGCGCTTTTACATCAACATCGTAGTGAATGCCTCGATTCATCTGACGAAGCTCAGAGCGAGCATTTGATGATCCTGATGTGGTGATTGCTTTGTTTAGGACCT
The DNA here is from genome assembly GCF_038155025.1 of Marinomonas sp. TI.3.20. NCBI lineage: Bacteria > Pseudomonadati > Pseudomonadota > Gammaproteobacteria > Oceanospirillales > Oceanospirillaceae > Marinomonas > Marinomonas sp. TI.3.20. The sequence continues at coordinate 23,033 of NZ_JBAKAS010000008.1, read as the reverse complement.
GAAAGACTAAATTATTATCTTTATCAAGATAGAAAAAATTAGGGTTCGAATAGCTCAAAAGAGCAACCCCTGTTATTTCATCTACTTTACCGTTCTTATCTTTATCCATTGGTAAGGTGATTTTCCAATGAGACATATCAAAATGGTCAGCTGGCACTTGAGGTGTTGTTTGCTCATGAGCCATAACATTCATCGCTGTACTGAAAAGTATAGGAATGCAGAGATATTTTCTTAACATGTGATTTACCTTTTTATTTTTGTTGGAATCAGAAAATTTCATTTAGTGCTATTTTTTATTGCCATAAAACAAGATTGTCATTACTGCAATACAGACAGTTGACTGATATTCATCATAGATAGGATCGACAATAAAAACAATATGATATTATAATAATACAATTAAATTTTACAAAAATTGTTACCGATAAAATGCGTTCACAGTTTCGTGGTATTTATTGCTAGCAATCTAGTTGGCTAGTAAGGGTGTTTTTTGTTGGATTAGGGAGGGGGATTTGAACGATTGAGCGAAAAGGATTAAATAACCTACATAATGGCTATTTAATCCTATGCTACTGATAGCGTGAGAACACAACGGCTTGAGTTGTCGTTAGCTATTCTTGGTTCGTATTATTTTTTATCAAAAATGAAGCCTTCTAAATTTAGTAAATGCTTGGTCCAAATCTCATAGGCTTTATTGTTCAAGTGCAGTTTATCCCCTTCAAATAACGTCTCTTTCATTTCTCCTTGCTTATCAAGCAATGTTGAGAAGAGGTCTATGTATTTCGTATTGGGACGAGTAATGGCCAGTCTTTCTAACTGTAGATTGGCTTTTTCGATCGTTTTGCGCATTTTTGTCCGTGCTGGACTGCATTTAATGCTGATTAACGTCACAGGAATGCCGGGAAGGTATCGATCGATTTTTTGTAATAAATCAATGTATAGCTCGGTTACTTTGTTGCTGTCACAATGATTGCCAATATCATTGTCTCCCGCATAGATAACCATAGAGCGTGGGTTATGAGGCAAGATAATGCGCTCAAAATAGTACACGCAAGCTTCTAATGTTGCTCCACTAAAGCCAAGGTTAATGGCGTCTTTAGGGTGAAAGTGTTCATCAAAATCATGCCATAGGCGCATGGTAGAAGAGCCATAAAATGCGACCGGACGATCTTTGTAAATTTGATGAGCGGTACGGAATTCTAATTCTCGTACATCCGATTCGAATTCGACATCGAGCTGATTTAAGCTCATGACATTAGAGCGATAACCGGCACGGCCACTAAGAATCGGATACTGACGAATTTCACGAGATAACTCAACAGCTTCGCTGACATAGCCTCGGTATTCTTCTTGGTACTCAATTAAAAACAAGGCCAGTGCTTCTTTATCTTTATAGTCGACGCGTTCAGACAGTTTAAACGCTGGCTTAATGATAACGGTATAAAGGTTGTGATCTGCACGACGATCAAAGTTTGCCACGACAATAGGAACGATCCAAGGCTCTTCTGCTTCCAGTGAACCTGCTAGTTCAAAAGCGTGTGGTAAGAAAGCACCAGGTGACTGATGGGTACCGTAACTAGTGCCTTCGGGTGAAATCATCAAAGGATAGTTGTGGCGCAATGTTTCCTGGGATTCTTTAATAAACTGATCGTATTCTGGTGTGTCTTTTGCCAGTGTTTGCCAGCTATCGACAAACACATTACCAAAACGCTCATAGTAATCATCTCGCCAAAATTCATTTTCTCCGCTACGACGGACGATTCGTTGGCCGGAAATCCCATACTCTTTATCAATGACCATGGTGCTAATAAACTGAGCGTCCATTGAAAAGCGAAAGCCATTCGGTAATCGGTTGGTTGGTGAGCCAAGTAAATGGTTATGGATAAACAAGCTACCCGCTTTTTTGGGCAGGTTTTCAAGCCCTTTTATAACATAAGGAACCTGCTTAAACGCCTGTTTAAATTGCTCGGTACCGAAGCGCCTTACATCCAGCGCCGTAGTGTCTTTTGGCAACGCATTAATGTTGTCATACGCTTTTTGGAGATGACGATAAAAAGCGTTTTCGCGCTGTAAATCCTTGAGAATATCTAAGCACATGCCTGCAATGGTTCTTTCTAACACACTGCCGAAATGGAGGCTTTTATATAGAACACCAAAAGCGGAATCGGTCGTAATGGCGCTTTTTAGTAATTCGCTCACTTTATAAAGGGGTGAACTTACTGGGAGTGTCGCCGCATTTTGATCAATGACATTGCTTACCGCGAGTGCTTCGTCATTGGCGATTTGTGATAAATAACGCATTCTAGCTGCCAGTAGGTGGGTTCCTACTAACCATATTAAGCGGTATAGATATTTCACAGAGAATTTTGGGTCTTCTGTGAAGATCGATTGTAACTTTTCTTTTGGTATAAACAGAATGCTGCTATCACGAGAAGAAATAATAGAGGTTCTATTTTTGAGTTCACTGCCCGGTATGCACCAAGCTAATACCGTTCCGGCCCGAGCGATCGATCGGGTAGTAATAATGTCACCATTATCAGTCTGGTAGCTGATGATCGCCTTACCCTTGATTAGAAAATACAGTCCATCAGGGCACTGATCCTGCTGACAAATAATATCGCCTTGGTGGGCTAATAAAATGGAAGCATTTTTGGCTAAGGCATGAATTTCGGCTTGGGTAAATTTTTCACAAAATGCCGCATAGTTTAACAGCGCAATAGACTCTTTTAATGATTGAGTTTGCTTGTCTGGGTTGGTAAACGGACGAGTTTCGTCGAACGCCAGAGACTCGTTAGAAAAATAAGGGCGAGTCTTATTTTGAACCGTGGCTAATACAGGTAAAGATTGCTCATAGACAAAGCGCAAGAATAGATTTGCAAAGTTAAGGTCGCTTTCAAGTATCTTATTGAGTTCAACAATTGGCCAAGCTAGCAGTATAGATGACTTAGTTGCTTGAAATGTCGTGGCATAACGAGAAGGGTGGCGAAAAGCCGACCAACCTACTGGTGCGTATTTGTCATTGATTAAGCTAACATTGTAAGATTTACCTTGTTCCTTTAATGGAATCGAAATGGCAATTTCTCCCTCTAGGAGAAAATACAGTGACTGGCCTATTTCGAATTGTTTAGCGAGTACTTCTCCTGCTTCGAGATGTTTGAAACTGGCGATGTTAAGCAATGAGGTGTGAAGCTCTGCACTGACGTTTGCCATAAACGGCAATGCTTGTATTTGTTTGCTGATATCCATTGTTATTACCTCGGTTCTTTTGGCCCTTATGCAGGGCGTTTGATCGTCAGTGTTTGGCCAATCAGTGCATAATCGTTGCCGCCAAGACGGCTAAGTGGATTAAGTTTTGTACTGCTGATTATGTTACGCCCGTTGTCCTGTTTTAAGATGTTATCGTCTACATATAAATTCAAAATTTCTAAATAACAGGCGCTAAATGACGATGCACCAATAGATTGTATATCATAAAGGCGACAGTGCATGGCGACTTTTGCGTCACTAATACGTGGCATATTTTCGGTAAAGTCAGACAGCGTCAGCCTTGCGTCATCTAACTCAGAATCACCATACTCTAATGTTGCTGCACTGCTATTGACGGCCTCAATTTGCTCACCACTAGGAATATGTAAGACGCATTCCCGCTCACGGATTAGATTTAATTTGGTGTCTTTTTGGATGTCTGCTGACTTATTACCAATGGAAACCACAAGTAATGCTGGGTCAGGACTGATAGCAGAGAAGAAAGAAAAAGGGGCGACATTATACGACTTGTTTTCATTGCGAGTCATAATCCAAGCGATGGGCCTTGGCGTAACCGTTTGGGTGATCAAGTGGTAGCGGTCGCTGCCACTGAGTTGATCGAATTGAAAAAGCATAAACCTTCCTATTAAATCAAAAATATATGCTAGTTAAATTACTACAAGTGTTGGTCGCTTGTGAATGCCTGATTGGTAACTTATTGGAATTACTTGCCTTAAAAATGGGTTGAAACTAGTAAAGCTCGATAATGCAATTGAATGCGATGACAACGCGGTCTTTATCACCAAAATATGGCAAAGCTGAATGTTTTAAGTAAGAAGGAAAGAAGACAATTTGTCCTTCTACTGGGGTGAAGTCCCAAACCCCTTGTGCGCCTAAATACGCAGTGCCAGGGTCGGTATAATGCTCTGCGTTGATACGCGGATCATAAAAACGATTTAACCCGCCATTACCTGCACTTGCCGCATCGCCAGGTTCTAGATAATAAATGCCGCACCAAGAGCAATTCGGATGCGAATGCACATCATGGTAGCCGCCTTTTTGCGTAACGTGATACCAGGACTCAATAATGTGAGCGTCTGCAGTGGCATCTTCAGGCCAAAATGAGTGGTTTAAACTTGCTGCGACTTCTAAGGTTAGCTCTTCCAAAATACGTTTGGTTTCCATCACAGTCGGATCTTCTTGGTCTAGAAAATCCAAGGTGCTCTCGTGCATAGCGTGTTTTGCTGTTGGGGCTACTAGGCTGTCGATGGCTGTTTTTTGCGCGTCTTTTTGTTGGTAGATTAGATCCAGTAATGCATCTTTTAAAAACTCATGGTCTGGGAGCTGGCTCACAAATAAGGGGGTATTCCAGACATTTATCTCTTCTAAAACAATGGGTTCATTATTCATTCTATTTTACCTAGCGCGCATGGGCAGTTTATAAACGTAGTGTATGAAGGCGATTCGTGAGCATGTCGCATGATAACAGGCTAGGGGAATAAATGAAGTCTATCAAAGCGGTGCTGCTGAGATTAATCGTTTTGCATTGGGTGAATTTTAAACAATGTGCTTTTATTTACGGTTACTAGTAGGTGGGCAGATCTAATTCAGTGGTGGTTGGTTTGTAACCGCAGAACATCATCACCAGATTGCGAAATCCTGTGTCTAAATCCGGACCCTCTAGTCCTTTAATGCGCTTATCCATTAAGGCCAAATAGTTTTGGATATAGGGCAGGGTGCCTCGGTTATGACGTGACATGGCGCTTTCATAAAAAGGGATGCGTTTATCCCAGATTTTTTGGGATTGGCAGGCTTGTCGTAAATTGCTGGTTTGCATGGCTTGAAGTAACGCAACGAGTGTTTGCGTTTCGCGATTAAATAGCCAAAGAATAATATTGGCTTCAATGCCTTCTCCCAATAACTGACTTAAGCAATGCATGGCTTCTTTGGTTTTACCCATTAAGATGCGATCACTTAAATCGTAAATGGAGTAGCGGCTGCTGTCTGCCATCGACTCAGCCACTTTTTCAGCGTCTATCTTAGTGCCAGTGCCATGTATGAGTGCTAGCTTTTCTAGCTCTTGAGAAAGGGCGAGTAGATTGCCTTCACCGCGTTCGCAAATAATGCTAGCAGCGTCGCGCGTCAAGGATAGATCGAGTGCCTGGGCTCTTTGTTGAGCCCAAGCAGGAAGTCGACTGGCGTCAATTGGCCAGATTTGCACAAAGACACCCTGAGACTCTAGTTGTGTGAACCATTTGGCTTTTTGGGTGCGTGCGTCAATCTTCGGTAACGTCAATAATATGGTGTTATCAGGAGTAAGGGATTGAGCCAGTTGGGTAAGGGCTTTGGTGTGCTTTTCGCCCATTTTATCGATCTGTATATCAAACAAACGTTGATTAGAAAATAACGATAAACTCTGGTTTTCGTTAATCACATCTTGCCAGTCAAACTGGGCATCAGCGACAAACCGCAAGCGCTCATTAATACCTGCAGATTGTGCTGCTTTACGGATGCTATCAGCCGCTTCTTGAATTAATAATACCTCGTCCCCTGAAATAATATACAGAGGAGCAAGGTTTTTATTGAGCTGCTGAGGCAGTTGATCTGCTCTTACTTTCATTCGTAAATTGGCCTGTTGGCGTAATTATTTTAGAGGCGCATAGCCTAGATCATAGATGAGTTGATTTGCTAGATCTTCGCTCATTTGTTCTTCTTTCGATTTATTGTATGCCGCCTTGGTGCTTTCTTCTGCATTTTGGTTCGCTAACGTTTTGGTTGTACTGACGGTACGTGGGCCATACAGAGATTTACCATCGGCTTGGCGAATAAAATAGTTGGTGCTTAAGCGACGTTCGATTTGGGTGATATCATTCGACGAGTTACGTGCGAGTACAGTATCTGCATTAGTTAGTTCATTGACTTTTAACTCAAGGACATTAGCGCCAGCAGCTTCTGGTGATACGACGGTAATTCCAGCACGGGTGAGGGCAATACGTAAGGCGGTATTGAATGCATTGGATTTTGATTCAGAGACTAGCGTAATGGTTTTTAGTGATTGAGGTATGTTGACTTGGCCGCGCAAATGAAAGCCACAAGCGGTAACGCTAAGGGCGATGAAGGCAAGAAAAAGATAACGCGATGTTTTGTTAAATGACGCTAGCATATCCATGATCTCTTATTCAGTAAGAATGAAAAGGGATGGCGACGCCATCCCTTTGGGAGCGTATTAGTTTGCGACTATATTGACCAAACGGCCAGGCACAACAATCACTTTACGAACCGTCTTTCCTTCAAGGAACTTAGCCACACCAGGGTGTGCTAATGCTTCTGCCTCAATCGTTTTACTATCCGCACTGGCCGATACCGTTAATTCAGCACGCTTCTTACCCAGAACTTGAACAACGATGGTCAATTCGTCTTTGATCAAGGCGTCTTCGTCCAGTGTTGGCCAAGGTGTATCCACAACATTACCTGTGTGGCCAAGATCTGCCCACAGCTGGTGTGAAATGTGCGGTACGATAGGAGACAACAACAAGGTGGCGGCTTCTAACGCTTCTTGAACCACCGCAAGCCCCAATGGAGAATTGTCTTCAAACTTACTGACTTCGTTGCAAAGCTCCATCACGGCGGCAATCGCGGTGTTGAAGGTTTGACGGCGTTCAATATCGTCAGTGACTTTTTGAATCGTTTCATGGGTTTTACGGCGCAGCGTTTTTTGTGCACCGTTTAGTGCTGCAATGTCTAATTGTCCAATCTCACCTGCATTGGTATGACGGTAAGACAAAGCCCATAAGCGACGTAAGAAACGTGACGCACCATCAACACCGGCATCGTTCCACTCTAGAGATTGCTCTGGTGGTGCGGTAAACATGATGAACAAGCGCACTGTGTCAGCACCGTATTTCTCAATCATTTGTTGAGGGTCAACGGTATTGCCTTTGGATTTAGACATCTTAGTGCCGTCTTTGTTAACCATGCCTTGGGTTAATAGACGTTTGAACGGTTCGTCAGAATTTACTAGACCCGCATCGCGCAACAATTTATGGAAGAAACGCGAGTACAGCAAATGCAAGATTGCGTGCTCTACACCACCTACGTATTGGTCAACAGGTAGCCAGTAATTGGCTTCTTCTGTCAGCATGGCGTCTTTTGAATCTGGGCAGCAGTAGCGAGCGAAGTACCAAGAAGATTCCATAAAGGTATCAAAAGTATCCGTTTCGCGTTCTGCTTCTTCGCCGTTGAACATAATAGACGAGAAGTCTGGGTTGTTCTTGATAGGGGAATTAACACCGTCCATCACTACGTCTGTTGGCAACACAACAGGAAGTTGATCTTCTGGTACAGGGACCACAGAACCATCTTTTAGGTTGATTGTTGGGATTGGCGTCCCCCAATAACGTTGGCGACTAACGCCCCAGTCACGTAGACGGTAATTGACTTTTTTCTCGCCAATACCATTTTCTGTCATCCAAGCGCAAATAGCATCGAACGCGTCTTTAAACGTCAAACCATTGAATTCGCCAGAGTTACAAAGTTCGCCTTTTTCAGTAAACGCTTCTTTCTCTAGGTCAGCAGCATCGCTTTGAATAACTTGCTTGATTTCTAAACCATATTTTTTCGCAAATTCGAAGTCACGCTGATCGTGGGCAGGTACCGACATAACCGCACCAGAACCGTATTCCATCAACACAAAGTTGGCAGCGAAAACAGGAACGATATCGCCAGAAATAGGGTGGACAGCTTTAAAGCCCGTATCCATGCCTTTTTTCTCAACAGTCGCCATGTCGGCTTCAGTGGTCGACATCAACTTGCTTTCAGCAACGAAATTAGCCAGCTCAGCGTTATTTTCAGCGGCTTCTAGAGCCAGTGGGTGTTGAGTCGCGACGGCAACATACGTTACCCCCATGATAGTATCTGGGCGAGTGGTATAAACAGAAAGGCGTTCTTCTTTGCCTTCAACCGCGAAGCTGAATTCTAGCCCTTCAGAACGGCCAATCCAGTTACGCTGCATGGCTTTTACTTTTTCTGGCCAGCCATCCAGTTGATCAAGGTCGTTTAACAATTCTTCGGCGTAATCTGTGATACGGATAAACCACTGAGAGATTTCTTTTTTCTCAACGGTAGTGCCACAACGCCAACAAGCGCCATCTTCTACTTGTTCGTTAGCCAATACGGTTTGGTCTTCAGGACACCAGTTCACTGCTGCAGTTTTTTTGTACGCTAAGCCTTTTTCTACTAGCTGAGTGAAAAACCATTGTTCCCATTTGTAGTATTCTGGGGTGCAAGTCGCGATTTCACGATCCCAATCGTAACCAAAGCCAAGTTCTTTTAGTTGGCCTTTCATGTAGGCGATGTTTTCAGTGGTCCATTTTGCTGGCGCAGTTTTGTGCTTGATCGCTGCGTTTTCTGCAGGCAGACCAAAAGCATCCCAACCCATTGGTTGCAAAACGTTTTTGCCTTGCATACGCTGGTAACGAGAAATAACATCACCAATGGTATAGTTACGCACGTGACCCATGTGTAGACGGCCGCTTGGGTAAGGGAACATAGACAAACAGTAGAATTTTTCTTTGTTTGTATCGGCGACAGCTTTAAAAACTTTGTTTTCATCCCAAAATGATTGAGCAGCTTGTTCAATTTGCTGAGGATTATATTGTTCTTGCATGATGTTTTATGGTCCCGTAAAAGGCGTTAGGTTGGTCTTGTCTACACAATCGTCTCCAAGTAAGGAAACATAAAAGAATTACATTAAATGTTTGCGCAGAGCCCAACAGAGTCTAAGAATATTCGCTATTTTATAGAGATGGAGCTCTAATGAGAAGGCACATAGAAGGGGAGTTATGAAAACAATGAAAAAAGATCATAAAAATGAGCAAAACAACACGGATCTAGTCGAGGAAGCACGTAAAACATTGCAAGGTGCGAAAGATTGGTTGTTAGATGATGTATCCCTGATGAAAGCCTATTGGGATGATCAAATGGGTTATACCGAAGCGTGGGTAGATGCTAACTGGCATCTTGTCATGGACGAAGGGCAAGACTTTATTGATGAGCTTGATAATAAAGAAGATGTGGCGTTGTTGTGGTTAATCAATCACGCGAACAACAATCCTGTGCCTTTAGAGAAATGTCATGTGGCTGGTGAAAAGGCAAGCGCTGGGGTTTATCACTGTATGTCTTGTGGTCACGATAATGTACTGGAAAAAGATGGGATTTTATCAACCTGTGAAATTTGTCATTATGGTTTGATGTCGACCCACCCACTGTAGAACGGTCAAGTAAGGCTGGTAAATTCACAATTGATTTAACCAGCCCTTGAGTGCGCTTATGTATAGATTCGTCTTTTAAGATGGCTCTTTTTTTCACTGATTAGTCTTTTACTAATGATTCTATTGCTTGCATAAGACAAGATAAAACCGATGAAAAGTAATAGCAGGACAGGCCAGTAACCCCATTGGACATAAGGCGTCAGTCCTTTAAATGTTTTCACATCAGAAGTCAGTGTTGTTCTTTTGAACTGCGGCGCTTCGCTTACTATTTTACCATTTTCATCAACAATCGCAGACACCCCGGTATTGGTTGATCGAATCAAATACCGCCCTGTTTCTTTTGCTCGAAATTGTGCGATTTGTAAGTGTTGCCAAGGCCCGATAGAAGCGCCAAACCAACCATCGTTACTAATGGTGATTAGAAAATCGCTATCGTGGACTCGTTTGCGTACTTGTTCTGGATACACGATTTCGTAACAAATAAACGGCGCGGCTTTCCATGGTCCAACGTTTAGGTCTGGTTGATGCTCTTTGCCAGGAGAAAAAGAAGACATCGGCATACCGAAAATATCTAAAATAGGGCCAATAATAGAAGAAAAGGGTATGTATTCGCCAAAAGGCACTAGGTGGCGTTTATAGTAAAGGCCATGCCCATTTCCTGTTGCCCACATTGCGTTGTAATAGGTTTTCTTTGTTGTATCATAATCTGGAACGCCAGTAATTAACGTGGTGTTTGAGTCGACAAGTTCTTTTCTAAAAGGCGCAAGGAATGGTTTCACTTGTTGGTAAAGATAAGTGATTGCCGTTTCTGGCCAGACCACCAAATCACTGTCTAAATGCTCTTGAGTCGCTTTTTCATAATATGCTAGAGATTCAGAGGCCGTACTTCGTTGCCATTTTAGATCTTGTGCCACATTGCCTTGCACCAGTGTTGTTTTAATCGTACCAGTCTGTGTGACCCATTTTTCAGGAAAGTAATGCAGGTACAGGCCAGATGACCAAGCTGCAATCATAATGATGATCAGCGCAGCATGGCTATGATTGCTAAACAAGCGGCCAGGAATAAGACAAGCGGTAATAACAACAATGGCGCTGGTTAGCCAAATCCCCCCAATAGGCAATAATTCATACAGCCATGTTTCTTGGATTGAATAGCCGGGTAAAAGCCAAGGAAAGCCAGTAAATAAATGGCTTCGCGCAAATTCACCCAATAGCAGGCTAAAAGCAATCAGCAGGGCAGGAGGGATGTTCTTAAAACGTTGTATTAAATACCAAGACAGGCACGCAGAAAGAGACCAAAAAGCAGTGATGACTAAGACAAAAAGTAGCGTAATAAGCGTTGCGACAATATCGCCCACTTGCCCATAAGTATCAATGCTAACAAAAACCCAAGAAATACCCGCACCAAAGAAGCCTAAGCCTACAGAAGTGCCGCGCCAAAAGGCTGTTTTTGCCGTTGAACTAGAAATAACTAAGGTGGTGAACGCAATCAGTGTAACGAAGTAGCTAGGCCAAAAGTTATACGGTGAAAAACTGGTAATGCCAATAGCACCAGCCAGTAGGCCAATAAGGAAAATAATATAAGGGGAGCCATTTTGAAGAAAGCGAGGGCGTTTCCGCCCCGCTTTAGTGGTTAAGTCGGGGTGGATATCAGCCATTATTATTCCGTTGTTTCAGGTGTTGGGATAGTTACTTGAATGGTTTTGACGCGTCGGCCATCGGATTTCACAACATGAAAATGAAGATCATTGAACGTGATTTCTTCGCCACGCACTGGCACATGACCAAATTGCTGTACGATAATGCCGCCAACGGTATCAAATTCTTCTTCACTTAGTTCAATTTTAAAGAACTCATTGAAGTCTTCGATAGTGCATAATGCCGGTACAAGAAAAACATTCTTTTCATCCGTTGTTTGGATGTCTTCATTTTCTTCACGATCGGTTTCATCTTCGATTTCGCCGACAATTTGTTCTAGCACATCTTCAATGGTAACCAAGCCAGAGACACTGCCGTATTCATCAAGAACAAGTGCCATGTGATAGCGCTTGGTTCTGAAGTCATTCAGTAGCACATTCAGACGTTTGCTCTCTGGGATGAAGTTTGCTGGACGCAGACGTGAAAGAATATCTTCAAGAACGATATCTTCATCTTTAAACAACAAAGGCAGTAAATCTTTTGCGAGGAGAACACCCAGAATTTCATCAGGCTCTTCACCAACAACAGGAAATCGAGAGTGAGAAGAGTCGATAACTTTTCGAATCGAGGTTTTTGGATCATCTTCAGATTTGATGATCACCATTTGCGATGGTGGAATCATGATGTCGCGAGCTTGTACTTCAGATACTTCTAAAGCACCCTCTACGATAGTAAAGGCATCGCGGTCTATAATGTCCGATTTTACGGCAGCTTCCAGTAATTTGACGATATCTTCTCGGCTACGAGGTTCGTCATGAAATGCTTGTGCTAATCGCTCAAACCAAGATTTATGATCGTTGGAATTACTCGATCGGTCTTCACTCATGGGGTTGTGAACTCACTCTTTTATCAAATAGGGGTCGGATATGCCTAGGGAAGCAAGCAATTGCGTTTCTAATGCTTCCATTTCTTCTGCTTCATCATCATCTATATGGTCATAACCACGTAAATGCAATATGCCATGAATTGTTAAGTGTGCCCAGTGATCTAAAGCAGTTTTCTGTTGCTCTTCTGCTTCTCGGTTAACCACTTGAGTACAAATAACCAAATCACCAAGCAGCGGCACGTCTAAATCCATTGGCGCTTCAAAGGGGAAAGACAGTACATTAGTTGATTTGTCTTTGCCGCGATACTCACTGTTTAAGGCAAGGCTTTCTTCTTCATCGACAAGGCGAACCGTTACTTCGAACTCATCACCAATGGTCGGCAAAGCGACTTTTATCCAGCGTGAAAAATCCTCAAAACTAGGAAGATTGTCGGTGGCTAGTGTCGCAATTTGCAGATCTAACTCTAAATCAGCCATTATTCTTTATTACCCTGTTGCTCAGCTTGTGCTTGAAGGCGAGCTTCGGTACGTGCTTTTTTCTCTGCTTCTTCTTCCACATCAAAGCGCTCATAAGCCTCAACGATGCGTTGAACAATCGGATGACGAACAACGTCACCAGCACTGAAATGGGTTAAACTAATACCGTTTACGCCACGTAATACATGCATTGCGTGGGTAAGACCAGAATTTGTTCCGCGCGGTAAATCGACTTGTGAGGTGTCGCCAGTGATCACGGCGGTAGAACCAAAACCGATTCGAGTGAGAAACATTTTCATTTGTTCACGTGTTGTATTTTGACTTTCATCAAGAATAATAAACGCATTATTAAGTGTTCGACCGCGCATAAATGCAAGAGGTGCCACTTCAATGATGTTTTTCTCAATGAATTTTTCTACCAATTCAAAACCGAGCATCTCATAGAGAGCGTCGTACAATGGGCGTAAATATGGGTCTATTTTTTGTGATAAATCACCGGGTAGAAACCCCAACTTTTCGCCTGCTTCAACGGCAGGACGAACGAGCATAATACGCTCTACACGCTCTGCTTCAAGTGCTTCTACCGCACAAGCCACAGCAAGATATGTTTTCCCTGTTCCAGCCGGACCAATACCAAAGTTGATGTCGTTCTTGCGAATCTCGCGTACATAGCCTTGCTGGTTTTCGCCTTTTGGCTTGATAAACGCTTTACGCGTTTTAACAACCAACTGATTACTTTGGCTTTTTGAGCTTTTAGTAAGGGACTCAATGGTAGATTCTTGCAGGTAAAGATGAATGCTTTCGGTGGTTAATACCGATTCTGCCAACGCTTCGCGATACAAGTTTTCGATTAGCGTTTTAGTGGCAGCCACGCGTTCTGCGTCATCGCCTGAAATATTGAATAATTCACCACGATAATGAATAGAAACATCAAGACGGGCTTCAATAAGTTTAATATTTTCGTCAAGCTGACCACACAAAACGGCCAAGGCCGAAGCTTCGGCCGGCGCTAAGCGAGTTTGTTGTGTTATTTGTGTTGTTTCCAAGAGTTACCTAATTTATTGAAGAGTGAAATCAGAATCAAGTTCGGAGCTAATCAATTCACCAAGTAGGGAATTCGGATAAGCGTCTGTGACGACCACATCAGCAAATTTACCAATAAGTTGAGGGTCAGAAGCACGGAAATTCACAATACGATTGTTTTCGGTACGACCTTGTAGCTGACCTGGATCGCGCGGTGAATAGCCACTGATCAAGATGCGTTTAACTTCCCCAACCATTGCCAAACTAATGTCATAGGCTTGCTGGCTAATACGGCGCTGCAGGATAGAAAGACGTTCTTTTTTCACGTCATCAGGCGTGTCATCTTCTAAATTAGACGCCGGTGTGCCTGGGCGCTGGCTATAAACGAAGCTGAAAGAGTGATCAAAGCCAATTTCTTGTATCAAGTTCATGGTATCCATGAAGTCGTCATTGGTCTCTCCAGGGAAGCCAATGATGAAGTCAGAAGATAAGCTGATGCCAGGACGCGCTTCTTTGATTCGGTTGATTTTATCAATATAGTATTGACGGTCATGGCCGCGCTTCATCGCACTTAAAATACGGTCAGCACCACTTTGCACAGGCAAGTGAAGGTGGCTAACTAATTTAGGCTCATTACGGAAGGCTTCAACTAAACTGTCAGTAAATTCAACAGGATGAGAGGTTGTAAAACGAATACGCTCAACGCCATCGATTTGTGCAACAGCATGAATAATATCAGCTAAATCCGTTTCGTCACCGTCTTCATTTTCACCACGGTAAGCGTTTACGTTTTGACCCAAAAGATGAATCTCACGAACGCCTTGCTCTGCAAGCTGAACGACTTCTACTAATATGCTTTCGAATGGGCGACTAACTTCTTCGCCACGCGTATAAGGCACTACGCAGAATGTGCAGTATTTACTGCAACCTTCCATGATAGAAACAAAGGCTTCTGCACCATCAACACGAGGAGCGGGTAGATGGTCGAATTTTTCAATTTCTGGGAAGGTCACATCAGTAATAGGGATGTGCTTACCCGCAGCATTCACCATTTCTGGTAATTTATGCAGCGTCTGTGGTCCAAAAATCATATCAACGTGTTTGGCGCGCTTACGAATAGCATCGCCTTCTTGGCTAGCTACACAGCCGCCAACACCAATCACAAGGTCTGGATTTTTAAGTTTTAGCTTTTTCCAGCGACCAAGTTGGTGATACACCTTATCTTGTGCTTTTTCGCGGATGGAGCATGTGTTTAGAAGCAGAACGTCTGCTTCCTCTGCGTTGTCTGTTAGTTCCATCTCATGACTTTCGCCAAGTAAATCCGCCATACGAGAAGAATCGTATTCGTTCATTTGGCAGCCGTGAGTTTGGATAAAAAGTTTTTTTGCCATGTAACCTATAAACCTAAAAAAGAGTTCGTCTAATCGACTTTGTCCCCATTATATTGGGGATTTAGTCTGAATCACAGTGGTCTCGAACATTCCGAGCGTTTTAAGTCGAAATAGTTCGTCAAGAAAGACTCATCTGCTTTGCTTTATTTGCCCTACAATGCCACAGTTACGGGCTGTCTAGGCAAGGAACCTATATGAAGTATCTGTTTTCAATATTCATTTTTTTTAACATCTTCCACAGTGTGGTGTGGGCGGATGACGAAGCGCCTAATTTCGAACTTGGTTTGGGCGCAGGGCTATTAAACAGTAAGGCGCTGTTTAATATTGATGTCATGCTTAATATACCCTTAAGTGAGGAGTATTCCACACAAGTGTTGCTAAACAGTAACTATTTAATTACGGGGTCATCAAAAGACAGCTTTGCACAGTCTGAATTGTCTTCTAATTGGTTTGCTCGTAATCAATACGGCCGCCTTGGTGTTGGTATCGGGCTTTCTGAACTTAAACCCAAAGATGAAAATAAAGAGTCTGAGCGAAGCGTTATTGGTCGAGGGATGGCCGATGTGTTTTGGGGTTCTGTTACTTTAACGGGCAATTATACTTCTTATAAAAATACTTTGAGTAACATTAGTAGTACACGAGTTGGTGCGAGCTACTATTTGACGGATAATCAACGTATTTCCTTATACCGCGAACATTATAATGACGAAGCGGCTTGGCGATTTGAAACCTATTATCAGCCGGAAAAGTATAAGCAGCTTGGTAGTGTCGGGATCATTGTACGATCTGGTGAGCGAAACGACTATTTTGGTGTTGTCGCGCGTTACTACTTTGATAAAGCCGTCTCGTTAAAAGTGCGTGAAAGGCGTTATCACTGAATATAAAGCGCTGGCCTGCTAGTCTGATTAGGCATAGTGAGTGGTACTGATGATATGCTGAAACTCATTTTTTTGAATGGGCATGACAGACAAACGGCTGCCTTTTTTGACTAACAGCATCTCGGCTAATGCTGGATCTTGCTTTAGGGTGCTTAATGGAATGAGCGCAGGGAATTTCTCGACCAACTCAATATCCACCATAAACCAGCGCGGACTTTCTGGGGTGGATTTAAGGTCGAAGTAAGCACTGCTTGGGTCCCAACTCGTGTGATCTGGGTAAGCGCAGCGAGTGACTTTTGCAATGCCGACAATCCCCGCCGGTTTGCAACTCGAATGATAAAAAAAGACAAGGTCATCCACCTGCATCTCTTTCATAAAATTACGTGCTTGATAGTTTCGAACACCATCCCAAGGAGAAGCTCCCTGTCTTATTAGATCGTCTATTGAAAACGCATCTGGTTCAGATTTCATCAACCAATAGTTTGGCATGTTTTCCTCGTATGTATCTCGATAACGGATATAACTCAGTGTTGTTTTGCATGTTATCGGGAACTATCACATTAATCTAGGCTGGCTATTACCCTAAAGAGATGGTAGCGCATCGCTCTTGATTCTTGATAGCATGGTTTTTTTTGATGTTTTAGAGTTTCCCTACTTTCTATGACCAACTTCCTTTCGGTAAGCAATGTCGTGCCAGTCAGCCATAAAGCGCTCCCATTGGTGTTTCACTCTAACTACAGTATTCCGTTTCCTGCGGGGCATCGTTTTCCTATGCATAAATTCAGGCTGCTTGCCGAGACATTACGAGAGCTGGGAATATTGACTGATGAAAATGAACATCAACCAGCGCCACTATCATTAACAACATTGATGCAAGCCCACGACAAAGGCTATGTACAACGATTTATTCGTGGTGAATTAACCGCTCAAGAGATCAAAAACATTGGCTTACCTTGGTCTGAGTGGTTGGTTGAGCGGACCTTGCGCGCAGTTTCAGGAACGATATTAACCAGCGAGTTGGCATTGCAGCATGGTCTGGCTTGTCATCTTGCAGGCGGGACTCATCACGCGCACCCTTCTCACGGAGCGGGCTTCTGCATTTTTAATGATTTAGCGGTTGCGGCACTGGCGTTAGTCAATTCTGGTAAAGCGAAAAAAATTCTCATTTTAGATTGTGACGTGCATCAAGGGGATGGCACCGTAGCCTTCTTTCAAGACCGTACCGACATAATCCCTGTTTCTTGGCATTGTGAAGAAAACTACCCCAGTGTGAAGCAAACAAAAGGCATCAATATCGCGATTCCAAAAGGTGCCGATGACGAATGCTATTTGTCTATTCTGCAAAATACCTTACCGAGCTTGCTTGCTGAGTATCAACCGGATTTCATCTTCTATGATGCTGGAGTTGATGTGCACAAAGACGATCGATTAGGTTACGTCAATCTGACGGACAGTGGCGTGTTAGCACGTGATCGCTATATGATCGGCACCTGCATTGAACAAGGTTTGCCAGTGGCGTGTGTGATTGGTGGTGGCTACGATCGACAAGAAGAGCGTGTCGCGTGGCGTCATAGTTTATTGCACCAAGCGGCAGCTCAAGTCTGGGAAGAGAATAGTCTTTCATCTTCGTAAGCTTTGTATTCACTCACGCAGCATTTTTTTGCACAGGCCCGTTAGTTAGAAAAACACGCCCAATAGTAATGAATAAAAACAGGTAAAAAGCTTAGGCGGGCAGCATTGGATAATAAAACTGATAATTTTGTGACGCTGCTGAAAGACTCCAGCGGTGGATCGATAGAGTTTTTCTGAGGTAAATAAATATTATATTTAGGAAGTGGCATCCCCGCGACCTAACCATTTGCGCTTGAACCAACCCCTCAACTAGTAAAATCCTGAATTCGTTTAAAAATAAAGTACTTATCTGCCATAAAACACAGGTTTCTTAGTGTGTAATAACGTCGTTGCTTCATAGTCAAAACGATGAGAGTTTTTTAAAGGTTCCACTTTTGTGTATGAGGTTATGGATAAATAACTCTCCCCATCCAATCTCAGTTTGAAAATAATTTTTCGCTAATGTTATCTTTTACGTAATTTGGTAGGGTGATAAAGTCAACAAAATAATAAAGACAAAAATTAAGGATGAGTATGTTTAAAATAATGTTGTTCTCTTTATCAACTATTATATGTTCACAACAGGCAATCGCTTCAGTTCCGCCAACGCCTGAGCAGTTATACACTAACGTTCCATCAGAAATGAGCCCTGATTTGGCAAAAGCAGGGGGGTATAGCGTTGGTGTAAGAACAATGGAAATAACGGATAAAAATTATTACGACCCGTTTACTAATGCAGACAACAAGACAAGAACGCTGAAACTAGAAGTTTGGTATCCAGGTAGTGAAAAAGTAAATAGTAATAATGCCACTACGTATGACAATGTAACTCGATCAGGGCAACCGTTTTCAATTATCGCAAATGCCGTTAGAAATTCAGCGGTTGTTAATACGGCAGGAAAATTTCCACTTATCATTCTTTCTCATGGGTATACTGGCTACAGAACAATTATGTTTTATTTAGGTGAGCACTTAGCATCTAACGGGTACATAGTAGTAGGTATTGATCATACCGACTCAACAAATGCAGAAGTCGATTTTAAATCATCCCCCTATTCAGGATTTCCAAGCACTCTAATAAACCGGTCTAGAGATCAAGAGTTCACTAAAAAGTATTTCAATCATAATAAAACATTTCTTTCAGGGGTACTTGATACACAGAAATCCGGTTTAATTGGATATTCTATGGGAGGGTATGGCGCTATAAAATCAGCAGGAGGTTGTTATCATTTTAGCGATCAAAATATAAACAAATTTATGGGTGTTAAAGATATAAAAGTAGCCAATGATATTAAAAACCTTCTGAATAAATGCCCTTCTGAAAAACAGCGTACGAGTCACTGGGATGCTGTGATAGCCATGGATCCATGGGGTGAGGCATATCGTTTGTTTTCACTGGATAGTTTGGCAAAAATAACAACGCCACTATTGTATGTTGCTGGTGATCTTGATGATGTGGCTGACTATAAAAGTATTGTAAAACTGTATAACAATACTGGCTCAAAAAATACTTTCTTGCTGACTTATGAAAATGCTCGACATAATACTGCCCCTCACCCAGCGCCGGCTATAGCGTATAAAAATGCATTTGATTTAGGGCATTACGACGAACCCACTTGGGATACTCAAAAATTAAATACTATAAACAAACATTTTGCTTTAGCGATGATGGATTGCTACGTAAAAAATATCGCTAAACAGTGTAAATATTTATCACTATCTGAAAGATCTAATGCAGATGAAGACCACCCATGGTTTGGTTTTGATAAGCGCTATTCTGTTGGTATGGAATGGAAAAGTAAGATGGGTCATTAAGTTAACGCTTTGCCAAAAATATTTAAAATAAGCATGGATACTCTAATAAACCGCCATTCAGCTTGTTACATTTAACGAGACGATTGGCTAGATTTAGCTAGGACAGGCATCTTTAAAATTTATTAATAACAAAGAGTTGGGGGTGCCTCTCCTAATAAACAGGTGTACAAGGTTTGCCAGTAGCGTGTGTTATTGGTGGTGGCTACGATCGACAAGAAGAGCGTGTCGCGTGGCGTCATAGTTTATTGCACCAAGCTGCAGATCGAGTCTGGAAAAAAAGATTTCTGTCATGCTAGTGGTGTTGGTATAAAGCGTACTTTGAACAGGTCTGCATGAAGAGAGTGTCATTTGAAAGCAACGGCTGCGGACGATCGAGTTGTTCTTAGTTCATCGTGCGATATTTTAAAATAAGACTGATTATTTCATGGTCACTGCTTGTTGATTCTAACGATTTATCAATGGATATTCTCTGTGGTAAATAAATATTAAACTTAGAACGCAACACCGCCGCCACCTGGCTATCAGCAGTCGGATCAAAATCTTTTCCAGCGAAGTTTTGAATTCGCTCAAAGATATAGTTTTTATCTTTCATATAAGGTATTTCTCTTGTTTGACATAAGGTTGTTGCTCCAATCATAAATACAGTTAAGGCCTTTCTAAGAAAGCGTCTTTGTAGTGTGGAGTTTTGGGATAAAGTAGCGAAGCGTATTCAGAATGGAGTGTAACAAACACCATCCTTTAGATATGTAGTTCTAATGTACAATATAGGAACGTCAACTACTATGATAAACAGCAATGTATAGATCAACATCTTACATCATAACACCGTCAGCTGATTACTTTAATTTGATTAAAATTGGTATAGATAGGGTAAAAGATAAGGGAAGAGCGCTCAATAGTCTATTTAGTGGGTAAATAACACCACAGCTACCTCAAAATTGTAACAAGCCCATGAGGCTTGGTGATTTTTAGGTAAGATCAATTGGTGCTTTTGATGAGGTAGGCGGTGCTTTCGAAGGGAAGCCATGGTTGAGCTGGCGATGTGCCAGCAGCGTATAAAAGTCAGTGAATCCCAATTCTCCACCTTCTCGTTAAAGATTATTGACTAGGCTTTGAGTCGTTTTAGCTCATGGCTTTGACTACTTCGGTAACGCCAGCGATTGCCATTTGCATGCCTATGACGGCCAGAATTAATCCCATTAGACGAGTGACGATATCGAGTCCGCTTTCTCCTATGAGTGCCAAAATACGTGAGCTGAACACAAAGCAGAAAAAAGTGATGATGCATAAAACGGCGAATACCGACAATGTTACTAATATGCCGGTTAAGCCGCCTGATGAGGAGTAATTCATTGCGGTAGCAATGGTGCCGGGGCCAGCAAGCAGTGGCACAGCCAAAGGCGATACGGCGATGTCTGCTTCTTCATGCTGTTCAGCGGAATGCATTTTAGAGGTGCGTCCATTAAGCATGTGATAACCGACTAGAAACACCAGAATGCCCCCCGTTATCCTCAATGCAGAAATGGTAATGCCAAATAAATGAAAGATGGCTTTGCCAAGTAGAGCAAAAGATAAGATGACGATGAATGTAATGATCAATGCTTTTGCGGCGATTTTGACTTGTTCGGCTTTGCTTTTGTCTCCGGCTAAGCCCGCGAAGGCTGCCGTGTTTGCGATCGGGTTCATTATGGCAAAAAAACCTAAAAAAACGGTGATCATTTGCGTATACAGATCGCTCATATAGTTATTATTCCATTGATGGCGCTAACGCGCTTGTGAGTCAGTTGTGTTGCCATGTTACTACTAACCATTTGTGAGCCGCAAGAACGCCCCTTGCGGCTAGGGAGCATGCGAATAAGTCCTACTCATGAGACAATTCATTTTTAACCTTCGAGTATTTCCATGTTGACGCGACTATTATTGAGGCGGCCAGCTTGACCAAAAACAAGACAAAGAGACCCTGAAATGAATCAGACTCAAAAAGGAAATTAATGGCATTTTGGAATGAAAGCGCATATTAGCGTCGATGCCCGAACAGGCTTAACACATAGTTTAAGTACAACCGCAGCGAACATTCATGATCTTAATGAAACAGCAAATCTTCTTCACGGAGAAGAGTATTTTATCACAGCGGATTCTGGTTACCGTGGCGCGCAAAAAAGAGAAGAACTAAAGCATGTAAAAGCCAATTGGTTGATTTCAGAAATGCAGAGCAAAATAAAGGCTTGGAGCAAGCATCCAAGAAAGAATAAACAACCTATTCGAACGAAAGTAGAGCATCCGTTTCGAATCATTAAGTGTCAGTTTGGGTTCAGAAAAGCGATCTATCGAGGAGTTGCTAAAAATGACAATAAGCTGGCAATGTTATTTGCTCTTGCTCTTGCTAATGTAGTTCGAGTGGATCAAATGATACGAGCAGCGAGGGGTTAATCCGTTTAAAAACCACTAAACAAGGTTTAATTATCTTGTTTAGTGGTAAAAAAGTAACAAAGCAGCCATATTACTGACTGCCATGGGATTTTTTAGAACCTTAAGGCGAGCAGCTCTACTTGATCGCATGTTCCTTAGACAAATCTGCATAACAGGTCCTGCCGGCCTCTTGCTTGGAAAAGCGATTCAATACAATCTGAATCAATGGGACAAACTCACCACTTACCTCCAAGACGGTGATATTAATATCGACAATAACCGAGCAGAACGCGCGATCAAACCCTTCGTGATTGGCCGTAAAAATTGGTTGTTCTCAAACACCGGCAATGACGCCAATCCAGCGCGATGCTTTACAGCATTATCGAGACTGTCAAAGCGAATGGGCTGATCCCATCCGACTATCTGGTGATGCTGTTTGAAAAACTGCCGTTATTGGCCGATGAAAGTGACCAGAAAGAAATAGACAGCTTACTGCCATGGAACATCAAATAGAGACAACGGAAAGGACTCTTTACAGCATCCTTGTCGCGCGGAGATCATCCTGAAGGCTTTAACAATCCCTTGCTCTCTGTCTACACATAACCCTAGACCAGCTTCTCGTTTTACGCCAATAACAAAATTAAAAAAGTGAGTTAATTTAAGCCTATCTTGGTGGTGATGGCCGGACGCTTACACTGTTATACGACTTCCAGCCCACACGAAGTGCTCAATGTTCCATCGATTTTTTACAAGGGTTCGATGGGTATCTGAATGGAGATGGCTACCAAGCCTACGAATCGACCAAGGCAACGCTTGCCGGTTGCTGGACCCACGCACGCCGAAAATTATTGAAGTGGAAAAAGGCATGCCCAAAGGGAAACCGGGCAAAGCGACAGTAGCGATCAATCATTTTAAAAAACTATATGTCGTCGAAGTCTTAGCCAAACAGCAAGGGATGGCTGAAGAAGCCCTTCACATCCGACAAGATATTAGCAAAGTACAAAGTGTGGCTGGAGAAGTCCGCTCAACAAGTGCCGCCAAAAACACTCTTAGGCAAAGCTATCCAATATAATCTCAATTAATGGGACAAACTCACCTTTAGACCATAGCAATAGCTAAAAAAACAACGAGAAGATATAGACACTAAGCATGACTTCTAGAGCCTGCAGCGGTTTGAAATGTAGATAGATAAGCAAGATGAAAGGCAGAAAACCTAACATAAAAAAAAGCCCCGTTTAAATAATAACGAGGCTAATGTAGATCAACGCAGATTAACGCGTAGTCATAAGAGTCGTAAGCTAAGCTTTAAAGCTCCGGCAAAGGCACTATCAACATTGGGATATGTGAGTGGCTTAACACATTCTTAGCAACACTACCCAAGAAGGTTTGA